>JAIXRE010000062.1 GCA_027485375.1 Rickettsiaceae bacterium | reverse complement strand
GTAATTTGCCAGCCTAAAGGACGCTACTTTATGCACTTTGATTATGAGAAAAAAGAGTGGCAAAAACATTAGAGACTAATCTCATTTGTTATTAACTTCTACAAGTGCACGTGAAATTTATTGACATGGCTATCTATGCGTATTATTATTGCGCTGTAATTTAACAATTAGAGAATGCGAAAGGGGGTAATGTAAATGATATTGGTAAACGTTCATGCTGGCAATGGCGAGATGGCGATTAAGAACCTCAAGCGTAAAATGCAAAGAGAACTAGTCTTTCGTTCAATGAAAATGTCTCGTTTCTATGAGCCGCCTTCTGTAAAAAGAGTTCGTAAAGAACAAGAAACTGAAAGAAGAAAAAGAAAAGTAGCACGTAAACAAATGATGGAGGGTTAATTTAACCCTTATCGCTTGGCTACAGCGCAGCGCACTCTTGTGCTGCGCATCACGCATTTTCTAGAATATTTTTCCTTTTTTACCCCACCTGTACTTTTACCCCTCTTATTTTGCCATATAATTGTTATATTAAAAACATTTAAATAACATATTTACTTATGCAAAAACTATCTGAATTAGAAAACTTAATTTCTTACAAATTCAATAATCAAGACTTGCTTATTGAAGCACTAAGCCATCCATCGTTAAAGCAACATAACGCAAGAACTGCCGTGGTCAAAGATTACGAAAGGCTGGAGCTCTTAGGTGATTCAGTTATCAACTTTATAGTTACAGAAAAATTGTACCAAGATTTTACTAAATATGATGAAGGTAAGCTTGCTAAAATTAGGTCGCAATTAGTTTGTAAAGACACGCTATGTAAAATTGCTGCCAAAATTAATTTGGCTAACTATATTATTATGACTCATGGGGAAGAAGTTTCTGGTGGTCGCAATAACCCTAATAATACTGAAAATGCTCTAGAAGCTTTGGTCGCAGCTATTTATCTTGATAGTGATATACATAAAACAAAAGAAATAGTGCAGCTTTTATGGTCAGATTTGTTCTTGGAAGGTAATTTCATTTTTACAGATCCAAAAACTGCTTTGCAAGAATGGGCGCAAGGGCAGGGCTATACAAAACCACTATATGAAATAATACAGCAAAGCGGCGCAGCGCACTCGCCTATATTTACTATAAAAGTAACAGTAAATAATTGTAGTGAAGTTGCGCAAGGTAATTCAATCAAAGCAGCAGAAAAAAAGGCAGCAGAAAAACTGTTTGCGAATCTAACTCATCAAAAGGAATAATATGTCAAATCCTAGCATTCAAGCTCAAAAGACTATCTCTATATGCATAGTGGGTAAGCCAAACGCCGGTAAGTCTTCCTTGCTTAATAGGATTATCGGGCAAAAACTTTCAATAGTTACGCCAAAAGTACAAACGACTCGCTCTATTATTACTGGAGTTGTAACTATAAAAGATACGCAGCTTATATTATTTGATACGCCAGGAATATTTGAACCAAAAAAGCAACTGGAAAAAGCTATGGTGCGTTGCGCGTGGTCTAGTTTAAACGGCGCTGATATTGTTGCGTTGATAATAGATAGTACTAGAAAACTTGACGATCAGATAATAAAAATATTAGAGAGATTAAAGGCATTAAAAATGGTGCCAGCATTTTTATTGAATAAGGTAGATCTAATAAATAGCAATTCTGATAATATAGAAAATACAGAGCAATATCTTAAAGAGCAATTTCCGCAATCTAATATATTTAAAATTTCCGCCCTTTCTGGAGAGGGTGTAGATGGATTGCTTAGCTATATTTGTGATAAAGCTAGTATTAGCCCGTGGCTTTACGGCGAAGATGAAATGACAAATCTGCCAATGCGATTTATATCTTCCGAAATTACTAGAGAACAGTTATTCCTCCAACTGCACGAAGAGTTGCCTTATAATTTGACCGTGCAGACTGAGGCTTGGGAAGAGCTCAAGGATAAATCTGTGAAGATAAACCAAGTGATTGTAGTATCACGAGATAACTATAAAAGCATGATTCTTGGCAAGCATGGAGCAAGAATAAAAGAAATAGGTACTAACGCTAGGCAAGAAATAGAGGCATTTTTTGGCTTTAAAGTGCATTTATTCTTGTTTGTGAAGGTTAGGGAGCTTTGGGAAAATAACCCTGAGTTTTACCGCTATATGGGGCTGAAGTTTGAGGGTTCCAAGAAATAGGGCAAGTAGCCTCGGAGCATATGATTTCTGATGAAATTATAGAAAAAGATAAGATTTTTGATAAAAATGCAAAATAGTGTTTGACAAGGGCTGGGATAGAGTATATAACCATTTTCACGCAAGCAACACAAGGACTTGCAGCTGTTTGAAAAGTTTATAAAGCTGAAAAAGAATACATACTACGATTTTAAAAATTTAATTATCGTGAGTAGATACTGATACTTTTTGTGCAGAATTAATTCTGTATACATCGTGTAATCTCAAGTATAAATAAAAATAAGTAAATATAATAAGAGCATTTAGTGGATGCCTTGGCGCTAGAAGGCGATGAAGGACGTAATACGCTGCGATAAGCTTCGGGGAGCTGCGAATAAGCTTTGATCCGAAGATTTCCGAATGGGGAAACCCACCTGTTTATCAGGTATCGTATAGTGAATACATAGCTATGCGAGGCAAACCCAGCGAACTGAAATATCTTAGTAGCTGGAGGAAAGGACATCAATTGAGACTCCGCTAGTAGTGACGAGCGAACGCGGACTAGGCCAGTGGCTTTAAAGTAAAAACTAAAACAACATGGAAAGGTTGACCATAGAGGGTGATAGTCCCGTATAGGTAAAAAGTTTTGCAGTTCATGAGTAGGGCGGGACACGTGAAATCCTGCTTGAAGATAGGGGGACCACCCTCTAAGCCTAAG
>JAIXRE010000049.1 GCA_027485375.1 Rickettsiaceae bacterium | reverse complement strand
TTATCACATCCAATTTTGCGACCATTGCAACTCTGGCTTGATAAACACATAAATTATAAATAAACATATTTTTAGTATAATATGATAGACACATTAATGATTTTTGCAGCGGGGCGTAGTACCCGTATGCGGCACTTAACAAAGGATACGCCAAAAGGGTTGCTTACGATCCTAGGCAAGCCTATTCTGCAATATGGCTTAGAGCTTGCTATGACCTATCCGTTTAAGAAAATCGTCATCAATACTCATTATTTAGCCCAGCAAATCAACGATTTTGCAGAAGTTTTTAAGAAACAACGGCTAGAGCAGGGGCTTGATGTGCCTAACATTACCATAATTTATGAACCAGAATTGCTTGAGACTGGCGGGGCGGTTAAGAATGCTTATTTTAGCGGCGCACTTGCTGGTGAGGATGGAATTACACCAGAAACTATCTTTACTATGCATAGCGACGTGATTATCCAAACAAAGGAAAATATTTTTCAATTGATGGAGTCTAAATGGAACGGGCAAACAATGGATTTTCTATTAATGGTACAAGAGTTTGATAAAGCTATTGGTTACACAGGGCGCGGAGATTTTGACGTCCTAGAAGACGGTAGGTTGCATCACGCTTTGGAGGATAACAAAAATGAGCTGCATACGTATATTGAAGTAGCAAAGGTATATAGCTATATGTATAACGGCGTACAAATAATGCGCCCTAATATTGTTAGTAGAGATGGGTCTGATATCTTTTCTCTGCAAAAATATTATATCAATAACCCTAGACTTTATGGTGCTTTTGCTCCAGTAGATTGTCGCTGGTATCACGCTAATACACCTGAGGATATTACCGCTATAGAAGAAGCCTTGCTAAAGTACTAGCCATACCACATCCCATTTTTAAATAACCGAAACGGATTTTGCAAGATCCGTCTTTCTGTACTTATTCATATAAGCTTCAGAGCAGCCTCGCTGTTCGAAATCCAATTGCCGGTATTTAATCCTTAAGGATTGGTATTAAACAATATTTTTACTAATGGTTTGTGATTTTCCACTTGTAGTTGAAGTTAATAGTCTGTATAACGTTACTACTCTAGATTAAAATTTAGTAAAGATATATATTATTTATGACGACAAATAAACTAATAAGTAACGAGTCCAAAACAAAAATAGCAATTATGGCTGGTGGTATAGGTTCTAGATTATGGCCTTTATCGAATCCATCGTATCCTAAACAATTCCTAAAACTATTTAATGGTCACAGCTTATTTCAGGAGACTTTGCTTTCCCACTCGACTTTTTGTACTCCTTTAGTAATTTTACAAGAGGAGCACGAATTTATAGCAACTAAGCAAATCAGTGAAATAGGTTTGCAAGTTGATATAGTTCTTGAGCCAGCGCCTAAAAGCACTGCGCCATGCTCTATTATAGCTGCCCTAATTGCTAAAGAGCAAGGCTATAAGAGAGTCTTGTTATTACCTTCTGACCTTTATATCTCTAGTAAATCTCGCTATTTGGATGTCATTAATAATATGCTTAATTCTGACTATGAAGGGGTCGCTACTATAGGCGTTAAGCCTACTTCTCCTCATACTGGTTATGGTTACATTGAAATTGATAAAAACGATTTAAACACAGCAGAACCTAAAGCTTTGCCTTATCAAGTGAAGCAATTTATTGAGAAACCAAACCTAGGAAATGCCCAGTTTTATTTTGCGGCGGGTAATTATTTATGGAATGCAGGTATCTTTAGCTATGACGCAGAGTATTTTTTACGTCAAGTAGAGCGCTTACAAGCAAGCATGTTAGATATGGTCATAAGTTCCTATAATTTAGCCAAGCGTACAGGTAATATAGTGAAGTTAAACCCTAAGTTTTATGAAAATATTACGGCTGATTCAATCGATTACGCAGTTATAGAACAGCTTCAAGATATTATGGTTTTTGAAGGAGATTTTGGCTGGACTGATATAGGCAACTGGGATTCTTTGTGGAGAATAAGCCAAAAAGACCGAGACGGTAATTGTTATAATGGTAATGTTGTAACATCTGATGTTAGTAATTCGTATATTAAAACTGGAAATAAATTAACAGTAGTAATTGGACTTGAAAACCTAATTATTGTTGATACTGGTGATGCTCTGCTAGTTGCTGATCAGTCTAAGGCCGAGGAATTAAGGAACGTAATCTTGCAACTTAAACAAAGTTAAAAAAATGCAGTTTGCGACAATAAACAGCTTTTTCTTTAAGATAACTTGCAAAATTTGCTTAGTAATAATATAGTGCAAATTTCAACTATGGATAACTAAATAAGGTAGGTTTTTAATGTCTAAGTTAGCTTTAGTCACAGGTGGCACAAGAGGGATTGGAGCGTCTATAGCAAAAGCACTAAAAGAGCAGGGTTATATCGTGGTGTCTAACTACAACAGTAATCATGACGCTGCTAATAGCTTTGCAGAAGAGTTTGGTATAAAAGTAAGGAATTGGGATGTTAGTAAAGCGCAGGAATGCGCCGCTGCTGTTAGGGAGATAGAACAAGAATTTGCTAAACCAGTAAGTATCTTAGTAAATAACGCTGGTATCACTAAAGACGGCATGTTGCACAAAATGAAAGAGAGCGATTGGCAGGATGTCATAAATATTAATTTAAATTCCTGTTTTAATATGTGCGGAGCGGTTATCAACCAAATGCGTGGACAAAATTATGGGCGAATTATCAATATTAGCTCTATAAACGCCCAAGCCGGTCAAATAGGTCAAACTAACTATTCCGCTGCCAAGGCAGGTATCATTGGTTTTACAAAAGCCTTAGCCAGAGAATCTGCTGCTAAAGGCATTACTGTTAATTGCATTGCTCCTGGTTATGTTGCAACTGAAATGGTCGACAAAATACCAGAAAATGTGTTAGCACAAATAGTCGAAGCTATTCCTATGAAAAGGCTAGGAAAACCACAAGAGATAGCGCGCGCCGTTGTCTTTTTATCTGAAGAAGAAGCTGGTTTCATTACTGGAGAGACCATATCTATCAATGGCGGTCATAATATGTACTAACTATATTTAATGAACTTGAATTAGCAAGCCTTGTCGCTCGCCTTCTACCTATTATTATAGGCTTCGCTTCTCGCTCCTAGTATCTAATTTAAGTTGATTAACTATTGCTAAAGCGCAGAAGACGCTTTGAACCTTGATTTGCCAAAATTTTTATGGTAATACCAACTATGTTTAAAAGGATATTACGCAAAATATGACTAGCAAATTACAACCATTACGTGGCACTAAGGATTTATTACCAGAGGATTTTAAGACTCAAGAATATATAATAAATACAGCAAGAAAAATCAGCGAGCTGTATAATTATGAACCTCTGAGTACACCTATCATAGAATATACTAATATTTTTGATCGCACCCTTGGCGATAGTTCTGACGTGGTGAGTAAAGAGATGTATAGTTTTCTTGACAAAAGCAATGAGAGTATTGCCCTGCGTCCAGAATTCACCGCCGGCATTATGCGAGCTTTTATTTCTAATAGCTTGACACACAGCTTACCTTTGAAATTTTTTTCATATGGACCAGTATTTCGCTATGACCGACCACAAGCTGGAAGGCAAAGACAATTTCATCAAATTAATTTTGAATATCTTGGTGCAGAAGGGGCTTATACTGATGCAGAAAGTATAAAGCTAGCAAAAGATATTTTAGATGCACTTGATATTAGCGAGGATATTACTTTAGAGTTAAATTCCTTAGGTTGCGCTCAGTCTAGAGAAAATTATCAGCAAAAACTAGTCGAATATTTTCATGCTCATAAGGATAATTTATCTGAAGATAGCTTGAAAAGGTTGGCTAAAAATCCTATGCGTATACTAGATTCTAAAGATATTGGCGACCAAGAAATCGTGCGATTTGCTCCTTTAATCTCAGACTGCTATACTGATGAGGCAAAGCAATATTTCAACGATGTATTGCGCTATTTAGAGGCACTTGGCGTGAAATATAAAATAAACCAGCGATTAGTGAGAGGGCTAGACTATTATTGTCATACAGCTTTTGAATTTACTACTACCCAGTTAGGAGCGCAGTCTACAGTCTTAGCAGGTGGTCGTTATGATGGGCTTGCAGAAATAATGGGTGGTCCAAAGACTCCAGCTATTGGTTTTGCTGCAGGAGTTGAGAGGCTTGCTTTAATGCGCAAGTACGAATCACAGCGAATTGCTCCTATATATATACTACCTATAGGCGATGAGAACATAGCTACTGCATTATTCGCAGCAGATTTTTTAAGAAAAAACAACCTAAGCACGGTATTTGATAATAAAGGGAAGGTTGATAAAAGACTAGCAAGAGCCCTGAAACAAGATGCTAGATATTTAATTTTTATAGGTGATGAAGAAAGAATAAGCGGTAAGTATAAATTGAAAGATCTAGAAAAGAGAGAAGAAAAAATATTGACGCTAGATGAAATTGTTAAGCTTGTAGCGGAGTAGGGTTATAGCAAATGACTTGGTAGCCGCCCGCCAGCATTTCATGGATTTTGGTTAATAAAGGAAGCCTTGAGGTAAAAAAATCAATTACAGAATCCACAAGAAACTGCTGTAATACCAAATTCCACATACACCAACTTATTTTTAACGGTTGCGTTTTCTGAAAGCAAGTGGGGCAAGGAAGGTAACTAAGCTAACCATAGTGCCAACAAATACTCCTTTTAGCTCTAAGTAATCAACCATTAAATAATTTTCCCATAATAAAAATGAGCAAAGACCTGAAATACTTGAGAACACCATAAAACGTAGTGGCAAGGTAACATCGAACAAGGCAAATACTAATGGTACAAGTATCATTGGTCCCCAGAATCCAGCAACAAAAATAACTAGGTCAACGACACTGGCAAATCTTAATGCAATTAATATTGCCACGCTACCTATGGCAATATTGGTAATCCTAGCAACGAGCAGTAATTTCTCTTGATTTCGTTCCTTCCAAAATGGATTAAATATATCTTTAACCAAGCTAATAGAAGTTACATTTAAATCTGAATCTGCTGTAGACATTACTGCAGCAAGTAAGCCTGTAACTACTATACCTTTAAGCCCTGAAGGGATGATTTGGTCAATCAAATATGGTAATGCTAGGTTTGAAGGTTGATTAGGGAATAATATATAGCCTATTAAACCATTTAAGGTAATTAGTACAATAAATACCGCATAAATAACAGATTTAATATAGATAGCACGGCTAGTATCGCTTGGATTGTTATTAATCAAAGCTCTTTGGATAAAGTTAGGATACATACCCATCACCGCGAAACCTAAAGCAGCAGAAATAGTATTAGTTAGTAAAGGAGTGGTAGAACTGAAAACCAACTTATCCATAGGCAGCTGCACGGCTAAATTACTGACTCCAATAATATAGGTACCAGTAACAGCAATGACTGGTATAGCTAGGATCATTGCAAAAAATTGCAGCAAATTAGTAAATAAAACGGACCTGAGACCGCCAATAGTTGTATAGCATATAATTATGCCGTAACTAAATACCACCCCTTCAATATATCCTATGTCTAGTATATACTGAAAAATACGACCACTAACACTAATTTGCGCTGCTAGAAACCCTACAGATACTGTAACGGCTGCAACGCCTGCTATAAAGCGTCCTACTGGTCCATAATAATGCGCCATTATGTCACCAACGCTTTCAGTGCCATAATGCTTTTTTATTAAACGCGGGATCACAAACTTAGCTACTAGTAAATCAATAGTAATAGTTATAAGTAAGCCATAAGCATAGGAGACATCGCCTAAAAAAGCTTTTTCTGAGAGTCCAAAACTAGTTCCCCCACCAACTGAGGAAACAAAGATAGTGGCTAATAACAGCAATCTATTTTTTTTGCTGCTATCCTTAACGCTTGTAAAACCTTTAAAACCGCTCGTTTTTGAACGGTAATATATACCTATACCAAGTGTTAGGAGAAGATAAAACGCTACAATAAAGTTATCGATCAATCGTTTACTACCGCTAATAAATGCTTTTTCTTTCCGCTAGAAAGTTTTATTATACCATTATTTTCAGATGGTTGATAGGTAATAACTGCATTTTCATCAGTAACTTTTTCATCATTAATTTTAGCGCCGCCACCCCTAATTAAACGCCGACTATCAGATTTTGATTCAGCAAGTCCAGCTAAAAAGAATAGCTCAAAGGCAGGAATACCTTTAGTCATTAATGTTTTATCTAGGCTAATAGTGGGTAAGTTATCATCCATACCGCCTTGCTCAAAAACCTTTGTAGCTGTCTCTAAGGCTGCTTCTGCAGACTCTTTGCCATGACATAATTCTGTCAAACGATAAGCTAGCACTTTTTTAGCTGTATTAATCTCAGACTTTGCATTTGTTTCAAGATCTGCCATTTGCTTGTCATCAAATTCAGCATATAATTTAGCAAACTTTACCACGTCAAGGTCTTCACAGTTACGCCAGTATTGAAAATAATCATAAGGTGATAGCATATCTTCATTAATCCAAATTGCTCCGCTCGCAGATTTACCCATTTTAGCACCTGAGGAGGTGGTGAGTAAAGGCGTAGTGATGCCATATACTTCATCACCTGTAAGTTTGCGTATTAACTCAATTCCTGTAATAATGTTACCCCACTGGTCGCTACCGCCAAATTGTAACACGCAATTATATTGTTTTTTGAGGTGATAGAAATCATAAGCTTGCAGCAGCATGTAATTAAACTCAAGGAAGGTGAGAGGCTGCTGGCGCTCTAAGCGTAATTTTACTGAGTCCATGGTTAGCATGCGATTAACAGAAATCAGCCTACCATAATCACGCAGGAAATCTATATATTTAATCGACTCTAGCCAATCAGAATTATTCACAAGGATAGCGTCACTCTCACCGCTACCAAATTTAATAAATTTTGCTAAAGACTTTTTAATGCCTTCTATATTTTCTTGCAAATCCTCATCAGATAACATCTTGCGAGTTTCATCCTTGCCACTAGGATCACCAACCTTAGAAGTTGCCCCGCCAACAATTATTATTGGTTTATGACCATGTTGTTGTAGGAGGCGCAGAATCATTATCTGCATTAAGTTACCAACATGTAAAGATCTAGCAGTACAATCAAAACCAACGTAAGCAGCAATTTTAGAACTATTTGTTAATTGTGTAAGAGTATCTAAATTAGTGCACTGATAAAAGTATCCGCGCTCTTGAAATTGTTTGATAAAGTCCATGTTTATTAGCCTCATAACTTATACTTAAGAGCGCAAAGTTTAAAGTACTTGCATTAATATTGCAAGTAGATAGTTAGCACCAAATTCCACTAGACCTTCTGCGAAACTCTAATGCAGAGGGTAATTTGTGCGTCGATCCGGTGCTCAAATCCTCACGTACATTTGAGTACGCTGCGGTTCTGCGCTTCCTGAGTCTCCTGCAAATTCCCTCTCTGCATTAGAGTTTCGCAGAAGGTCTATTTCTAATTAGGAAGGATTAATGATGTCCTATAAACAGGAACGTAAACATTGTGATAAAAATCAAATCCTTGTGCTGAGCTTTTGAAATCAACCTCTGCTTGCTGTAAAATAGCTATAACACGCAGAGCTTCTTCTGCTGTTGTGGAGGATACGGCATTTTTAAAATTTGGTGCGTATTTAAAGAAAATAGGCGGTGAGAGCTGCTTAATAGCTATTTCTGAGTCTATGCCAGCTAATATTTTTGACTTAACGAAATAAATATTTAAGTAGTACCTTATTAAGGCTCTAAGAATTAATACCTCGTTGATGCCTTGCGTGATAATCTTTTCTATTTCTGCTAAAAACAACTCAAGTTTTTGTTGGCTAAAATAAATACACATTTCATCGCCGCTACCTCCTAATTCGTTACTGAGCACTTGCTGCACGTCTTGCATGGTAACTGTTTGTTTATCGTGGACAAAATATAGAAGTTTATCAAGTTCGTTTGTAATGGACTGAAAATCACCTTTAAGGTTTAGTTTTAAGTAACTTAATGCTTCTTGCTCTATTACTTTGGAGGCTAAAGTAGCTTTTTTAAGGATAATTTTGACAATATCTCTTTCTTCTGCATGGTAACAAGCGACTACGGCAAGGTTGTCTTCACTCTCGTAAAATTTCCTAATAGCAGAGGAGGGGGGTAATTCATCAGCTATAAAAGCTGCAAAATGCAGAGAGTTAGCTGTTAGGATGATTTTAAATTCCTTATCAAACACCCCGCTAACGTTAGTAATTTTTATAAATTCTCTTTTACCAAAAAAATTTTGAGAGTTTAGCATCATATTAAGTTGCTGAGGAGCTAAGCCATTATATGATACAGAAGTTACAATCAAAGAGAGTTTTTTGATGATTAATTCAGAGATTTTACTAATATATCCTTTATCTGGACCATATAGTAAAATAGAATTGATAGAGCCGGCTGCTACTTTGCTTAGTAATTGATCAATTTGAGATATATAAAATTTCATTATTTACTATGTAATTTAAAATATAAAATTAGCCTAGAGCGAATTTCTTCTGCAGCAGATTTTGCTAAATTCTCTAAAGCGAATTGCTCCTCAATATATGATGCATAGGGCGATAAATTAGCATTGTAGGATGATGAAGTTTTAAATGTATCAGATATTTTTTCTTGCCCTGTTTTTATGTTTACCAAACGGTATTTGGCTGTTAATGACAATGTTTGTCTCAGAATATCTGAGTTTTTACGCAGTAAGGTAGGTGAGCTTATGTTTGAGATCTCTGTTTTTAATATGTACTCTGCATCGCCATTATTTCTTGGTAAAATATCTAGCAAATATTGATATAATTCAGCCCCTACAATAGAATTAATAGGCTCTATTTCTATAGATGTTAAAGGCTCTAATTTGTTATTTCCTAAATCTGCATCACTCTTATAAACAGGCTTAAAACCGCAAGCTGCAAGAGAGAGTAATATCAAAAATAATATAAATTGGCGTAACATAATATACCGCATATATTTCAAACACAGAAATTATGATTTTATCATAAACCATTTAAATTTTTGTATTCAATAGACCTCCTGCAAAACTCTAATGCAGAGAAGGAAGTTGTAAGAGACACAGAACGCAAAGCCGCAGGACGATGTGCAAATTGCTCGTCTAGTAGTAGAGTTTCGCAGAACGTCTAATTAATCTAGCACTTAATAGACTAGCAGGGTTATTATCTGCTAGTCTGCTTACCTCTACTAATCTGCTTGTTCTTCTGGCTGAACAGCTTTCGTTTTAGTATTATTATTACGACGCCGTACTTGCCTTGATCTGCTTATACGCCTGCGAACACTAGTTGTACTAGCACCGCCATCATCTGAATCTACAACCGCAGAAGGATAGCTGGTCGCTTCGTTACCTTGACTAACCTCAGTCTCATTATTTATAGCTGGTTGTATCAACTCAACGGCTTGTTCTGGCTCTTCCTTTTTAGGCTTTTCTTTATTCTTTTCGCTGTTCTTATTAACGGGTTTCTCATTTTGTTTTTTAACAGCAGGTTCTTCTGAAATTGTCCATTTTTTCTTGCTCTTTACCACAGGCTCTGCTTGGTAAATATCTGAAGTGCCTTGTAGGGCATATGTCGCTGGTAAAATCGTATTGCTTGAGTTTTTAGGAAGTTTAATTTTCTCTACCGCGTAGCTATCAGAAGTAGCATTTGGGTCAAAGTTAAAATTCAATTTGATGTTATATTTTCCTTCGATAAACCCTATTTCTTGGCGCTTATTATTGAGTAGATAAATCACAGAAGACATGCTAGCATAAACATTTACTACATCGACTTTGTCGTTGAAAATTTCATTTTCTACAGTGCGTAAAATCAACATTGCATTCGACTCGTTAGCTCTAACTATTCCTTTGCCGTTGCAATGAGAGCAAATGGATGAGTTAGACTCTAAGAATGATGGTCGCATTCTTTGGCGTGACATCTCAAGCAAACCAAAAGGGCTGATATTGTTTGTCTGTATGCGAGCACGATCGCGAGCAAAAAACTCTCTAACTGAGCGTTCAATGATTTTACGATTCCTTGCTTCGTTCATGTCAATAAAATCAATTACTATCAAACCAGAAAGTTCTCGCAGACGTGTTTGTCTTGCTATCTCTTTTGAGGCTTCTAAATTTGTTTTTAGTGCAGTTTCTTCGATATTCCTTTCAGAGGTAGCCTTGCCTGAGTTTACATCAATTGAAATAAGTGCTTCAGTAGGGTTGATAACAATATAACCACCAGAAGGCAAAGGGACTATAGGCTGATAGAGTGACGATAATTGATCTTCAATATTAAATTTGGTAAAGATGGGTGTTTGCTGCTTGTATTCCTTAACTTTGTTTAATTCAAGCGGCAAGATATCTTTCATAAATTTTACGGCGCTTTGGAAAGCGTCGCCACCTTGCACGATAAGTTCCTTGACGTTATGATCAAACATATCTCTGATGGTTTTTTGGATAATACCATCTTCTTGGTGGATAAAACATGGCGCAGTTGATTGAAGAGTAGCTTCACGGATTTTATTCCAAAGCCTTGCTAGATAATCATAATCACGCTTAATTTCTAGTGTCGTATGACCAATTGCTGCGGTACGTGCAATTATACTAGTAGAACTATCTTCGATTTCTGACCCTAGCTTGCTAATGATATTTTTAAGCCTTTTTCTTTCCTCTGCGTTAGAAATTTTACGTGACACACCATTTTGAGAAGGTTTATTAGGCATAAGAACGCAATACTTACCGGCTAGCGATATATATGTAGTGAACGACGCACCCTTATTACCACGCTCTTCTTTACTTACTTGTACGAGGAGAACTTGCCCTTTTTTGATTACTTCTTGGATCTTATATTGTTTTTGCTGTGCTGTTAGGTCGTGCTTACCAGTTCCTATGGTCTCAATATCCACTTCTGAGGCGTTAGGATCAAAATCTGATTGTACTTTTTCATCTATTAGCTGTTCTATGGCGCTAAGGTCCAAATCCTCGTTATCCATTATGTTTTTAGCGGTAATGCTAGGTTCTGCTTCTGCTAAATCATCGGAAGTGATATTTGGTGGAGTTATTGATTTCAAAAGACCCATAGAGGATTTTTGATCAGAAACAGGTATATGGAAGTACATAGGATGAATCTCACCAAATGGTAAGAATCCACTTTTGTCGTTACCATAATCTATAAAAGCTGCCTGTAAAGAGGGTTCAACTCTCACGATTTTTGCTAAATAAATATTGCCTTTTAATTGCTGCTTACTAGAGGTTTCATATTCTATGTCTTCTATATGATTATGGCTATTAAGCAATGCGACCCTAATTTCATTAGGGAAATTTGCGTCTATGATTATTTTTTTACTCATCCTTATCTCATCAATTCATGTTAGCGTTATTTATTTAAGTATCTCCTTGTTGGAGTTGAATAAATAAAGTGCTTATTAATTTTTTTACTTACTAAACCTAAGTAAGAGCTTTGTATTTTATTATTATTTGCGCCTAAAAATCTAAGTAATTTTGCCACTAGGTGATTATCAAACAACCATCTTTATTAACGTTTAATTTGTATGATTAATCAAATCAGTGCAAAATATTAATGGAGCAACGCTTATTAATTATAATTTTATAATCAGCGTTATAGCACAACTAAAACTTTTATATACCATGTAAGTCGGTTTAGCAAATAATTATTTATGATACAGCGTATTGCACTACCCTCATTTTTACCTCTTATTACTGGTGTTTTAGCTTTTGCTGCTGCTATGGAGCTAAGTTATTACGTAATGCAGATAGTCTTAAAAACCAAACATGGTTTAGCATTAGCACCAGACTATTTTGAAACTATTGAAATGCTAGGTTACATAGCAGGGGCTTTAGCTATAACTCAGCTCGCAAGTGCCGCTCGCCCTAAATATGCGCTAATATATAGCCTGCTTTTGTTGTTACTTGCTATTTCAACCGCAGCTATAACTTCTAATTACGAAGTATTATGGTGCTGTATGTTTATTATAGGTGCCGCTAAATTTAGCTATTTTGCCGTTAGCTTTAACCAGCTTTTGCTATGCTTTAACTGCGCAAAAATTCAGAGTAGCATAACCATTTTTATGGCAACCGTGATGCTAGGTTATATTGGTGGTAAGTTGCTGGTGGATAGCATAAATAGCTCTTCGGTTAGTAATCTTAGCTTAATACAATTTTTTGATTTATTCATTATTAATATTATAACCATCACTTTGGCAATCATTCCTACTTTACTATATAAAAGCCCCGCCACTAAGCAATTTGCAGGAATTAATATAAAATTTTCAAGGCTCGTGGAGACAATGGAGCTGGAGGCGTTGACAGGTTTTATTATAGCTTATGTCATGATGGCTGTTTACTGGGAATATGACATTTTTGCCGCAAGTAGAGGTTTTGTTATACAAAATGTAGAGTCAGTAAAACAATATATGCTATTTGGAGTATTGATAGTTTTATTTCCTATAGGCTTACTACTTAGATATGTTAGCAGCTATTTTATGACCTTCATCTCAAGTAATCTAGTTATGATATGTTGTATCTTAGTACCTATATTTGGCTTTAGCCTTGTAGCTTCTGTAATATTGTTTTCTGCAATAAGCGCTGGTTTATACATTATGTTTGTAGGCAGCATTATATCGCTTGCGAATAAATTTGAACATAATAACTTCAACACTTCTCTGCGAGTATATTTTACAATGATTGCTGTTGGTGCTTATAGTGGTGTTATGACTAGTGATAATATCTCAGTTGGCTTTGGTAATAATACTTTATTAGTCTCGCTAGGCTCTGCGCTGGTCATTTACAATGCTTATGCAGCGTATAATAGATACTATAAAACATAATTAAATATTGTTTCTTCTAAAACTTCCAAACGAAAGACAAAATAACCGCAGAATTTTAGCCTAAATTTAATGCAAGTATAATAAACTTTTTTGCTGGCTTAATTTCGCAATTGATTTTGTTCATCACTGCTTGTATTATCTGATAGTATTTTCAATCGAGTTTTAAATTTTCTAAGGAGTATTAATAATGCAAGCTTTTGTTGGTAAAACTGCACCAGATTTCACAGCTAAGGCAATCATGCCTGATAACAGTATTGAGTTCGAGTTTAACTTAAAATATTACGTTAAAGGTCATAAGGCTGTAGTCTTCTTCTATCCACTGGATTTTACGTTCGTTTGTCCATCAGAGATTATTGCTTTTAACAATAGGTTAGGAGAATTTGCAGAAAGAGGTACTAAGGTAATAGCTGTTAGTGTTGATTCACACTTCTCTCATTTAGTTTGGAAAAACACTCCTTATAATAAAGGTGGTATAGGAAATGTTCAATTCCCTATGATTTCTGATTTAAATAAAGAAATTTCTAAAACTTATAACGTATTGAATGACGATTCTATTAGCCTTCGTGCTACATTCTTAATTGATGAACATTTTGTTGTCCGCCATATGTTGGTAAATGATTTGCCCATTGGTAGAAATGTTGATGAAACAATCAGGATGATAGACGCCTTAGAATTTCACAATACAAATGGTGAGGTTTGCCCTGCTGGTTGGCATAAAGGCGAGGAAGCAATGACTCCATCGCTGAAAGGTGTAGCTGATTACTTAAGCTCTAACGCTGACAAGCTATAATAAGCGAGCTAATAAAATTGAGCACTAGCTTTGCAAAAACGTGGTTTTATCGTTTATATGCTCTTATTATAACATTACTTTTGCCATTTTACCTTTTTATTCTTGCTGCTAGAGTGCGGCAAGGTAAAGAAATAGATAGTAGGATTAAAGAACGTTTTGGTATTGCTAGTGCTCCTAAGTTTAGTAAGAATGACCATTTATTGTGGTTTCATGCTGCGAGTGTAGGGGAATCAATCATAGTTTTAACATTGATTGATTCTATCAGAAAAAACACGCTATTTTGCAAGCAAGATAGCAAAATTAATTTCCTTGTAACTACTGGCACTGTAACCTCTGCAACTATATTAGCTAGTAGATTACCTGCCGATGCGTTACATCAGTTCTTACCTATAGATAATGTGTTTTTTGTTAAGCGGTTTTTAAAATACTGGCAGCCTGATTTGGCGATTTTTATCGAAGCAGAATTATGGCCTTGCGTATTGTATGAAACTTCTAAATTATGTCCATTACTGCTGTTTAATGCTCGACTTTCTGATAAATCTTTTGCGCACTGGCAAAAAATACCTTCTTTATTTCGTTTAGTTACCGAGCCTTTTGCTCAGATTTTCGTTCAAAGCGAGACTGACCTAAAAAAATTCAGAGCACTTGGCACGGTAAATGCAATAAATGCTGGTAATATAAAATTTGCCCACCAAAAGCTAGCAATAGAGCCAGCAGAATTAGCTCCGTTAATCAAGTCTTTAGAGGCTAGAAAGGTTATAGTTTTAGCCAGCTCACATTTCGAGGATGAACAAGTATTTTTTGAAATAATAAAGCCTTTAAAAGTACAATTTCCTGAGTGCTATTTTATTATAGTTCTAAGGCATCCAGATAGAGCAGCTGCGGTGCTTGACGCTTGCAAAGCTTTAAGCCTTAAAGCTAGCTTACGTTCGCAAAGGGCTTTGCCTGATACAAATGATGATATTTATATAGTGGATAAATTTGGCGAACTTGGCTTGTTTTATAGCTTAGCTTATGTTAGCTTTGTTGGAGGCTCTTTCAAACAAGGAGGGCATAATCCTATCGAGCCAGCGCATTTTGGTAATTTAATTATCTTTGGTCCTGATATGAATAAATGTCAAGATATTGCTAGCACGATGCTTGAGAGAAAAGCGGCGCTGCAAATTAAAAATAGTAATGAGCTGTTAAAACAGCTGCAATATTTTTTAACCCCAGTTGGCACGGAGAGTGCTAAATTATATCAGGAGCAAGCCTTAGCCTTTGTAAAGGATAACGAGCAGATTCTTGGGCAATATTTAGAGGCTCTTAAAAACTTTACCCCTTTATCACGAGATTAATTTTATATGACTATTTCAGTAACTGGTAAAATTTGGCAGCAAAGGATGCTTAATGAAGAATATGCTTTAGAATTAGCACGTGCTTTGGGTATTAATAATTTTTTAGCGCAGATTTTATCTTCTAGAGCCTTAGAGTTAGAAGAAGCTACTCATTTTTTAGAACCTAAAATCAAGCACTTATTACCAGATCCTTATCATTTGCTTGATATGCAAAAAGCGGTAGAGCATACGGCAAAACTTATTCAAAACAAGCAAAAAATCTATATATTTGCTGATTATGACGTTGATGGCGCGACCTCTTCTGCACTCTTGAAAAATGTATTTCGTGATCTTGGCATTGACGCTACTATTTACGTTCCTGATCGAATCCTTGAAGGATATGGACCAACTAGCGGCGCCATGCAGAAGATTAAAGATGCTGGTGCTGAATTAGTAATTACGGTTGATTGCGGCGCAATGGCGCACGAGGCTTTGGAATATGCTAAAGATATAGGACTTGAAGTTATAGTAATTGACCATCACATTAGCCTTGGTAATTTACCTTATGCTATAGCGGTAGTTAATCCTAATAGGATTGACGAGGAGAGCGAGTATAAGTATTTAGCTGCTGTTGGCGTTGCATTTTTATTTGCAACTGCTTTATGTTCTGAGCTAAAAAAACAAGGTTATTTTCTTTCTCGTCCTGTTCCTAATTTGCTAAATTACTTAGACCTTGTAGCGCTTGGTACAGTTTGTGACGTTATGCCTATTACTAAGCTTAATAGAGCCTTTGTCACTCAAGGGTTAAAGGTAATGCAACAGCGGCAAAATATAGGTATCAAAACCTTACTTGACATTGCAGCTATTGAAGAAAAGCCTAGCTGTTATCACCTTGGCTATGTTATTGGACCTAGAATTAACGCTGGCGGGCGGGTTGGTAAATCTAGCCTAGGAGCACGGCTTTTGTCTACTACTTCTTCTCAAGAAGCGCTAGCGCTTGCAGAAGAGCTTGAAATGCACAATAATGAACGTAAAGCTATAGAGTTATCAATGCTAGAGGAGGCTATGCTTATTGCGGAGTCTCAAAGAGATAACAGTTGTTTATTTATAGCTAGGGAAGGGTGGCATCCTGGAGTTATAGGTATTGCTGCTGGAAGGTTAAAGGAGAAGTTTAATAAACCGGTTGCAGTCATTGCGGTAAATGATGGAATTGGTAAGGCATCATGTCGTTCAATTCGTGGCATTGATTTTGGTCAAAAAATTTTGGAAGCAAAAAACCAAGGCTTTTTA
>JAIXRE010000009.1 GCA_027485375.1 Rickettsiaceae bacterium | reverse complement strand
TTTCTCATCGTAAATATCAGGCGTGTGAATACCATCTTCTATAGTTTTCTTCCAAGCATTTTCTATTGTGGCAGCAACAGCTCCATCGCCTATATGTACAAGCATCATTATAGCTGCATTTAATAGACCAGAGGGGTTAGCCATATTTTGACCAGCAATATCTGGTGCTGAGCCATGCACAGCCTCAAACATTGCGTAATGCTGCCCGATATTTGCAGAACCAGCAAGTCCTACAGAACCAGAAGTTTCTGCTGTAACGTCAGAAATGATATCGCCGTATAGATTTGAAGTTACGATCACGTCAAATAAGCTAGGCTGCGTTGCTAGTTTTGCCGTTCCTATATCAATAATATAATGTTCATTTTGAATTTGAGGGTATTCTTTGGCGACTTCGTCAAATACCTTGTGAAAGATACCATCAGAAAATTTCATGATATTATCTTTGCTAAAGCAAGATACTTTTTTTCTATTATTTTTAATCGCGTATTCAAAAGCATAACGAATGATTTTTTCGCTACCCGTGCGGCTTATTAATTTAAGCGATTCGTACATGTTGTGAGTTTGTCTGTATTCAATACCTGCATACAAATCTTCCTCATTTTCACGAATAATGACTAAATCTAAATCAGGATGCAGAGTTGAGACAAATGGATGATAAGAAACTGATGGACGTACATTAGCATAAAGCCCTAAAGCTTTTCGCAGAGTAACATTAAGGCTTTTATAACCGCCTCCTTGCGGCGTAGTAATAGGCGCTTTGAGCAATACTCTAGTTCTAGCCAGCGACTCCCAAGTATCCTCTGCTATGCCTGAAGTATAATTGCGTTTGTATAATTTTTCGCCTATTTCAATAGTTTCAACTCGAATATTAGCATGCGCTTCTTTAAGAATATAAAGCACCGCGTGCATTATCTCTGGTCCTATACCATCACCATATGCTACAGTTACTGGAACAAAATTTGCTTTATTTATCATGTGACCTGTACTTTTTAAATGTTATATATATGATAACATAATAAATAGATAACTAGGAAACAAAACCTTAATAATTACAAGCTGGTAATGTTAATGTGTGGTTTTTAGTAATTTGTAATAGTCTTTTGCCAGTAACCTGACGCCAATAATCCATATAATACAGACTACTATGAACAGGCTTGCGAGAAATCCTGCTATATCATCATGGTTAGCATTAGGAAAAATAGTAAAAGAAATAAATTGCAAAGCAGCTCCAGCAGATTTGCCTATTTTAGTACCAATAACGTCAACCGCAGCCTTTCCTTTTGTCTTCATTTCACTATCAAGCGGTATATAAGCCATCTCCTTAGTAGAATCAAATAATGAATATTTGGTACCTTTGCCAAATACATTTTGTATTCCACCAACAAGCACTATTAGCATTAGTGGTGATAAATAGGTAATACCCCCAAAAATTAGCGCTAACTTGTCTTCAAGTATTACAAAACTAAAAAATGCAGTACCAGCAACCATGATCATAATAGGAGTAGTAACAGCACCCCAAAACCAGCCAAACGCCCTGATTAAAGCACTACCAAAAAAAGCACAAATTAGCGTAAATATGCCAGTCCAAAACAATACCCTGCCGCCATAAAAAGAGAAATCTTGAGTGTTAGAATAAAGCTGCTTTGTCTTAGACATCCAAAGACCTTCCACTAAGCTTATAGACATTGAATAAGAAATCATTAAAATACAAATGATACCTAAATATCTTGAAGTAAGAACCATTTTCGCACTTTCTGCCAAGCTAAGTTTTAGAACATCAACACGTTCATTCTTAAATATTATTGCTTTCTCACTTTCAATCACCTTCTTTTCAATAAAGCGATGTAACACTAAACAAATACCACCTGATAATATAACAAGTATCATATATGCTTTAATCATTACCTCAGTCTTATCAGTAAGATGCGCAAATAGCGGCATAAGTACGTGCTTACCTGTGGAAAAATACATTATAACGCTACCAGAAAATAGCAAATTACTTTGTCCAAAAAAGTTGAATAAGGTGTAGAATCTAGTTGCCTCCTCAGTTTTGGTAATCTTGTTGGCTAGTTGCCAGTATAATAGCGAGAAAACAATTACTGGCCACAACTCGCCCATAATATAAAATAATACAAAACTCCACTTGCTCCAAATAATGATAAACCATTTTAAATGAGGGTAAAGTTCAAGATATGGCTGAATTATTTCATTACTAGGATGAAAATATTCTCTGTAAGGAAATAATATGAAAGCAAAAGTGACAAAAAATATAAGGAATAGCCAAACTATTATTCTGAATGCGCGTTCAGTAGTCATAGTATTGCACATCTTAGAATAAATAATAACGAACAAGATGCCCATAGGCATTTCGCCCCAAAGCTTTATAAAACTTAAAACCTCAGAGCCGATAACTGTAACAACTAAACTATCTTTAATATTACGAATTATATTCTGATTTAGCAGAATAAAGAACATTAAAGATGCCATTGGCACAAATTTTACTAGTTCATACGATTTAATTGGCCAAAAAATATGCCTGATTCTGCTATTTCTAATTTTATTCCACAGATGGCTCGACATTCGACCTCATTAAATTTTTTGTTTTTTTGTTTATATATGTACTAGTTCAAGAGTTAACG
>JAIXRE010000008.1 GCA_027485375.1 Rickettsiaceae bacterium | reverse complement strand
GCTTTCAATCTTTTATTACAGGAAACTTGAGTCCTGCTATAGCACGATGGCTAGAAACAAATGGAGATGAGCAATACCAACCCACAGCGCTTCAAATGCTTAATAGCTTGATTACGGATCTAGGGTCGGTAGTTGAACCAAGTGGCTTATGTCATTTGGAACCCGAATTCATTTGATCTAAGACTAGTAGACCTAATGCAAAACTCTAATGCAGACAAGGAATTTGCAGTAGACTAAAGAAGCGCAGCCGCAGCGTACTAAAATGTACGTGAGGCTTTGTATGGCGCACAAATTACTCGTCTAGAGTTTCACAGAACGTCTATTCACTCCTTGCTACTCGGGGCTAAGCTCATACCCATTGCATTATAGCCGCAATCTACATAATGGATCTCACCAGTGACGCCGCTACTTAGATTGCTAAGTAGGTATAAAGCAGAACCAGCAATATCTTGATAGCTATTGTTGCGCTTTAATGGAGAAGTTGCCTCATGTGTTCTTAACATAGTTTTAAAGTCACCTATGCCAGAGGCAGCTAGAGTTTTTATAGGTCCAGCAGAAATAGCATTCACCCTGATATTGTCAGGTCCTAAATCATTCGCTAGGTATTTAACACTTGTCTCAAGCGCAGCTTTAGCAAGCCCCATAACGTTATAATTTGGTATAACTTTCACAGCACCATAATAAGTTAAAGTTAGGATGCTTCCTCCTTCAGTCATTAGCCCTTCTGCCTCTTTTGCTAAAGCAGTTAAAGAATAACAAGATACGTTCATTGTATTTAGGAAGTTTGGAAGGCTAGTATCAATATAACGCCCTCTTAGCTCATTTTTATCAGAAAAGCCTATAGCATGAACGATAAAGTCTAGCTTACCCCACTTTTCTTTTGTAACTGCAAATAAGTTCTTAATTGAGTCCATATCTGTAACATCGCACTGCTGCACAAAATCGCACCCTACTTCTTCAGCAAGTGGCATCACTCTTTTTTCTAGAATCTCACCTTGGTAGGTAAAAGCTATACTAGCACCATGCTGCTTGACTAATTGCGCGATTGCCCAAGAAATTGACATGTTATTAGCTACACCAGTAATAATACCTTTTTTACCTTTTAATAAACCATCCATAGCATTTCTCTCTATAATTTATATTGAATTTTATTGCCCAAACAATAGCATGCTGTATATTTTTGTAAATCCTTTTCAGAAAAATTATTTTAAAATATAAGGTATACTCTTAGTGCTCAGAAATTTTATGCTACAATATAATATAAACCTATATTCTCTTAAAGTGAGTTTTATAGCTGGACTAGTTAGCGGTTTAGTATTTGCTCCTATTTTCTTTGTTCCAGCTTTGCTATGTATCTCTCTGCTATGCTTGCAGGTAAGCAAAGCTCATAATATAAAGCAAGCGGCTTTGTATGGGCTGATTTTTGGGGTTGGTCATTTTTTAGTTGGCGTATATTGGATTGCTATAGGCGTTACTGTTTATATAGAGGATTTTTGGTGGCTTATACCCTTTGCTTTATTTGGCTTGCCTTTAATTCTTGCATGTTTTATCGCTTTGCAGAGTGCTATAAGCTGGTTTTTTCGCTATAGCAAGTATTACCATTTTTGCTTTTGCGTTTCTTGGGTTTTGTGTGAATGGCTTAGATCTTGGCTGTTTACTGGCTTGCCATGGAATTTACTAGGCTACTCCTTAGCATTTTCTGACATATTAATACAACCAGCAAGCTTGTTTGGAATTTACGGACTCAGCTTCATGGTAATATATATTTCAAGCAGCTTTTACTCTTTATCTAATGTGAGATCTAGGGCCATAGTTTCGATTATACTTATTTGTAGTGCTGGAATTTTTGGTTTTAAGAGGCTAGAGCAAAATCCCACCGCCTTTTCTAATATTAAGGTACGGTTAGTACAGCCTAGTATTAAGCAAGACGCTAAGTGGGATGCAGCAGAATTTTGGAGAAATTTAAGGCTTCATACAGAGCTATCAAAAACTCCTAGTGCAGAAGTACCTGATTTAATCCTATGGTCAGAAGCGGCTTTGGTTGTGCCATATGAGCACCCTGCGGTGAAGGCGGAATTATTAAAAATGCTTGGCGCAGTAAGTCCACACGCTTTGCTAATTACTGGAGGCGTTAGCAGCAACAACAAATCAGGTGATGAGTTGCAAATTTATACAACCTTATTAGCGGTATCTGCCTCAGGGGATAAAGTATTTGAATATAATAAAGCTCATTTAGTACCATTTGGAGAATATGTACCTCTGAAAAGTATATTACCTATCCAAAAATTAACACCAGGACTTCTTGATTATACTGAAGGTACTATTAAACCAGTTTATATAAAGCAACTAAACCTCAATGTTAGGGCGCTAATTTGTTATGAAGCGATTTTTCCTAATGAAGTAAGGATTGCAAACCAAGATATTGACCTGATTATTAATGCTACTAACGATGCTTGGTACGGTGATTCTTTTGGTCCATATCAGCATTTGCATATAAGTAGGCTGCGGGCAGTTGAAAATGGTATTCCTCTATTACGAGTCGCTAATAATGGAATTAGTGCAATAATTGATCCTGTTGGTAGAATTTTAGCACATTTGGAATTAAATGAAAGAAATGTCATTAATGGCGTTATTCCTAGTAAACACCTGATTTCTAGTACTTTATACTCTATGATAGGAGATGCTAGTGTAATAATTATCATTATACTAGTGTTAATGATACAATTTAGCCTAAATATTTTGTTAAAATGTTATATCCTTATTGACAACAAAGCTTGATTATTTATTTCTAAAGTTATATGCTCGCAATTGTTAAAAATCAATCCATAGTATATTATATATATCATTAATTATGTCTGAAGTTATAGAAACCAAAGGAAGAGCCGATCACATTGATCAATTAGTAAGTAAACGTTTAAAAAGCCGCCGCGTATTATTGGGGCTTAGCCAGCACGAGCTAGGCGAAGCTGTTGATGTTAGTATTCAACAGATCCAAAAATACGAGAAAGCTACTAACCGTATATCTAGCGGCAAGTTATTTAGCTTTGCAAGATTTTTAAAAGTACCAGTAAGTTACTTTTTTGAAGTCGCTAACCCTGCAGTAAATCAGCTAAATGATGTTTTTGCTGAAGATGCAGAAGAATATGAAAATAATATTACTAGTAAAGGAGCTCATGCTTCAGAAAAGGAAGTAATAAATTTGATTAGGGCTTTTAACGAAGTTAAAAATTCTCAGGTTAGAAAAAAGTTCCTAGAACTCTTAAAGTCAATGTCTTAGAAGTTTATACCAAATCTCAAGGATTAAACTGGATTTCAAAGCGAGCTTAGGCAAAGCGCCTGACTCGCAAAATCCTTTTGGATCATTTAAAAATGGGAATTGGTATAATCAATTGACTATAAACAGAATATGCTTGAATTTGCTTGCGTAATATATTAGCCTATAACCATACCTTTTGCTATCTAGGTATAGGAGTGTAACCTTTATACTTCACTTTTGTTGTATTTAAGTTTTAATAAAACATTCAAAGAGGTTTATATGCAAGTATCAATTTCCGGTCAAAATATTGCTGTTGGTAACGTATTACAAGAATATGTTAAAGGTCATATTACCAGCGCAGTAAATAAATATTTTGAGCATGCCCCAAGTGCTAATGTGCATTTTATAAAACAAGGCTATCAAATTATGTGTGATATAATCATTAATGATGGCGCAGGTAGGCACTCGGTATTTAAGGGCTCGGCTTCCTCTGATGAAATATACACTGCTTTTGATAATTGTTTAGTAAAGGCGTCGACACAGCTGAAAAAATTTAAATCAAAACTCAAAAATCATAAACATGATAGAGTAAAAATATCTGAAATAATAAGCGAATAAATCAAGTTAGGCGCGTTTTATGTATAATATCCTAAAGGAAATGTTTTAATTAAATGAAGATAGTTACTTGGAATATTAACGCAATAAGAACGCGCCTACAAACATTACAAGATTTCATCAGCGAAAATGACCCTGACGTCATCTTATTACAAGAATTAAAATGCGAAACTGAAAAGTTTCCATATGAAGAATTTTCTCATTTACCTTATAACCTATACGTGCATGGTCAAAAAGCCTATAATGGCGTGGCTGTGCTATCCAAATTTCCTGCAGACGAAATAAACTATAATTTTACCAATAATCCATGCCCTGAACAGTCTAGATTTCTAGAAGTAACTATGCAAACCCCAGTGGGATTTTGCAGGATTATTTCCTTATATGCCCCAAATGGCGGTGAGGTAGGTAGCGATAAATTTATAATGAAACTGGGTTTTTTTGACGCCTTAACAAGCTACCTAGCAAATTATCTAGGTTCTGCGCAGGCTTTTGAAGAACGACTGATAATAGGTGGTGATTTTAATATTGCGCCATTTGATATTGATGTTTATGCTCCAGGGCAGCTATCAGAGACTACTTGCTTTACGCCAATTGAAAAACAGAAAATGCGGACTTTACTTAATTTAGGTCTAGAAGATTTGTACAGACTTGCGCATCCAAATAAGCAAGAATTTTCTTGGTGGGACTATAGAGCTGGTGCATTTGAGCATAATAAAGGTATGCGAATAGATACCTTCCTTGGATCAAGCAAAGCTGCAAATATTATGCAACATTGCTATATAGACCCAAAATGGCGGGCAAAGCTCAAAGCATCTGACCATGCTCCAGTGGTAGTATCAACAATAGTATAAGCTACTAGTTTTCTATGATATTCAAAAAAGAAGGGTTTTGAGATGGTTTGTAAAACAGGATTTTTGATAAGGTGGCAATGCAGAGTAGCGATATAAAAGCAATTATCTTTGATGTGGATGGCGTGCTATTTAAAACCTATGATCAGAATAAAAATTTTTTATGGAGCAGCACTATAAAACAGGACCTTGGACTTACATCGGAGCACCTCTCTGTTATTTTTTCGCACAAATGGTACGATATTATTAGAGGCAAAATTGACCTCTCTGAGCATCTTAATAGCGTTTTTCAAGAAAAATTATTCCAAGACCTTGCAATAACGCCAAAAAAATATATAGAGTACTGGCTTAGCAAAGATAATCACATCAATCAATATGTATTAAAACTTGCAAAGCAGTTAAAAGCTCCGTGCTATCTTGGTACAAATCAAGAAGGTACGCGTACTTCTCACATCCTTAGCACTATTGGCTCTTATTTTAAAGGTTGTTTTGCATCTTATGAAATAGGATTTATTAAACCAGAACGAGAGTTTTTTCAGCACATTCAAAATACATTAGGCTTGCTTCCTCATGAACTCTTGTTAATCGACGATACAGAACATAACATTGAAGAGGCGCGGCGCTGTGGTTGGTACGTTTATCATTACCAAAATAATATTGAGGACTTAGAGCGGTTTTTGGTAGAATTTATTAATTAATAAACAATATAAATAGAAAAACTTAAATGCACGAACATAGTCCAAGTAATAATTTTATAAAACGCTGGTGGCGTAGTATTGACCAGCAAATAATAATAGCTTTGGTTATCCTATTTGCTTTTAGCTTAATGCTGGTTACTACTTCTGGACCAGCTGTGGCAAGCAGAATAGGTTTAGACGAGCATTATTTCTCTTCTAGACAACTTATATACTTAGCTGTCGCCGCTATGGTGATTTTAATATTTTCTTTATTCGATAAGCACTGGCTAAAAAGGGTTGCAATTTTAGGATTCTTCCTTAACATTATAATGCTTATTCTGGTAAAATTTTACGGTTACGAAGTAAAGGGAGCGGTGCGCTGGATAAATATAGGTGGTTTTTCAATGCAGCCATCAGAATTTATTAAGCCATTTTTTGCTGTGGTTGCTGGCTGGATTTTATCATTAAAATTTGAAGATAGTTTTCCAAGTTTTTCTGTTTGCGCTGTGCTATACTTGCTTGTTGCTACGCTACTAATTATCCAACCAGATTTTGGTATGCTGGTTATGGTAACGGCAGTATTTGGTATCCAGCTTTTTATAGCAGGAATGCCTATATTTTGGATTATCCTAGCATTTGTTAGTAGCGTTTTTGGCGTTACTGGAGCTTATCTTTTACTGCCGCATGTGGCAAAAAGGATAAATAACTTTTTAGACCCAGATAGCAGCGAGAATTACCAAGTTACTAAATCAATTATGGCGTTTGAACATGGTGGAATGTATGGTCGTGGTCCGGGCGAAGGGGCAATAAAACAGGTTTTGCCAGATTCTCATACAGATTTTATTTTTGCAGTAGCGGGCGAAGAATTTGGCGCTATTATTTGCATGATTATTATAGGAGTTTTTGCTTTTATCGTTTTAAAAAGCTTGGTTAAATTAATTCATGAAGAAGATAAATTTATCCAACTAGCTGCAAGTGGTATTATTGCGCAATTTGGCTTGCAATCAATTATCAATATTGGCGTAACGCTTAACCTTTTACCTACTAAAGGAATGACTTTGCCTTTTATTAGCTATGGCGGTTCGTCTACTATTGCAATTGCTTTAGGCATAGGAATGCTGCTAGCCTTTACAAAGCAACGTACTTCTCTTACTAGATATAAAATTGAAATATAATATATGGCTAAAATTATAGTAAATGCAGGCGGCACAGGTGGGCATCTATTTCCAGCTATTGCGGCTTATGAAGAACTAACAGCTAGAGGGCATGAACTACATTTAATTACAGATTTGCGTTGCCAAAAATACCTGCCCCAAAGCTCAGAATTTAGCGCATACATAGTTGACTGCAGGATTAGCCGAGCCGGTATTAAAGCTAAGCTTACCTCCGCTGTATCAATTTTATCTGCTATTGCCAAAGCTCTATTATTGCTCAGAAGGCTAAAGCCTGAGGTAGTTGTTGGTTTTGGTGGTTATCCTACTTTTCCAGTTTTGCTAGCTAGCATTATTCTGCGCATTCCAATAGTCGTTCATGAACAAAATTGCTTTTTAGGCAAGGTTAATAGGTTCTTTGCCAAATTTGCTACTAAAGTGGCGCTTTCTTATCCTGAAACATTTAATCTTGAAGGAATAAAAACTGATAAGCTAGTGGTTACTGGAGACGTAGTGCGTGAAAAGATTAAGCAATTACCACAGAAGAAGGTTTTAGAGGGGCGCAAAGATAAGCAAGAGTTATGTATTTTTATCTTTGGTGGCAGTCAAGCGGCAAAAATCTTTTCAAGCTTAGTGCCAGAAAGTTTTGTGCTATTATTAAAGATGGAGCCCCAAATAAAGCTTAAAATAATCCAGCAAGCGCCCCCGCTTGATCATGCAGCTCTCGCAAAAATTTATGATGCACTAAACATGCCTTATGAATTAGCTGAATTTTTCTACAACATAGCAGAGCAATATAGCCAAGCTGATTTGGTAATTGCCAGAGCAGGAGCTTCTACCATAGCAGAATTAACTCATATAGGGCTGCCAGCAATTTTTGTTCCCCTGCCATCTGCTGCTGATAATCATCAGTTCTACAATGCTATAGCTTTGCAGCAAGACAAAGCTAGTTGGTGTTACGAACAAAAAGACCTTACTCCTGAAATCCTTGCTGCTAAAATTCTAGAATTATATAAAAATAAATCCTTATTAGATGAGGCTGCAGCACGTCTAGTCAAAAGGCAAACAAATGGCAATAAGATTTTAGCTGACACAGTTGAAAAAATAATTCACTAATCCTAATCTGAAATTGTTGTTCGCTATTGCACCTTAAGGTTTTGTCGAGTAATTAAGTAGAAGGATAACGTATTATAACTCTCATTTAAGTATCATCATGCTTCAAAAAATTACTACTACTAAAACAGTTATGACTAAAATCATCTTTGCTATGGTTGGACTCTTCATGCTATCTGGATGTACTGATGGTTTCAGAGGGTATTTCAAAACCTCTGCAAATAATAAATTATTTGATATGTACGGCTCAAAAGGAGGAAAGCGTAAACCGTTATATAATAAAAAATATATAGCCCTTGCTAAGAAAAATGTCTTAGAAGAAAATTATGGTGATGAAGAATATGGCGATTCTGAGGATAGTATAGAAGGTATTTCTGACCCTGCTAAGCTTAATCGTCAAATATACCTAGATATGATAAAAAGGGACGCAAGAAAGAAAGAGCGCCAAAGATTACAGGCGTACAAGAAGAAATATAACGAAGATCAAGAGGTTAGCGATAACTCTGATTACCCATCCTTAGGCGAAGTAAACGAAAAAGTTAAGCAAGAAGATAAGGATAATAAGGACTTGCAAAAGGAAATTGCCGAAATTAAGTCAATGCTCCAAGAAGCAAAGAGCGATTTAGTAAAATATAAATGTCCGATGCAAAAATCAGGAGATAGCACCGCACCCAAAGCATCAAAAAACTCAAAAGCCACTAATGTTAAAAAAGATCGCAGCAGCGCCAGTGATTCCCTTAGTGAATATGTTGAAGAAGAACGAACTCTTTCGCCTAGCTCTTCTTGACTTATATATAGGCTACCATAGCAACACTTATAGTAAATTTAGCAAGGTTTTACTTTATCGTCAATTTTCATTATAAGGCTTATACCAAAATAATATTAATTTTACACTGATATCATTTTATTTATAAAAATTCTTACAAAAATATGTTGACTATAAGGCTGCAAACGTATATAAACAAACTCACTCCTGTGGGGATGTAGCTCAGGGGTAGAGCATCTGCTTTGCACGCAGAGGGTCAAGGGTTCGATTCCCTTCATCTCCACCATATTTCTCTTAGGTTTATAGCTAGTTTTCAAATAAAAATTTCTCTTGTATGTTACCTTTTGTGTTACTTTATAATATACAACTTTTTTTAAAAATTTTTGTAATTTAGTTTTGGATAGGCAGCTGTTTTACAAATAATCGCCAGTAAAAACCACCTTTAAATAAGGGCTAGACAATTCTTGTTATCATGATAATTTCATAACAATTTTTATAACTCTACCTAAAGCACATAATCCACCTAATCTAAAATCCCTCTCTTTACTAAGCAGAGCCTTACAAGATTTTACTATTATCACCTAAGCTAATCTAAAATCGTCTAAAATGGAATATATGATATGTTACTTATATACTACTTTGTACAACCATAAGTGCAATTTAGGTAAAAAGTTTATAAAAATATAAGCTAGTCACTAATGCGAAGTACATAGGCTAAGAAGCTAAGAGGTTTGCATGGTACAAAAGGAAAGTAACTATATAACCATAGGTTGGTAATTTTTAGGAGTACGGTAATAGACAAACCTTTATCTACTTAGATGTAAGTAAAAGATAAGGGTATAAGCAATAACTTTAGTAATTAGTAATCAATAGTTCGTTTTGGTTTTTACGATTTTTAGGTAGATCGTATTTAACCTGAATAACCTTAATGCTAAAGCCGTTATATAGGTTTCTGATAAACTCAGTATCACTATTTGAGAGCATGACTTTAACACCTTTATTGCCTAAATCTTTGGCAAAGTCCCTCAGTCTTATTTGCTGGCTTTCATCAAAAGGCAGAGTTGTATAAAATTCCTCGCCTGCTTTGTGATACGGTGGATCGAAATAAACAAAATCGCCTGCTTTAGGGTCGATAAAGGAAAAATCACCAGCGTAGATAGAGACGTCTTGTAAATAATTACTGCATTTATTCAGGTTATCGCTAGCATTAGCGTATGGGTAGTTTTTAGTAGAAAAGGAAGACATTAATTTACCATCTCTATTTAGCCGATATATAGCCCTGAAAGCATAGCGATTAAGATATAAAAACCTAGCGGAGATAGCATGAGGATCGCTAGCGTTATTTATATCGCGGAGCTGGTAATAATATTCTTTAGAATGTTTTCCAGTATGCGAGTTTAGTAACTCAGCAACCTTGGCTGGATTCTGCTTAACTGCGTTATAGCTTGTTACTAACTCAAGGTTAATGTCAGAAAGGAAACAGTGCTTAAATATAGGCTTGACCTGAAAAAACAGTGCCCCGCCTCCTAAGAATGGCTCGTAATAATTATTTAGCCCTTGTGGAATGTACTGGATTAACTGCTTGGTAACTTTTCTTTTACCACCTACCCATTGTAAAAACGGTTGCGGTGATAATTTAGTCTCGTTAATTTTTTTTGGCATGGTATGAGCTCTTGAGGAAGTTATGATTTGAGGAAGCGACAAGGATAGAATGAGATTTGAGATTTATTATACCATAAGTTAAAGATTAAAACTATAGCAGGAAGAATAGCAGGAAAAAGATTTCCTAATTTAAGCATAAAATTAGGTGCTAAATTATAGCGGTAAATTAAATCTATGGTTTAAAATTTCTCTGTACTGCGAAGAAAATAAGAGGTAAAACTATAAGTGTATCGTGGTGGTACAAACGCAAGGCTAGGTCATGCTCTTATGGATAAGGTTTACCTAAACCTTGCGCCCCATTTCTCACTTAACGTAAAAAATGATAGGTTTATCGTATGGCAGATAAAAACAAAAAGCAATGCAAAAAAACTACAATTTCAGAAAAAAATCAACAAAATACTATCAATCAAGGGTTTAATACTGATGAAGTAGATATTTTTTGCTTAGCGCATTTACAAGACAATTTAGAGCAAGCTAATAAAGAACTAATTAACATTTTCTTGCAATTTTCTATTGATAGTAAGAAGCTAGCAGAAATTTATGCGCCGCTAGGCAATGAACCAAAAGTTTGGAGTCTCAAACAAGGACAAGAATTTTTGGACATAATAATTGCCAACTCTGCTCTCGGCAAGATGCAGATTTTAGAAAATAGTGGCTGGTTGGTACAAGTTAACAACTTAAACTTTGAAGAAACGGAAGGAGAAGAACAATGAGAGCTAAAGCTATCCTTATTGATTAATTTAGTTTTTTACTTGCCTATTTATATAAATAAGGATGGCTTAATTTGAGGTGTTATGTCTTTTTTATGGTCAAAAGTTGAGGCGCATGTTAATAGCGATGTGCCATTGCGCAGGGCTATTGATAACCTTGGCGTAAATAAATGGGATGTTTGGCGAGCGGTAGGGAGAGAGGCTTTGCTGGATAATCCTGAGGAGCTGGCGGCTAATATTGCTAAGACAGAATATCAAGAACGCTTTAACCGCAATAAGCTTGGCAAAGAAGAGTTTGAGCAGCATTACAGCGATTCAGGGCTTGAGTATGACCCTAACATGACGGAGGAATTAGCAGAATACCTTCTAGCTCGCAAGAAGCAACGAGAGATCAATGCTTATATCATAAGCCGTGGCAAAGGGGGCTTTACTGAAGCAGCTGGCTCTTTTGGCTCTGCAGTGCTAGCCTCTTTCGCCTCGCCTAGTAATATTGCTTTATCTTTTGTACCTATTGGCGGGCAATTACGCTGGGCAAAGATCGCCAGCAAATACGGCAAGTTAGCTGAAGTAGCAAGTAAAGCTGCCGTGAGCAGCGCAGCTTTTCAGGCAGGGCTTGAGCCTGCTATGGCTTATTCTAGGCATTTAGAGCAGCGTGATTATGGTACAGCAGATTCGCTTTCTAACGTTGCTATTAGCGGTGCCTTTGGGGCAATGGTAGGTAGCCTTGCTTACGGCGCAAATCGCTTAAGGGCTAAGCTAGTTGATGGTAATATGCAGCTGAAAAAGCCTTATATTACTGAAAACCCTGTAATTGATGGCGAGCTGAAGGCGCAGCTAGAGAAGGTGCTGCAAGCTAGCCATCAAGAGCAAGCGACTTTGCCGCTTGAAACACTGGAAGAATTACAGCAGCAAAAACTAGCATTATTTAAGGAGCACAAAGCAAAATTGCCTGAGTTGTTTAATGCCCTGCAAGCAGCGGCGCAAACTGAGCGTTCTTTGCATGTTACCTATATGACTGGTGGTAACGAGCAATTAATTCCTGATTATCTGCTTAAAATCTTGCAAGAGGAGCGGCAGGCAGTAACGCATTTAGAACAGCAATATTTTGACCACCCAGCCTATCAAGCTTACCGAGTAGCAAAGGAGGCTATCGATAGCAAAATCACTGCAAGGTTAAAATATGAGCAAAGTGTTGCTAAGGCTTATAACTTGTCGCATGAAGATTCATACCTTGCCCGCCAGCAGCTTGAGGATGGCAAGCATATAGATTTAACTGCGCCGCATGAAGCTAAGTCGATTTATGAGGAAGGCAAAGGTAAGATAGATATAGAAGAAGTAGGTAAAGCAAGTGAAACCAGCAAGGCAAGCGAAACAGACAAAAGCATAAATTTTGAGCCATTTGAAACCGCCAAAGCATTTGTTAGCAAGCATAAAAGCACAGAGGTTGGCTTTAAAGAATTACTGAGGCAAGCAGAGCTGCGCCAGCAAACTATTGCAAGGGAGCTGCTATGTGGCTTGATGAGCGACTTAGAAAAGCACGAATTAAGCAAGTTTTTCACCAGCAAAAGCTTTCAGGCTGATATTGCGAGAGAGCTCGCCAACCTAACTGCTAACAGCCACCAGCAAGGCTATACAGGCAGCAAAATTGCCCTGCAGATTGCTAGAATTATCCAGCACTGGCAAGGGAAAGCCATAAATAGGGCAAATAGAGCTGGTGCTGATATTAAACCGCTAGAAGGTTATATTACAAGGCAAATGCACGCGCCAAGAGCCCTGCGAGCAATGGGTTACCAGCAGTGGCATAGTTTTATCCTGCCACTACTAGATTTAGACAAAACTGGCGATATTAGACCCTTTCGAAACTCTATTGCAGAGAGGGAATTTGCAGGAGACACGGAGCGCAAAACCGCAGCGTACCTAAATGTACGTGAGGATTTGAGCACCGGATCGACGCACAAATTACCCTCTGCAGTAGAGTTTGGGAAGAGGTCTATTGACTTAAAGCTAGTTTTTGACGCTTTAGCAACGGGCTTGCATTTTGACCAGCACAGCGATTATATTAGAGGTAGTAGCAACTTAGCTGATGCGGTGTCAGAGGCACGAAAATTGCATTTTAAAACCGCCGAGCACTGGCTAGAGTATAATGCTAAATGCGGGCAATATAATTTAGCTGATTCAATTTTGCTAAATCTTGAAAAGCTTGGCAAGGCTACAGGAATGATTGAGGCAATAGGAACTAACCCGCAAGAGAATTTTACAAAGTTAAAAGCGCATTTTATGCAGGAGCTGCGAGAGAAAGCAGCAGCAGGCGACGCTAGGGTTTTAAAGGAGCTTGAATATTTGCGAGGCAGGCAGGCTGATAACCTCTTTGACTTAATGCGAGGACGAAGCAGCCCTGAAAATCCTACTTTAGCAGCAATTGGCAGTAGCATGCGCACATTAAAGAGTATGAGCTCGCTTGGCAGCATGGTGATCTCGTCTTTGCCTGATATGGCAAGCTGGGTTACGCAGCTAGCAAATAACGGCGTACCTATTTTAAAGGCTTATAATTACCTGCTAACTGATTTAGTCAAAAGCCTTACTTCCAAGGAAAAAAGGCAGTTTGCCAGTGCTTTAGGTATTGCCGCAGAAAGCACACTAGGCTTTGCTTATAGTAGGTTAAATGCTGATTATCCAGCCCTTGGACATTTAAGCAAGCTATCTAACCTCTTTTTCAAACTCAATTGTATGGATTGGTGGGATTCGTCCTTTAAAAGTGCCATGGGGCTAGTACTCTCAAAAGTTACGGCTGAACATGTGCGGACAAATTTTGCTGAATTACCAGAGCTACTGCAAAAGCAATTATCACGTTATGATATAGATAGTAATAACTGGCACTTATACAAATATTTAAGACAAGCAGTAGAGGGTAATTACTACCTTTTACCTGATAATGACCTAATACCAAATTACGCTGCTGAGCAACAATTAGCTAGGTTAAAATTGCCAGTAACTGAGGAAAATATAACTAGAATCAAAGAGGAAGTAACAAATAATTTAAGGCGTTATTTCCTTGATAATATAGACACTGCCATTGCCACGCCTCATGCAGCTGAGCAGGCATTCATTTTTGCTGGTACAAAAAGAGGTACTTGGCTAGGAGAGTTTGTCCGCTTTTTCATGCAATTTAAAACTTTTCCTATTAGTTATGTCCTTAGACCATTAGAAGCTGCTACTTTCTCAGGATTGCCAGTAGTAGAGCGCACGGGGGTACTTAGCAAAGATATGTGGCTAGCAATGCAGCATTCAGGCACTATTACTAATATGACGCACCTGTTAATGGGTTCTACTGTTCTTGGTTACCTAGCTATGTGTGCTAGAAGCGTGCTAAGAGGGCAAGAACTACCCGATCCTGAAGACTCAAAAGTCTGGGCAGCGTCTGTAGTTAAAGGCGGCGGGCTTGGTATTTTTGGCGATTTTATCTTTAATGAATATGACCGTTACGGCAGAACATTTTTGCAAGAAGCGGCTGGACCAGTTCTTGCTGATGTTAATTCAGTTGCCTCCATTGTTAGTAAAGCTAAAGAAGGCAAAACAAAGAAAGCAGAGGAAGAAGCTTTGAAGCTACTGCTAAATAACATGCCATTTCGTAATCTTTTTTATTTGCAACCCGCAATTAGTCTGATGCAAAAACCCTGAATTTGTGGTATAATCAAATTACCCTTCTGTCTCATTACTCTCTAGAGGGTTCAAAAACTTAAGTTATACTACCCCGTCATACCAACCCCGCCAGCATAGGCGGGGCTTAAAATAAAATATCAAGCTAATCAATAATTCCAGTCAATAACTCCAAACAAGAGCCCCCTCATGAGAAAAATCACCGCCTCTTTTGATTCCTTTCGTAAAGTTTACAAATTAAAACAAATAATGCGCCAAGTCTATGACGGCAATAACGATAATATTACTGAAGCGGCAAAATTTAATTTAAACAAAAATCTAGTACCGCAGCTAGTAGAGCGAGCTGAAATAGAAATTAGCAGGATTCTTGGCAGTAACATCACTATTAGCATTCCAAAAGAACAGCTAACCTTTTTTGCAGGTAACCAGCACCCTTATACTAAGGTAGCAGCTAGTAGCGAAGTAGAAGCTAAATATATTGTTCTGCCGTGGGATATTAGTACTCTAACAGGCAAGGAACGCCTGCGCAGCTTAATTGACCAGCTTACTATCAACGTTACCAGCCTAAAATACACGCTTTACCTAAGTAACGAGGGAGTTTCTACCTCAGAGCTAGGAAATTTTGCTGAGCTTAGCATTTCAAGGCAATCACTAGCTGATGAGAGCGAGCAGTTATTGCGGCAAATAGAGAGCTTAGAGGCTAGGAAAAGCGAACTTGAAAGATTGCTAGAAGCAAGCAGAGCAGAAACAGCAGAACAAAAAAACCTGCTAGAACAGCAAAGGCAACTAGCAGAACAGCGTCAAACTGCTTTAACTGATTTAAACCGCCAGCATGCTAGTTTGCAAGCGCAGAACAACAGCCTACAAGCGCAGTTAGAGAGTAGCAAGAGGCAAATAAATAAGTTACAGCAAAATCAAGTGACTTGGAACACTACTATACCTAATCAAACTTCCCTTGATTTTACAGGCTTTACTGGCAAATTAACTGCTACCATAAATCCAGTAAATGGCACTTTTAACGTTAGCATAGTTTAGGAAATAAAATAAAAGATTCATATGTCAGCATTAATAGGTAGTTTAGCTGGTTTCTTAAGTAGCTTTATTCCAGAGCTATTTCATTTCTTAAGGGATAGCAAGGACAAAGAACATGAGTTAAGGCTAATTGATAGGCAGATTGAGGCTATAAAGATTCAAGGCAGCTCTCGCCTCGATGAAATCCAAATTAAAGCAGAGGCAGAAGAAAGCAAGTACTTATACCTGCAAGCTAGCTACTGCAATATTAAGTGGGTGGATGGTTTATCCGCCCTAGTACGCCCGTTAATTACCTATACTTTTTTCTTGCTATATATTGCCTTAAAAGTTGCAATTTTTCACAAATCAGGTAACCACGCCATTATTTGGACAAGTGAAGACCAAGGCATTTTCTGCGCCGTCATTGGTTTTTGGTTTGGGCAGCGTTCCTTTAAGGCAAGAATGGAATCAAATGGCAATGGCTGGAACGGCAGCAACGGAGGCGGTAGCAATGGCAGCAAAAGCAATGGCAGAAACGGCTACAAGCATTGAGATTGCTAAGGAGCTAGTGATAAGCTGCGAAGGGCTAAATCTAGAGGCTTATATCTGTAACGGCGGCGAAAAGACTATAGGTTATGGTCACGTGATAAAGAAATATGAGCACATTAGCCAGCGAATTACTGAAGCGCAAGCAAACCAGCTACTAGAGCGAGACTTGCAAATAGCCCTAGCCGCAGTCAGAAGGTACTGCAAAGTTCCTTTAAGCCTGCAGCAAGAGGCGGTGCTAATCTCTTTTGCCTTTAATTGCGGCAGCGGGGCATTGCAAGCCTCTACTTTGCGGCAGAAACTGCGCAGAGGAGAGTATGAACTAGCAGCTAACGAACTGCTAAAATGGGTTTACGCTGGGGGGCTCAAGCGTCGTGGGCTAGTCAAAAGAAGAATACTAGAAAGAAATTTATTTTTATTAGGTACTAACAATGGCTAAAGCAATAAGCAAAACTAAAGACAAGCAAAATGACAATCTCGCTACTAACGCTAAAGCAGAGGCAAAGCCTAACCTTAAGGCAAAAGTGGCAAGCATCACTGGCAAAAATACTAGCAAAGGCTTAAGCAAAAAAGCACCGCCTTGTGCTGCTAAGATTGATGTTATTAACGAGCAAACTATAGAGGCTACTGCAGAAATAGCCAGCCTTATCAACGACCTAAGACGGCTCGATGAGCTAAAAAAGCAGCTTACCGCCAAGGAGGATGCTATAGAACTAAAGGTCAAAAACTACATGCAAGACTACACCCGCCTAAAATTTGACGGCTACCAAATTGCCACTTGGAAAAGCCAAACCCGCCATAATTTCGACCTCGCTAATTTCAAGGTAGACTACCCAGCCTTGCACACATCCTACCTCAAGGATGTTGCTTGTAGAGTGTTTAAAGTGGGTTAGATATTATCATTGATTTTGTTAAGTTTCAATGTACAATAGTGCCAAACTTATGGTTAAATTCTTTAGTAAGGCTAGTAATTTTATGACTCATGTAACATACCTATGCAGAACTGCGCTGAATAAAGTTAAATTTGTGCTTACATTCATAGCAATAGCTTTTAGCTCTATGTTAGCTATCTCCTATCCTAGTGAAAAGCTCATAACTACCTGTTATGTAGATAAAACTGCTTATGCGCACATTAATACTGATTTTTCTAAAGAAGAAAAAGACAAAACAAGTTTTAAGGTTACAGAAGGATCTGGCGAAGCATATAAGCTATCTAAAATTACTAAAGTTATGGACTCGAACGATCTCCTACTTGCACCCTTAAGCTTTTATAACATATCTTACGAAAGCTCTAAATATCCTATGTTTAATTGGAATGCAGCAGATAAAATAATAAACAAAACGGAAGAAATTGCAGCAGAAACACTTAATAAAGGAAGACCACTGGTTATACGGATATCATACCCTGGTACTCAAGAACAAGTATATTTTTTTAATATAGATACCCTAGGAAATGGCACAATGACAATGGTAAATACGAGATGGAGTAGTTTTTTAGATGCGGCAAATAACCAAAGCTTAGTATTTGCTATTTGCAAGAATTGATATTATTGCTTTTTCAAGTTTTAAAAATTCTATTTGCTTATATGGATTCTTAAGGGTTACTCATAATTATTTCCTATTCTCAATTATCCATTCCACAAAACTAGTGCTTACTTTTTTTGAGTTCTTATTAAGCGCAAAAATATAAGATTCTTTAATAAAGAACAAAAAATCTTCAAAAGAAATTTTGACTTTATGTTGTTTAATATAACTTTCTATAAAATCTATAATTTCCTTAAATAGTTCTAGCGATAGTTCACTATGTTCTGCTAAACGCAGATAAGAAATACCTGTTCTTGATTCTATCTTTTTACCTAATAATTCATCTACACTACATTCTAATACCTTGGCTATTGCAGTTAGTGAATTAATACCTGGATTTTTAGAAGTGCCTGATATTATATTACGGATAGTATTATTTGGTAATTTAGCCTTTCTTTCTAGTAGTCCGATAGTTAAATTTTTTTCTTCAATTCTAGAAAGAATTTCTTGTTTTATAGTATCTATAAGCATTTTATTACACTAGTAAATTTACTAGCATTATCTGTTAAATTTATTAAGTTTGCAATTTGATATAAAAAGTAAGAATACTTATATAAATTCTATTGAATATACTTTTAATATATAATATACTTATAAATATAGTATATTATAGGAGGCAAAAATGATTAAAAAACCAGTCAATAATTGGGTTATTGAGGAAAGGCTAAAACACAACGACCCTAGAGGATACCTTGATTTGATAGTGGCTACTGCAGCACTTGGCAATGTTCAGAGCATAGAATATAAATCTTCAAAGGTTTATGTTATTTCTGAAGAGCAATACCAGCAGCTAGATAAAAAAAATTAGCCGCCTCAAAACCCCAAAGCAACAAGCCTAGAACAAGTTTTACCTCAACTAAAAAGAGAAAAAGCTAAAATTTGTTCTAGTTTTTTTTATAATTTTGCAATAGTATTTGCACTAACAAAAATGTAACCATAGGGTTATTTACAACTAGCAAAATTAAACTGAGATTACTATGTCAAGTAATATAGATATAGCTATAGTGTGTGTTTTTCTAGTAATAAACTTAGTTGCTGGGTTTTATTCTGGAAAAGGAATTAAGAATATCAAAGAGTATGCTATAGGGAACAGGAACTTTAGCACAGCCACTCTTTCTGCTACTGTAGTTGCTACAATGATTGCAGGTAGCGATTTTGCTGTTGCTATATCTGAAACTTATGACGAAGGTTTATGGTACTTTGTAGCGGGGCTAGGAGACTTTTTTGCTGTACTTGTGATTGCTAATTTTTTTGGTCCAAGAATGCAAGAATTTTTTGGTAGCTTATCAGTTGCTGAAACTATGGGTAATTTATATGGTCAAAGAATCAGGATTGTTAGTGCTATCTCTTCAATAGCTCAAGCAATCGGGCAAATCGCTATGCAAATTAAGGTATTCTCAATAATATTTAGCCATTTTTTAGGTTTGTCTAGTATTTATGCCACCCTAGCAAGTAGCTTCGTAGTGATAATGTACTCCGCTTGGGGAGGGATTAGGTCAGTAACCTTTACTGATGTAATACAATTCTTTACTTTTGGCATGTTTATTCCAATGTTTGCTATATTTATTTGGCATGTTTTCGGTGACTCACAATTAAGCTATGAGGTATTACAAAATAATCCACTATTTGATTATAGACAGGTATTTAATCCTAATGACAGTAAATTTTGGTCATATTTTTTCCTACTTTTGTATTTTTCTGTTCCAAGCCTAAATCCAACAACCTTTCAAAGGATGTTGATGGCAAAAGATACTAAACAAATACAAAATTCTTTTTCAATAGCGGCGTTAGTGGATATGGCGATCCATTTTTTTGCATGCTTTATTGGCTTTGTAATATTGGCTTATGACTCTGGGCTAGATTCAAACAACGTTATAATGCACGTAATTGATAATTACTCATTCGTCGGGTTAAAGGGTATTACTATTATAGGAATCATAGCGATGATTATGTCTACCGCTGATTCTTGGATTAATACGGCTTCAGTAATATTTTCTCATGATTTCTGCAAACCATTAGGGCTGCAATTTAAAAATGAACTCCTAATATCTAGGCTTTTTGCGGTAATTATAGGTATTGCTG
>JAIXRE010000094.1 GCA_027485375.1 Rickettsiaceae bacterium | reverse complement strand
CGCTAATTTGTAACTCGATATTAAACCTTTTGCCGTCAAGCCCCTTGGCTTTGATATCAAGTATTGATAATTTATCAGCTTTAAAGTTTTTTGGATTATATGGATTAAGAAGCGTAACCTCCTTGACTTGATCTTGCTTGCTAACAATCGAGTTAATAAGTGAAATTAGTAGATCCTTATTTTCTTCAACGCCAAAAAGTTTTTTGAAGACTAAGTCGACTTTAGGGGTAATATTTGACATACTCTAATGCTTAGTTTTTAGATTTACTAGTTATTGCCTGTTATAATCAATATACCAAATAATTAGCAAAAGCGCTAATGTTAATATATAGAATTAGGTATTAATAAATGCTATTACTTTACGGACAAGTCCTTAGGTCAACCCATAATAGTGAAACTATAATTCTGATGTGCAATTTTACCAGCTGTAAACGTTGTTAATTTTAACCATGTTACATGCTTAGTTGGATAATAATAGACGGGCAGTATAAAATGCTGTATAAGTAATCTTTAAACTCAGTATATTGTAAACAAATTAAATAATTAATAATTTTTCTTATGTCATTTAACCCAAAACACCACAAAGACGATCTATTATTTGTACCGCTAGGCGGTTCTAACGAAATTGGTATTAATGTCAACTTATACCAGTATAAAGGCAAATGGCTGATGGTAGATTGTGGAAGCGGTTTCGCTGACGAATATTTACCAGGTGTCGATATGGTAGTCGCTGACCTAAGCTTTATTGAGCAGCATAAAAAAGACTTGCTAGCTATTGTTTTAACTCATGCTCATGAGGACCATCTTGGCGCAATACAATATTTATGGAACAGCCTTGGATGTCCTATTTATGCAACCACTTTTACGGCTAATTTCCTTAAATTAAGGCTACAAGAATATGATTTTGCTAAAAAAATCAAAATTTATGACGTAAAACCAGGAGCCAAAATAGATTTAGCACCTTTCTCTCTAGAAATGGTACCGCTGACACATTCTGCGCCAGAAATGCAAGCAATTATGATTCGTACAGATGCAGGCAATGTATTGCATACAGGAGACTGGAAATTTGATGATGAACCAATTGTAGGAAATAAGGCTGATGAAAAATTACTGAAATCCTTAGGAGATGAAGGAATTTTAGCGCTAGTATGTGACTCTACTAACGTTTTTAATTCAGGCACTTCTGGCTCTGAGGGAGAATTAAGAGCTAGCCTTGTAGAGATTATTGCTAATTGTCCTAGAATGGTTGTTGTAACTACCTTTGCTTCTAATTTAGCGAGGCTTGATACTCTAATTCACGCTGGACAAAAAGCTGGTAGAAAAGTAGTGCTAACTGGTAGGAGTTTACATAGGATGCTTTTGGCAGCCCAAGATAGCGGCTACTTAAATGATATAGCGCCACTTGTTGATGAACGTGATGTTGCAAGATTTAAAAGGGAAGAGTTGCTTGTTATAGCTACTGGTTGTCAAGGTGAGGCTATGGCAGCAACATCAAAAATGGCAAATAATACCCACCAAACTATTAAGCTAGCACCAAAAGACACTGTGATTTTCTCTTCGAAAATTATTCCTGGTAATGACAAAAAAATCTTCCGCTTATTTAATATTTTTGTTAAATCTGGTGTTGAGGTAATTACAGAACGCGACCATTTTGTCCATGTCTCTGGTCATCCTGCAGTTGATGAACTAGAAAAAATGTACTCTTTAGTGCGTCCAAAAATTTGTGTACCAGTTCATGGTGAGCCGGTACATTTGCATGAGCATGTGAAGCTTGCTAAAAAAAATAAAATCCAGCACGCTGTAGAAGTCGAAAATGGCAGCGTTGTATTGCTAAATGAAGTCGATCCAAAAGTTATTGCTAAAGTTCATAGCGGTTACTTGGCTGTTGATGGTCATTATCTGCTTCCTGCAGAGTCTAATGTCTTTAAAATGCGCAGAAAAATGCGTGATACAGGAATTGTCGTTGCTTCTTTAATAATAGATCAAATGGGTAAGGCAGTGAGCAGGCTAATGTTATCAATGCCTGGAGTGCTTGATGATAAAGAAGATGCGCAGTTAATCAACCTAATTAAAGGTGATGTAAGTGAACAACTTGATTTGCAACGCAAATCTATTAAAGGACCAGTTACTAAAGATCAAGTTGAAACTTTAGTACGTTCAAGTTTGCGTAAGGCTCTGAAAGTCGAGATTAATAAGTCTCCTGGTATTATCGTTAATATTGAAATGATCGATAGGAAATAGTTCAAGGTTATGTTGTTGCTTGAAAATAAAAGAATTAGCGGCACGTTAGATACCATACATTTTATTGGTATAGGCGGAATAGGCATTAGTGGTATTGCAGAAGTGATGTATAATCTGGGCTATAAAGTTCAAGGTTCGGATATTGCAGAGAATTACAATACTAAAAGGCTTGCTGCTCATAACATCAAGATTTTCCTTAGTCACCATGCAGAGAATATCACTAATGTATCTTACGTTGTTGTATCCTCGGCAATTAGCTCTGATAATCCAGAAATACAAGCTGCTTTAGCTAAAAAAATTCCTATTATAAAGCGTGCAGAGATGCTTGCAGAGCTTATGCGGCTGAAATCATGTGTGGCAATTTCAGGTTCACACGGTAAAACTACTACAACCTCAATGATTGCTTGCTTATTTGAGGCTGCAGGGCTTTGTCCTACTGTGATTAACGGCGGTATTATCAATAATCGCTTAACAAATGCTTATGTAGGTAGTGGAGATTATCTTGTAGTTGAAGCTGATGAATCTGACGGCACTTTTATTCGTATACCATCAACCATAGGGGTAATTACTAATATTGACCCCGAACATATGGATTTTTACAAAGATTTTGCTTCTTTAAAGCAGGCTTTTCGCAGCTTCATTACAAATTTACCATTTTATGGTTTTGGCGTTGCTTGCATAGATCATCCTGTAGTTAGAGAACTTATTTCTTCTATAACAGAGCGTAAAGTTATTACCTATGGTATTGACTCTGATGATGCTAATGTACAAGCTTTTAATATCAATTGCGATATAACCTACTCAACTTTCGACGTGAGAGTTAATTTGCCTAATGTGAGTGGTAGTGCTATCATTGAAAAGGTAACTATTCCAACGCCAGGTAGGCATAATGTTTTAAATTCTCTAGCAGCTATAGCTGTTGGCATAGAGCTTGATTTTG
>JAIXRE010000086.1 GCA_027485375.1 Rickettsiaceae bacterium | reverse complement strand
CTTTTTAGATTCATCTTTTTTAAAAATTCCTGTTCTCCCCTAGGGTTAAAGCTGATATTGTTTGATGTAGAAAATCTTGATAGAAAATTATAATTCCTATTGTAGAAATAACTGCCTTATATTATTCTCCCTCTATTAAAAAGATAAAATAACCTAAAGATATGACAGACTTTCGATGCATTTATTTGCCATATTGTCTATTGAAACATGATAGTGGTGGTTACCTTATCTTAAATAGAGACTATAAACCTCTAGGCTTCTCTACAACAAAGCATTTAACTTACGAAGATTATCCTATTGAAGCTAAATTTTTAAAAATATCAAAAGCCACTGCTGTTAAATTATCATACAAAAAATCAGATAACTTAGATAAAATATTTCTTTATAATGATGGCTGTATTCCTACCTCGTCAGAACAAAATATGAAACAGTATTTAGAAAAATTGAAGATATTAGCTAAACTAAAGATTAAAGATAATACAAGGAAATATAACCATTTTGTAGACGAAAAAACTGGTAAAAATATAAAGCATATGGCATTAATTCTAACTGCTAAGAAGCATTGATATATTCAAGGCAAATCCGCTCTGTTAAGTTTTGTAACTTCTGGACTCGTTCAACAAGATAAAGTGGCTCTGTCCAATTGATTGTGTAAATTCTCATAAGTTATAATTAAAAAAATTATAATTTAAGGAGAGATAAATGACTAAAAATATACAAACTGACAAACTAAATGCAGCAATAGATATGCTAATAGAAAGTGATGCAGATTTATCAAATGTACTTGGGAAAGAAGGTTTAATTAAACAACTTAGCAAACGTATTTTAGAGCGTGCTTTAGAAGCAGAAATGCAAAGCCATTTAGGCTACGAACGCTATAGTAGATCTGAGGTAGAAAATGCACGAAATGGTAGTTATCAAAAGAATTTAATAACCAATAACGGTCAGATAGAACTTAATGTTCCAAGAGACAGGAAGGGACAATTTGAACCTATAATTGTCAAAAAGAAGCAAAGCCGAATAGATGGTTTAGATGAAAAAATAATATCCTTGTATGCTAAAGGTATGAGTATATCGGATATCAAGATTCAATTAGAGGAATTATACGGAGCTGAAGTAAGTGAATCTCTAATTAGCAGAATAACTGACGATGTAATTGATGAAGTTAAATCTTGGCAAGGTAGAGCTTTAGAGTCTGTATACCCAATAGTATTTTTTGATTGTTTAGTAGTTAAGGTAAGACAGGATAAACGAATTATCAATAAGGCTGTATATATAGCGTTAGGAATTGATTTATCAGGTCATAAAGATATTCTTGGATTATGGATAAGTGATAATGAGGGAGCTAAGTTCTGGTTAAATAATTTAACCGAAATGAAGAACAGAGGCTTATTAGACATTCTCATTGCCTGCAGCGATAATTTAACTGGTATGTCGGAAGCTATATCGGCAGTATATCCAAAGTGTGAGCATCAACTCTGTATTGTGCACCAAATAAGAAATAGTTTAAAATTTGTCTCATATAAAGATCGTAAAAAATTGGCAGCTGATCTAAAGCCTATATACCAGGCTATTACTGAGGAGGAAGCACAAGAAGCTCTTGAAAGTTTTGAAGCTAAATGGGGTAAAAATTATCCTCAGATAGCCAAATCCTGGTATAATAATTGGGATAATTTAATGATATTTTTACAATATCCTGAAGCAATCCGTAAAATTATTTATACTACCAATGCCATAGAATCCTTGAATAATCAGCTAAGAAAAGTAACAAAAAATAAGCGAGTTTTTCCAAGTGATGAATCGGTGTTTAAGACTTTGTACTTGACTATAGATTACATTACGCGAAAATGGAGTATGCCCATCCAAAATTGGAATGAAGCTATGGCTCATTTTTTGATAAAATTTGAGGGTAGAATTTAAGGTACTTATGGCTGAATTTACACAATTGATTCAAAAGACTCAATTTACGTGTTGCATCACTAAATTCAGGGGATTCACGCAATGTTACTCTTGCTGCAGAACCAATTAAGGCAATTGTTGCGCCAACCCAAAAAATAACTCTCCAGTTTATATCAAGAGATAGTACAACTTGTGCTACCATCAATGAGACAGACATTCCAACAACTCCGGCAAAACCTATATATCCAACTGCTTTGTACCTTAAAGGCGGATCTATCAACTCCGCAGTATAAAGCTCAGCACCTATAGATTCTCCTATGGAAGACATTCCTTGTAAAGCTCTACAAATAGTAACAACCCATGAAGCAGCTATTCCTATTTGAGCATACGTTGGCACATTTGCCATAATTATACACGATATTGCCATAACCATTGTTGTTATAATAACAGTATGCTTTCTTCCCACTTTATCACCAATATATCCAAACAGTAATGCTCCTATCGGCTTTAGAGCAAAAGTCGAACAAAATGTGAAAGCAGATAAAAGAGAATTAGTAAACGGATCAAATTTTGGAAAAAATATTTCGTTTAGTACAACAGCCATATGGACAAATAACATAAGTTATCTAAGTAGAGATAGTCACCCATCTCTACTCGACTTCAAAACCGTACGTGACAGTTTCCCGTCATACGGCTCCTCGACTGATTTGGTGTTTGTCATACATACCTTTGCTATGTATAATATCGTGGCAATGTCCATGTAATAACACTAAATTCTCATATTTATTGTTACCATGAGTTCCATCGTTATGATGAATTTCTATAACATTATCAGAATTAAGGAATAATTTACATTTTCCACATCTACCTTGTTGCATTTTCATTAATTTCGCTAGCTTTGGTTTTATTCCTGGCATTTTTCCAAGACGTGTTGTCCAATATTCCCAATCGCTATTATATGGTGATTTAGTTCCTATGACTTTGATGTGACGTTTAATTTTATGTTCCGAATGAAGTATCATAAACTTGCCACCATGTGTCATAAATCTCCATTTATAGTTGCCATGTTGTCTAAAATATTTGAATTGTACAAAAGCCCTAGACTTATCAGGATGTCTCCTTATTGACCATTGCCACAATTTCTTATGAAGCTTGTGATCCATCTTCCTAAAGATACTACTTGATACTCCTGGTGTGTAGTAATTACTCCATCCTTTTATTATTGGATTGAGTTTTTCTATTACTTTTTCCTGAGGCATTGCTATCATATTCCTTAAGATTTTTTTGATAGTTAACAAATGCTCTTTTTGTCCTTGTTTACTTGGTTTAGTATAAGACTTATAGCCTCTTCTTTTATTTTTATCTGGAAATTGCCTTATTGTGTATCCTAAAAAGTCAAATCCTGGTTTTTGACCATTATCGCTATTTAAACTATGCACAATATTTGTCTTCGATTCGTTTAGTTTTAGCCCGATGTTTGCTAACCATTTTTCTATGGTTGCTTTTGCCTTCATAATAATTTCCTTATTTTCGTGAATAACAACAAAATCATCCGCATAACGAATTATGCTAATTGCTGTTTGAGCCTTGATGTTACTACTTCTTCCAGTCTTCTTTTTAAAATCTTCAAGAAGATCTTTAGCTAAAGAATTTTTTGTATCTTTTTCTAACCCGTGAAGTGCAACATTTGCAAGTAGAGGAGATATTACTCCACCTTGTGGTGTTCCATTCTTAGTAGTATAAAATACTTCTCCATCAATTACTCCAGCTTTTAACCACCCTTTAATAATTCGTCTTTTCATTGGGGTAGTGGCAAGCTTATTTAGCAATACTTGGTGATTTATATTGTCAAAACACCCAGATATGTCTGCATCTAGTACATAACCTGTTTTTTTCGTAATTGCATTATGTATGGCGACAATTGCATCGTGCCCAGACCTGCCAGGTCTGAAACCATAAGAGTTAGGCTCAAATTTTGCCTCCCACTCAGGTTCCAGTGCCATCTTTAAAAGTGCTTGTTTTGCTCTATCTTCTATCGTAGGTATACCAAGAGGACGTTTTTCATTAGTCCCACTTTTCGCAATCCAGATTCTTCTTAATGGTTTGCTCCTTCCCTTTAAATTAATTGATAAAGCTAAGTTCATCCTTTCTCTTTGGGTAAGAGCTATTTTTCCATCTATCCCAGCTGTCTTGCGTCCTCTGTTATCTTGGCTTACCTTGCGAGTAGCGAGTATTCGTGCACTTGTTGACGCTAACATCAATCTTTGTAACTTATGCACAAGTTTGATATTATCTTGTTGCATGGCTCGATAAATTCGTTTTTGTAGCTTAAATGTTTTAATTTCTAGCTTTCGCCAAGGAATCTCATTCCATTCATACCTAATCATAATGATTGGCTCATAACCTATTAACTACTACTAACAACTTTACCATCCAAACCATCGTGTCTCCGTCTGCTTATCCTAGGTATTACCCTAGGCATTTGCTTCTGAGACAATCCCTCTAACATAGAGCTTGCGGTTGGCACCTTCTTCAATATGCTTACATTATCAAAAATAGGAAAATGTATTGAGCATAATGAAGAGCAATATGTTAGTTACCCTGTTCTATATTATAATTTCATGTTGAGGTTAGGTGCTTGCTTTCCTCCGAGGATATTTAAGAACATCAAATCAGACTCGACCATTCTGATTTCTATTATCCCTTTACCTTTTGGTAATGCGTACTTATCAACTCTATTTCGCATTTCGAATATGACGAAGGTTCTAATACAAATTTCTCTCGTCACCATACTCAACTTTGTTCGAGAGGATTCCCAATAGAGTTTTGAGTTACTCCCTTTTATGCCATGCTTGCACAATTATATTTGCCAGTTATAATCGTGTGGCATATACTTTTATCCCGATGTCTGGGAAGATGGAATTTAACCATCAATATAATATAGCTTGTCTTTATCTTTCTTTTAATCTGATAAAGAAGTTTCAGGTCGCACGGTCAGTAGGGTCG
>JAIXRE010000039.1 GCA_027485375.1 Rickettsiaceae bacterium | reverse complement strand
TTAAGAAGAATAAGTTTGTATTCGCTGCTGCCTCATGGCTAATTTATCTATATTTAAGGATTGTGTATCTTACGTCAAGCTGGTGCTTTACTTATGAAAAAGGTTATAGCAAAGAGGAGTTTAAGGCAATAAACGGCGCAATCTTTGCTCTTTGGCATAATAAATTAGCATTTGGACCTGGTATTTTTAAAAATAAAAACAATACTAGTGCCTTAGTGTCGCCCCATTCTGATGGTAAAATAATAAGTGGTATAATTAGCAAATTCGCTTTTGGTATTATAGAAGGGTCAACAAATAAAAATTCTCTTGGCGCTTTGCGCACTATTATAAAACTATTATCTCAAGGCGATAATATTGTAATTACCCCAGATGGTCCAAGGGGACCAGTCTATAAAATTAATAGCAGCATCACTGTTATAGCCAAAAAATACAATGCGCCTTTAATTCCTGTAAGCTGTTTCTCAACAAAATATTTCACCCTTAAGAGCTGGGACAAGCTAATAATGCCTCTGCCTTTTGGCAAAATTACTGTTACTATAGGTAACCCTATAACTCTTTCAGAAGACCAAGCTCAAAATGATCTGTTATTAGAACGGCATTTAATGTCTATGGAATCAAAAGTTTTTTCTTAACGCAATATTAACCTTTTTCTTTTATCCTAAAATTAAGAGGCGTAAATTTCTTAATACTCACGCCCCTTAATTTAGTAAAAAATTAATCATTAGATTTTAGTAGGATAAATTATGGTTCTAGGCTCTCTGCGACGCTATTCTTCTTTCCTTACAATAATAGCCAACCTTACCCTAGGTTTTTTTTATAGAAAAACCCTAGCAATTGAAAGTAAGAATAATCAATCGTTGATACTTTAAGTAACGCAGCAATAAGTAGTTATAAGAAGTATAGGCTAGTTTCATGATGGTATCCCTAAAGTCCAGAGGAGGATACTATGTTTGATCCAATTACTATCACAATTATCACTGCTATAACGGCTGCTCTTAGCTCTCTTGGTTCAGCAATTTCAAATTGCAGAACTGCCAACGACATAAGGGAACAGCAAGCGACAGTCACTCTACATATGCAAACAATTTCACAAGACTTGGTTGGAGGTAGTAGTTCTATGCCTCCAAGTAGAAGGTTAGATCCAGCATTAAGTAACTCAAATGGAACTTTATTAGAGACGCCAAGAGCATCAGACATCTTAGGTATAAAACCACCACGAGCTGCAACGATACCAGACCCTGCAACTGCGTCTGCGACGATACCAGACCTTGCACCTGCAGTTGCAGGCATTAGAAAAGCATCAGAAGATGGTGCGCCTCACCATAAGCCTCACCATAAAGGTAGGGTTATACATAATGAACAGAGCTTGACTAGTTTAACAATCAACCTTTCAGGTATGGAAAATGCAAGTAAATTTAGTACCAAGGCAGCTCCTATGAAAGGAAGTGAAGTTGACGAAGGTAGCGCTGGCTCTAAATCAGAAGCTAGTGGTAAATTCGTGCAATCTGAGCCCAGTACAGCTATTGGTAAAGCTCCTCATTTAGGGGAGTGGATGTCAATGGCAAGTAGATTAATGCACGCTGCCGAGCCTGCTGAAAAGCAAAAACAACATTCAGTTAAGGAAACTAGTTCTAAAAAGAAATTATATAGCAAGTCCACAGACGATGCGGAAGATATGCCAGTACAGATAAGTAGTGCTCCTCTAGCTTTATATCATCCTCATCACAAAGTACACATAGAACATAAGGAGCATAGAGAGTATAGAGATAGGGAGCAGCAGTACAGAGATCACAGGGAGCACAGGGAGCATAGAGAGCATAGAGAGCATCAAGAGCCTCAGTACAGAGAGCATAAAGAGCATAGAGAGCATAGAGAGCATCAAGAGCCTCAGTACAGAGAGCATAAAGAGCATAGTAAAGCGTCAACAAGGAGAAGTTCTATTGAAGAAGGAACGGACGACCATCAAATGCGCTGTCCAAGTTATCATGAACATAATGAAAGTCATGGTAAAGCGAAAGCTGGCTATGGAAAATACGCCTCTCAGTCTCAACATAGCCATCACAGTAAGCATGGCGCGCAGGGTTTTGATGATCATGAAGTTAGGGCGGCTGGAGAGGGTAGTAGTGACGAGGCATAAATAGCAACTTATAGTTAATGAACTTGAATTAGCAGCGTTATGGCTCGCCATCCATAGTATCCTAATCCAAGTTGATTAACTATAGTCAGTATTTATGTTCAGGATGAGAGGGTAGAGGCTTGAATTTTGCAGAGGTTTTGCTGCGGATTTCCTCTAACGTGACGCCCGGTGCTTTTTTGATAAGCGTCAAACCATCCTCGTTGATATCAAAAACACCAAGGTCAGTAATTACTCTATCAACGACTTTCAAGCCCGTCAGTGGTAAGGTGCAGCGGTCAACTAATTTAGGTAAGCCATCCTTTGCCACGTGCTCCATGATAATCACCACTCTTTTCACGTTAGCAACAAGATCCATCGCCCCGCCCATTCCTTTTACCATTTTGCCTGGTATAGTCCAGTTTGCAAGGTCGCCATCCTCAGATACCTGCATAGCTCCTAAAATTGTGAGATCTATATGCGAACCACGAATCATGGCAAATGATGCTGCGCTATCAAAATAACTGCTATCAGCTAGTTCTGTAATTGTCTGCTTTCCAGCATTTATCAAATCAGCATTTTCTTGCCCAGCTCTTGGAAAAGGACCAGCACCAAGCATACCATTTTCACTTTGGAAAACTACACGTACATCTTTTGGTAAGTGATTAGGCACATCAGTTGGCATACCGATACCAAGATTAACATACATACCATGTTTTAGCTCTAGCTCCGCTGCCAGTTTGCACATTTCTTCTTTTGTCCAAGCCATTTGACGCTCTATATTTATTGACTGTTTGTTATTTTTTCGATCCTTTTTTCATATTTCTCGCCTTTAATCAAGCGATGTACGTATATGCTTGGCGTGTGGACATGATCTGGGTCTATGCTACCAACCTCTAGGATTTCTTCTACCTCACATACTGTAACGCGCGCGGCAGTAGCCATTATAGGGTTGAAGTTTCTAGCTGTTTTATTATAAATAACGTTACCACTCTTGTCAGCTTTCCAGCCCTTAATGATAGCAAGGTCAGCATAAAGCGCTGTTTCCATAAGATACTCTTTGCCATTGAACTCTCTTATCTCTTTTCCTTCAGCTACTACTGTACCTATACCAGTTCTAGTGTAAAAAGCTGGAATACCAGCGCCTGCTGATCTAATCCTTTCGGCTAAAGTGCCTTGTGGATTTAGCTCTAGCTCTAAAGTAGCATCAATATATTTTTGTTCAAAAGTTTTATTTTCGCCAACATAGGAAGATATCATCTTCTTAATTTGCCCGTTTTTTAGTAATAACCCTAACCCAAAATCATCTGTACCACAATTATTACTAATTATCGTCAAATCTTGTACTTTTGACTCTTGTAAAGCGGTTATAAGGTTTTCAGGTATCCCGCATAGACCAAAACCACCAGCCATTATTGTCATACCATCAAACAGCAACCCCTCTAGCGCGTGCTTACTTGAATGATAGAGTTTATGCATATATTCCTCGATAGTTTTCTAAAGTGTAATCAATCACAGTGATATTGCTGCGTGAGATAAAAAAAGTCAAGTTTAAGTTAAATTTTAGCTTTGAAAAGCTTCCGCATGGGAAATTTATTGCACTTGCCTCGCGTTATCCAGCTTTTCTATATGTTGAAAATTACCCTTCATTGACTTTAGTTTATCAAATTCATGTTTTGTACCTACAAATATGGCGTATATTAGCTTAGATATAGTAGTGCGTTGCTTAATTTGCTTAATTATTTCTTGCTTGAGCATAAGCTTAACGGCGCTAAGTGCTGTTTGATGTAGTAAGGGCTTGTACAATTTTTCAAGCTGAGCAGCATTGCAATGTGTTAGTAAGGCTTGTATAATTTGCCTGATATATTCAGCAGCATTCATATAAGAATGGTGTTTTTGATGTTTACTAACCATATGTTTTCTAAAGTTAAGGCTAGTGAAATTGCTGTTATTTTGTTCCATAAAAATATCTAGAAAGTCTATTTCTTCCAATTGCTGTGCAATCTTTTTGCGGTCTTCTGCAATTATACGTAAATTAGGCATAGAATTTGGTAAATGAATAGGATGGTATTCTTGCGCTAGCTTGCGAATGATAATGTCTTTCAAAAAACTTATATCGCTAGCTTTATCATCAAGATACAGGTCTATCAATTGATTGATATGCTTAAAGAATAATGTATACCTCTCCGTAAGAGCTGCAATAATAAATTTATCAATGTCAATGTACCTTTTTTGTACGTGAGCTTCTAGTGGTTCAGATAATTTTTTCTTGATAGTTGGTAATAAGGAAGTATCAAAATCTTTATGCTCTACATTACCTTCTAAGTTACTATGAGCAAGCTCTGCTTTAATTTTATGTAATGCGTTATTGATAGCCTGCATATTTGCCGCACCAACTGCACGAATATTATCCACTTGCTTGCTAATCGCTATAATAATTTCGTGGATAAAGTTGCTCCTCCTAAGCAAAAATGCTTCAGCGATAGCAAACTCAGCATTATTAATCTGATTGGTTATAGCATCATAACTTTGAAATCTAGTTAATAACTCATAACCAGCATCACTTAGCCTATTATAAGTATATCTAAGTTGCGCTTCATAATGTAGATCTTTAAGCATATTAAAGATAAAGCTACTTTGTGGTTCAATCTTTTTTAAGCCATCATATAGCTCTATTAAGCTTTCATTGCTTAACTCATTAAGCATAGGCTGTTCTTGACCTAATATTTTCACAATAGTTTCAAAAGCTTCATTGTGATTGTTAAAATGTAAATCTTGCAGCAGCTTTTTAGGGCTCATATGCAGTAATAGCTTTAAACTATCATTTTCATTATTCGCAACTTGCCACAAGCCTTTTACTAATAACAGCTTATCAACTAGCTCCAACTGTTGTTTTAGCGTTAAATCGCAATTAAATGCTATAGCCTGCGCTTGTAGTTTATCAATAACTTGAGGGTAAGCTTTTTGGTCTGAGAAGAGTTTTTGGCACTTCCTTGCTGCGTTAGTGATTAACTCCGTAAGCAGCTCTAAATCTTCTTGGTTAATTTCTTCATCAACTTTGGGCTTGGTGATTTTCTTTGTGGTAGCAATATTTTGGCTAGTGTTAGTTAAAACCTCCAGCAAGTTTTTGATATTACCTTCAAACTGGCTTATAAGGTCAATATCATCGCTATTATTACGCAAAGTAGTAAGGTGATCTTCGTAATGCTCTTGTAGGCATTCCGCAAATGAACGTCTATCCCTTTTATTAAGGTAGCTAAGCAGTTCTTTATGCTCTACGCACGCTAGGGCTATACCAGCAGCAAAATAAGATTCTTGAGATTTTTCCTGTTGCTGAGAAATTATATATTGTGAACTTAAAAAGCTCATAAAGTCCGCTAGTTTTTGCAACGATTTTTGATATCTATCCACTCCTAATGCCCATAACCTGATATTATTAAATTAGTCCTTATATATTTATATGTTATAAAATAAAACGACAAAAATCCACAAGTTTTATTAATGCAGCAAGAACTATTTAATTTAACCTATACAATCCTTGAAGGAACAAAAATAGTCAATGTATCTCTTTCAAAATTTTCTTAGGTCAATTCTCAAGAATTAAATTGGACAAATGCATTTAAAAGTGAGACTGCCATGAGGCTTATATATAAAGCTTACGCAGCGCCAAATTTGGCGATAATTGTAATTTGAAAATAAATGCGGCGGAATCCTAAAAAGTCTATACGCTAAATTTAAACCCGTCATATAACGGTTTAATATTACTTGGTAGCTCGTTGATAATTTTATGATAATCAATAGTATGATGCATATTAGTGAGTAGTATTTGTTCTGGTTTTAATTCTTCATTCCAGCGCAGTACTTTATCTAACCCAGCGTGACAATAGTTTGAATTATATTCAAGGCAATCTAAAACCCAGACTTTCACATTGCGCAAAAGCTGTTTAGACTCTTCTGGAAAATCTACCACATCGCTTGAATAAACAAAATCTCCTATTCTGATTCCAAGACTATCAATAGGACCATGATCCTGCCTGAAGCATTGTATATCCATTGTACCTATCTTAATTTTAGAAAAAAAATCTACAGGTTTTGAGTTAAACCTTTGAGGCAAATTATATTTATTCTTATCAGTAAATAAATACTTATAGCGATCCTCAACAGTTTTAGAAGTGGCGTGATCTGTAACAATATCCAAAGGACGCTTATGCAGAAAATGCAAAGCCCGCAGCTCATCAAGACCGCTAACGTGGTCAGCATGGTCATGTGTTAAGATTGCTGCATCAATATCTGTAATATTCTCACGCAGTAATTGCTGCCTAATATCGAAACCAAAATCTACTAGAATCTTAGTTTGCTGGTCACTAATATAGATTGCAGACCTAGTCCTTTTATTGTAAATTGAATCTGATTTACAAACTGAGCAAGCGCAGCCGAGGACAGGCACGCCTAAGGAAGCTCCGCATCCTAATATAGTTACTTGTAACATAAATTTATCATTATTGAATTTGGTAAAATAAAAGCATAATTAATTTAGTAAAATAGGTATAATGACTCTGTACTTTTTATATGATTTAGCTGGTTTAAATAAATCAGTATTTTTATTCATTAACCATATAACTAACATTAGCATATTACCGACTATTATGCAAATAACCTCTTGGTTATTTTCTATTAGTAATTTTGTGCTTTATTACAGCTTGTATTGTTTATACCTTTATAGGCAACTGAAAAGTTTTCAGGGCGCTAACCCTCCAGTAGTCTTTGAAACTAAGTTCTGGACTTGCTATAATCAAGCAGTAAGAATAGGTACTATATATGCTATTTTTGGCTTTACCTATGCTGCCTTTAAATTTACAATAAACTTACCTAGACCTTTCTGCTCTTTACCAGAAGGTAGTTTTATTACAATATTAAATACCACTAATGAAAGGTGTTTGTCAAGTTTCCCTAGTGCGCATACAGGGCTTGCGTTCTTGATAAGTTATTATTTATGGTCATATTTAACAAAGATGCAAAAAATCATTTGTATTCTTGCTTTGCTAATGGTTGGCACGTCACGTATAACTCTAGCTATGCATTATCCAGCTGATATTATATATAGCATGTTAATAGTGGTTATAGTTATAATGATTGGTAATCTAGTTTTTAGCCTGCTAGAAAATAATATAATAAAAGCTATAGGAAAGGTTTTAGGAAAAAAGTTATTTAATACTAATCTGTAAGTAATTGTGTATTAGCTAAATTCAACCTCGCTAGTCTCTTTAGTTTTAGAATTACCAGCAAATTGAAAACTAAGCTTACCAGATTTTTCAGAAAAACTAACTAGAACACTACCGCCTTTTTTAAGCTTACCAAATAGAATCTCATCGGCAATTTTTTGTTTAAGTTCATTATCAATCATTCTAGCTAAAAGCCGTGCGCCATTTTTATGTTTAGAACAATTCAAGAATAGGTATTCCCTAGCTGCTTCATCAACAGATATTTGTATCCTCTTATCAACTAGCTGTGCTTCAAGTTCAGTTATATTTTTATCTATAATCTTGCAGATATTGTCTTTATTAAGTGAATTGAAGGTGATTATACCATCTAGCCTATTCCTAAATTCTGGATTAAATCTTTGTTCTACAGCTTCTAAACTGCTTTTTTCTTGCCTATTATCACTACCGCCATTAAATCCTATAGAGTTTTTACTCAGCGCCTCTGCGCCTAAATTAGTGGTGAGGATAATGATAGTATGAGTAAAATTCACCAATTTACCAGTGCTATCTGTTAGCTTGCCTTCATCCATAAT
>JAIXRE010000116.1 GCA_027485375.1 Rickettsiaceae bacterium | reverse complement strand
TATCAATAAAATATATTGGTACGGCAATATGATCTGAGTAACTCTTTACTATATGTTTTAACCTGAAATGGTCTAAGTAGCCATCTTCGTCTTGTTTTATATGCAAGGTTATTTCAGTGCCTCGAGGAAATTCTTCCTCTGTTTCTGCTATAGTATAAGCCCCTGCGCCCTCAGAGCTCCATATATAAGCTTGTTTCTCGCCAGCTTTGCGTGAAACGACAGTAATAGAGTCAGCAACCATAAAACCGCTATAAAAGCCAACGCCAAATTGCCCTATTAGCATATTATCTTTTTTAGCATCACCTGAAAGGCTAGTAACGAAATTCTGCGTGCCTGAACGGGCTATTGTACCTAAATTGTCGATAAGGTCAGTCTTATTCATACCAATGCCATTATCACGAATCGTTATGATTCTCTTATCCTTATCAACTTTAATAGTGATTTTAAATTCTGCACCATTTTCTAGCAATTCTGGCGAGGTTTGAGACAAATAACGCAATTTATCACAAGCGTCAGAGCTATTTGAAATCAGTTCTCGGATGAAAATCTCCTTATTAGTATAAAGAGAGTGGATCATTAAGTGTAATACTTTACCTACTTCAGCATCAAATTGCTTATGCTCTAAATTTTTAGCACCTACCGCACTATTTTCAATATTTGAAGTTGTCATGAATTAATCTACCTACTTTTAAATTTAATTACGGCTATTAATATAATCACTCAAAAGCAAATTTAAATAGCCTAGCTCAATATTTTTTATCAGTAAAATTTTAATGTTGTTAGTATGACCGCTAATTATTTCTAAAGACTGCCTACTAAGGGTCCATTGTTTTGCAAGGAATTCGATTATAGCTGCGTTAGCTTTGCCATTTTCTGGCGCCGCTTTGATAGATAATTTAAGGTAAGGCTTATCTTGAATAAGGATAAGCTCTTCAATTTTGTTATTTTTAGCTCCGGCCTTTACTTTAAGCCCTAGTTTTGCTTGCTTTAAATCTGCAGAGTAGTTGATAAGCATGTATAATTACATATCAGGGTAAAAGAGCCTTGGCTTTAAGAGGAAAATAGTTTTGTAACTTAAGGAATTAGGATAATTACTATTTATCCTAATTCCTTTTTTAATAGACCTTTTGCAAAACTTGCTAAAGAGAAGGAATTTGTAGGAAACACGGAGCGCGCAGCCGCAGCGTACTTAAATGTACGTGAGGATTTGAGCACCGGATTGACGCACAAATTACTGTCTGTAGCGAGTTTTGCAGAAGGTCTAATGGCTAATTTTTTGACTTAGGGCGAGCATGCTTGCCATCAGTAGTTTTATTGAACCTACCAATATTCCTAATGAATTTCTGTATGCCAGTTTGTTCGGTGCCATAAGTTTCTGTATATTCACTAATAACCTTGACGTCCTCACCAGTTAGTTCATTCATTACTAGAACTTCTTGCACTGTGTCCTTTGGGCTAAATTTGATTTTGACAATTCTCTGTTCTTCTACTTTCGGCGTGAACCAAGCGCGGCGAGCCAAAGATCTTTGGATGTAATACCAAGTATCTGGCATATAGTCAGGAACTACAGTAGGTGTTCCAATAAGATTAATAACTTCCTCTTTAGTGAGTCGTTTATTTTCAAGCTGCTGGATAGCGCTATCCTCAACATATTGACCATGCGAGTCTATAGTCTTGCATGAGCTAAGTGAAAATAAAGTAAATGCTAGAAATGCTAATATGGCTAGTAAATTGTAAGGCTTAAAATAGGTCATAAGTACTAAAGTTTTATTTTGTTATAATTTTATGTAGATTTTGTAATAGGAATATTATATACTGCGCGCTGATTTTACAAATACTTTTTCTGTTTATAAGCAAAATAGTTTTAGTTTACATATTTTAAGTTTAAGAGATTGAAGTTATGGCCGTTCCAAAGAAGAAAACATCCCCATCAAGACGTAAAATGAGACGTTCACACTTAGCGCTTGGTAAAGTTAATGTAATCGTTGATAAAGAAACCGGTGAATATAGGCTTCCACATCACGTTGATCAATCTAACGGCAAGTATAACAATAAATCTATAATTGTTGCGCCATTAGAAGCTAGTAAAGACTAATAACGCCTACCCCTCCCTTGTGGAAAAACTTGTTTTAATAACAAGCTGATTTAAGTTTTTAGGGTATTGATTGCATAATTTGCGCAAAAGCTCAAGGGGCTTTTGTGCTTGCAATTATTTGTACTTAGGAAAGAATTTTTCCAAACTGGGTTTGCTCATAAGGTATGTTTATATGGCATTTAAGATTGTTGGATGTGGCAGTTATTTGCCTGAAAAAATTGTAAGTAACGAAGATTTAAGTCTTTTAGTCGATACTAATGACGAGTGGATAAGCACAAGAACAGGTATCAAGCAGCGCCATATAGCAGCTGACGATGAGTATAGTTCTCACCTTGCCTTTATGGCAGCAAAGCAAGCTATAAATGATGCTAATATATCTGCATCTGAAATAGATCTGATTATAGTTTGCACCTCTACTCCTGATAATAGCTTTCCATCGACTGCTAATAAGTTGCAAAAATACCTTTCTCAAGAATATGACATAAAACATATTCCTTCGTTTGATATACAAGCCGCTTGCGCTGGTTTTGTATATGGTCTGCAAATAGCCGCTAATATGATCAATTCCGGCTCTTACAATACAGTTTTACTTGTGGGTGCAGAAAAAATGTCATCGCTACTGGACTGGTCTGATAGAAGTACATGCGTATTATTTGGTGATGGTGCTGGCGCGGTAATTTTACAACGCAGCACAGAAGATTCGAAAGCTGGTTTACTAGATAGTAAGATTTATTCAGATGGAAATTTTGAGAATATACTTTATACTGATGGCGGCGTTAGTAGCACTGGCAATAGCGGTAAGATTCGTATGCAGGGGGCTGCAACATTTAAAAATGCTGTCGAAAAAATGTCGGAGTCAGTACTAGAAATTCTTGTAGCAAATAACATGACTGCAAATGATGTGGATTATTTTATTCCACATCAAGCAAATATCAGAATTATAAATAGCCTTGCAGAAAAGCTGCAGCTTGATCAAAATAAACTTGTAACGACTATTGCAGAGCATGCTAATTGTTCGGCGGCTTCTATACCTTTAGCGTTAGCAGAGCTTAAGAAGTCTAAAGGTTTAAAAGCAGGAGATCTAATATTATTTACGGCTTTTGGTGCTGGCTTAACTTGGGGCTCGGCACTGCTTAGATGGTAATTATGCAAGAAATCACTATAAATAAAGAAAAAATCACAGAAGTAGTTAAAGCAAATTTAGGCTTATCAGGTGCATTATGTGAAGAGCTAGTGAATCAAATCTTCAATAGTATTTATAAACTTGCTGAAACTGAACAAAAACTAATGCTAATGCATTTCGGCAATTTCACTATAAGGCATAAAAAAGCTAGGGTAGGTCAAAATATGCAGACTAAAGAGCAGGTCGTAATTCCACAGCGTAAGGTTTTTAACTTCATCGCAGCCAAAGATTTAAGAAATACTATTGCAAAATGAATATTCTTTGTACAACCATATTACTCTCTGAAGTTATATGTCTATAACTACCACCAAAGGACAATTGAAGAAGAACTACAATTTAAACCATTTGACATGGTTTAAGGTTGGTGGACCTGCAGAAATATTATTCAAACCATTTGATACGCAAGATCTTGCGAGCTTTCTTCGTCAAAATGAATTAGCACTTCCTGTTACTACAATAGGCGCTGGTTCGAATTTAATTATTCGTGACGGTGGTATCGACGGAATTGTAGTAAAATTAGGACAGAATTTTACAGAAATACAACTTGATGGAGATAAGTTGCTTGTAGGAGCTGGATGTCTTAATTTCAATCTTGCTAAATTTTGTGAAATCAACGAAATTTCAGGATTTGAGTTTTTAGTTGGTATACCAGGAACTATAGGTGGCGGCGTTGCTATGAATGCTGGCGCTTATGGCAAAGAATTTAAGGATATTATTATTGCAGCGGAGGCTGTAGATGGCAGAGGAAACTTACATAGCTTGGCATTAGACGAAATAGGTTTTCGGTATCGAGGTAATCTTTTACCAAAGGATTTTATTATAACGAAAGTTATTTTTAGAGTCTCTCCTGGTAATAGAGCAAATATTGCGGCCTTAATGAATGAGATTAGTGCTAAAAGAGCCTTAACGCAGCCTATAAAAGAAAAAACAGGTGGCAGCACTTTTGCTAATCCACCTAGCTCTTCTGCATGGAAATTAATTCAAATATCTGGGCTTAGGGGCTGCAGATTAGGAGATGCATCAATTTCTACGCTGCATTGCAACTTTATGATTAACCATGGCAACGCTTCTGCTGCTGACCTTGAAGAGCTAGGAGAATTTGTTCGGCAACGTGTCTTTGCAGATAGTGGCATCATGCTAGAGTGGGAAATTAAGCGTATTGGCAAACATAAATAATTAATAATTAATAATCATATGAATAACTATACCACAGATACTTCAAGAGTTGATAGAAAAACAAGTAGCGAGCTTGCGCAGCGTACAAAAGTACGTGAGCACAAGCGAGACTCGCAGTTTGACGTATCAACCCTTGAAGTAGCAAAGGTATATAATTATCAGACTAGATTTACACCTCTTTCCACTGTTACGCCTTTGAGCGTAGAGGGAATTAAGCATGTAGCCCTTATCGCAGCTGGTATGTCGGCAGAAAGGGAGGTATCTCTCTCTTCTGCGCAAGGTATTTCTAAGGCATTGGTTGGACTTGGATATAGGGTTACTCTAATTGACATGGGAGCAGATATAGCGCAGATATTGGCAGAATTAAAGCCTGATGTGGTTTACAATTCGCTGCATGGCACTTACGGCGAGGATGGTTGCCTGCCGGGATTGCTTAACATTATGCATATTCCTTACACTCATAGCGGGCTGCTTGCCTCTGCTTTAGCTTTTAGCAAAGAAAAGTCAAAAGAAGTTTTTCGTGCTAACGGTATTAAAGTTGCAGAAAGTATCATAGTTAGCAAACAAGATATGGTTAAAACCGACCCGTTACCACGTCCTTATGTTATTAAACCGTTAACGCAAGGTTCTAGTATAGGGGTAATACCAGTATTTGTAGAAGATGACTTCAATTTTAGTGATTACGATTTTCCTTATGGCGAGCAGGTGCTTGTCGAAAAATATATAAAAGGCAGGGAAATGCAGGTGGCTGTGTTAAATGGCAAAGCCCTAGGCGGGCTTGAGATTAAACTACTGAAAAACAAACGGTTTTATGATTATGAAACTAAATACACAGATGGCTTTGCTGAGCATTTGTTGCCAGCTCCTTTGCCAGCGACTTTATATCAACAACTCCTAATAGAGGCAGAAAAGGCTTATCAGAGCATGGGCTGCAAAGGAATGGCTAGGGTAGAGTTTATTTATGAACCAGAAACAGAAGAATTCTTCATTTTAGAGGTGAATACTCACCCTGGAATGACGCCGCTATCTATTTGTCCAGAAATTGCTGCGCACTCTGGAATTAGTTTCTCCTCCTTAATTCAAGAAATACTTAATACAGCGGCTTTTGAATAATGGCTAAAAAATCGTCAAAAAAACAAACAAAAAAACCAAATATTCCTTTGCGGAGAAAAATTGCTATTTTTTACGCTAGAGGTATTTTAGGTACTAAAATTCTGATTATCTGCTTTTTATCCTTATTATTTTTTACAAATTATTTTGATTTTTTAAAAAAAGAAATAGCCCATAATATATACGAAGCTGCAGCAGATGTTGGCTTTAAATTTGAAAACATTATTATCGAAGGTCAAGATAATACTACTTCTGAGGATATCTTAGCAGCTTTAAATGCTGATACAGGGACACCTATTTTTGCTATTAATTTGTCAGCAGTGCAAGAAAAATTATTACAAAATCCTTGGGTTAAAAATGCAGCTGTAGAACGCCGTATGCCAAATACCATTTATGTAGCCTTGCTAGAAAGGACTCCAATAGCTATCTGGCAAATCAATCAAAAATTATTTTTGATTGATGAAGAAGGATACCAAATTACTAGCAAGAACATTGAAAAATTTGCTAAGCTGCTGCATGTAGTTGGTGCAGACGCTAATATTTATGCCCATAAGCTAATAGAAGATTTAGCAAAATACCCTGATTTAATGACAAAGGTGATTTCTGCAGTACGTTATGGAGAGCGTCGTTGGAATCTGAATTTACAGCAGAATATCACCGTCAAAATGCCAGAAAACGCCTTTGATGCAGCTCTAAACTACCTAGCTGAGTTAGACAAAGCAGGTAAGTTATTTGATCAAAATTATAAGACTCTAGATTTTAGAGACCCTCAGAAATATTATATAGAAAAAATGTAATACCAAATCTCAGGGAATTAAATGGCACTTGGTATTATACCAAGTGCCAGATTAAATAGGACAAATGGATTTTAAAGTGAGTCTGCTCAGGGCGTATATTAAATACGTGCGCAAAGACGAATCTTGCAAAATCCGTTTGGATTATTTAAAAATGGAATTTGGTATTACTTATGTAGCAACTCTTGAGCAGCTCTTAGGCTACTTTCCGTTATAGCCTTACCTGAAATCATTCTTGCAAGTTCCAAGGCCCGCTCTTCCTTAGAAAGCGTATTAGCAGATACTATAGTATTCTCTGTCATCTGTACTTTATGAACTAAAATGTGCTGGTTAGCTTTGCCCGCTACTTGAGGCTGGTGGGTTATAACAATAACTTGCGCAGCTTGTGCTAGTTTTTTCAAATGCTCCCCTACACTATCTGCAACTACGCCGCCAATTCCTGTATCTATCTCGTCAAAAATAATCGTTCCACTAGTATTTTTATCAAATAAAGCTGTCTTGATAGCAAGCATAAACCTTGATAATTCACCACCAGAAGCTATTTTATCAATAGGTGCTGCAGCCATTCCAGGGTTAGTTGATGCAATGAAGCGCACGGCTTCTGTTCCTTTTATTCCTGGATTTTGCGGCTCGAACTCTACTAAGAAAGTCGCTTTTGCCATTTTTAAAGGAGCAAGCATTTGCTGCAATACTTGCTGCAGGTGCCCTGCAGCCTGACGGCGTTTTTCAGATAGCTCTTTAGCTAGTGCGTAATATTTTTTTTCAGCCTCTGCAGCTTGGTTAGAGAGCTGCGTGCTACCATCAAGTTTTTGATTTAATGACTTTAATTTCGTCTCGCTTTCTTGTAAAAATGTTGGTAACTCGTCACAGCGTACGGCGTATTTGCGGGCTGCAGAACGCAACGCATAAAGCCTATCTTCTATTTGCTCTAGAGTATATTCACTAGGAGTCAAGTTATTAAGGATGGACTTTAGATGCAATCTAGCATTTTCTATATTATTATATGCGTCATCTAAATTATTTGAAATTATAACAAATTCTGTTTCATCAATAAGAGTCAATTTACCACTACGTGAAATCATGCGTAATGCCTTGCTAATAACCTGATCTATCTCGGGTGCTGCGAGCTGGGTTAGTAGGTCGTTAACAGTTTGTACTTCTTTATCATAATTTTGCAAGCTCTGTTTGATGCTTGCTAGCTCGTCTTCTTCACCTATTTTAGCACTTAAATCTGTGAGCTCTTCTACTACAAAAGCTAAATAATCTATCTCTCGTTCTATGGCTGCTTGCTGGTTAGAAATTTCTAAGATTTGTCTATTGATATTTTGCCAATGATTAAAACTTTGTGCTAGCTCTGAGCGCAAAGCAAATAAGTTACCATAATTATCTAAAATATCAATATGAGCGGCAGGGCTTAGTAATGTGCTATGGCTATTTTGACCATGTAACTCGAATAGGTAAGCTGCAACCTGTTCAACAGTTTTTTGCGTAACGATATGGTCGTTAATGAGGAATTTTTTACGGTTATTTTGTGACTGCAGCCGTTTAATAACAAGTTCATTATCAAACTCTATCCCTATAACTTCAAGGAGAATAGCAAGCTCCTGCGCGTCAGGTGATAAGCTTGTAGAAAATACCGCTGTAACAGAGGCACTTTCAGCGCCTTGTTTAATAACATCGCTAGAAGATTTGCCGCCTAAGCAAAACAGGATAGCGTCGAGCAAGATAGACTTACCTGCTCCTGTTTCGCCAGTAATAACCGAAAAGCCTTGTTCAAAGCTTAGCTCTAATTCATCTATCAGAATAAAATTTTTGACTGAAAGATGCTGTAGCATTTTGGCTTACTTAGGGCGCACCGCTCCTGAAGTAGGGCGAGACTCTGTTAATAATTCATATGCATAACTATACCATTTTCCTTGAGGATAGTTATTTCCTAAGACTGATGCATATATCTGCGCATTATTCTTAAGACCAAGGGTCAGGTAACTTTCAGTCAAACGATATAAAGCTTCCTCAGCATGAGAGGTTGTTTGATATTCATTGATAACTGCTTGGAATCTTTTAATGGCTGCAATAGGGTTCTTCTTACGTAAGTAATAACGCCCAACTTCCATTTCTTTTCCTGCTAAATGATCATTGACTAGGTCAATTTTTAAAGCTGCGTCGATAGCATATTTTGTGCTTGGAAAACGTTTAATTACATCCTCAAAGCTTTCTTTAGCTAAAGCAGTCCTAGATTGATCAAGCTTTACGCTAGAAATTTGCATATAGTGTGATAATGCTTTTAAGTAATAAGCATATGCAACATCAACATTCATAGGATGAAGTTTTATAAATGTATCAAGGACATCAATAGCTTCGTCATATTCTGTGGCTAAGAACAGAGAGTAAGCTTGCATTAGCTCAGTTTGCGGAGTTATTGGATCGCCTGGGTGCTGGAAAAACACCTTGCCAAACTCTTCTGCTGCCTTGTTATAGTCTTTTTTTTCAAGCAAAGTAACAGCCTGTTGATATAATTCAGGTGCTGGTACTACTAAATCTTCATTCTGTTTTTTATTCTTACAACCAACTAAGCATAAGTTTGCAAGTATAAGACTTAATGCTAGCCAAGTAGAAAAACGTGATTTCTTTAATGTCATAAAATATGCTATTTTATCTTATCTTATTTACTTATACACGAGATATAGAACATGAGACAAGGAATTTTCTAATTATTCTGTATTTAATTTTATCGCCGTGGATTCGTGCGATGCAAAGAGTCCTCTAACTTGCTCTAAACTAGAGAGAAATTATAGAGCTTTGCGTTAATAATGGTGCCCCTGGCCGGACTTGAACCAGCACGCCCTTGCAGGCTGCAGATTTTGAGTCTGCCGCGTCTACCAATTTCACCACAGGGGCTTATACCAAATCCCATTTTTAAATGATCCAAATGGATTTTGCAAGATTCATCTTTGCCCGCGCATTTCATATACGTTTACGCAGACTCACTTTTAAATCCAATTGCCGTATTTAATCTGGTAAATGGTATTATTATCGTTTAAAAGGTATAACAAATTATATAGACAAAGTCAAAAACTACTTTTGGCTATCTTTTTCATTATTATATATTTCTAAGGCTTTGGCTAGTCTAATGAATCTAGCAAAGGCAAAGATGACAGATTGTACAAAGCCATCAAAGCCAAAAACAAAATATCTGCGAATAAAGAAAGCTTTGAAAAACCAAATAATCATCTCAGAGAATATTCTAGCCTTACTGGGTATTCTGCCTAGTCTGATTAAATCTTTAGCTTGCTCTGTAGAATAAAAATTTGCTTTGTTAACAAGTTGTTCGATTGAAATTACTGTTCTATGATAAGCAACTTCATTTAAATCATAGACTTTGCCATCAACACCAGAGTTAAACAAAACTGCATCATGCGTAGTAGTTTTAGTAGTGTTAGCAAAGCTACATAATTTACGATTATATAACCTGATGAACTTATTAGCAGGAGCAAATAATTTTGGCTTACAGTCATTCACGCGCAATATTAACAAATTAATGCGGTACGCATGATAACGATCTTCTAAATTTGAGGCAAAAATATGCTCTATTTCGTCTTGCAGTGGCTTTGATAGCTCTTCATCTGCATCCAGGTTTAGTATCCAGTCATGCTTGCAGAGATTTTCTCCAAAAACTTTTTGCTTTACGTAACCTTCCCACGCACGAAATACTACGGTTGCTCCTAACTCTTTTGCTATAGCTACAGTATTATCAGTGCTACCGCTATCAATAACTATCAATTCATCAACTATGTTTTTGACGCTATTGATTGCTGTAGCAATTCTTTTTTCTTCATTTTTAGCTATAATAAAAGCAGAGATTTTGCCCACGATAAGAAAACTGAGTTTGTGTTTAATTAGACGATATCAGCAATATATGAGACTAAGGACTTTTATAGACTAAGCCTTAGAAAGAACGCCTAAATCAAGTTGCTGCGTTAGTAGCTTTATACCAAACCCAAGTTTTAAATGATCCAAAAGGATTTGGCAAGATTTGATCTTTACGCGCGTATTTTATATACGCCTAAGCCAGTCTCACTTTGAAATACATTTGTCCAATTTAACTTGGGAATTGGCGCTAGTACTTGAAAGGTTTGGTTGTTCTTTAGGAGTTGCAGTGCGATTCATTCTCCTTGCCTTGTCAGCAAGCATAATAGGAATTCCATCTATTATTGGATAAGCAAGTCCCGCTTTTTCACTGATTAACTCCTTGTTTTTTCTATCATAAACAAGTTTATCACCAGTTACAGGGCATGTTAAAAGCCTTAACAAATTAGATGTGAGTTCTATTTCTGCCACAACAAATTAACCTAAATCTTTTGCTAATTTCCAAGGCAGAGGTAGACCGTTTGTACCTAATATTAGGTCACCAGAACCATCGTATTCAGCAGCCAAGAAAGAAGACTTACCAGAAATAAACTTTACTGGTTTAATTTTTTGCCCTTTGTGAGTATACTCTCTTGCTTGTTCCCTAGAAGTAGGGTTATTTTTTGAAGCTGTCTTTGCTTTTGACATAGCATGCTCTCTATAATTTAATCACTAAAATATCATGAAAATAGTTAAGTGAAAGTACTCCATAACCCGCCAGTTTGTCAAGAAATAATTTAATAAATATATAAGTTTATAACAAGTGAGATTAGTCTCTAGGTTTCTGCCACTCTTTTTTCTCATAATCAAAGTGCATAAAATAGCGTCCTTTAGGCTGGCAAATTACCTCGTAAGCATTTTTATCTTCACGAAATTTTGGACCGCCTTTAATAGATTCACAAGGTAGCCCTAAATTTTCTAAAAATTCCTTGAAGCCAAGTTTTTCACATTCAAACTGGAAGGTTTGGATATAATCTTTATTTCCTTGCCATTGCCTTTCAACATAAGTTGCAGCTAAATCATCCACGCATTGTTTTTTCGCTGTTTCATTTAAAGCATAGCAATTGAGATATTCTTGGTGGATTTCTTTTTTTACGGCTTTTGCGCAGGATTTAGCTTTAAAAGCTGGTGTTGTTTGGTCTTCTGCTGGCTTGCAGGCTGTTGTGATTAAGGTGAGTAATAGAATTATGGTTTGGTTTTTCATATGATTTTCCCCTATACCGCAGATAGCCCTAAGAGGTAGTAGGAAAACAAGCGGCGAGCT
>JAIXRE010000045.1 GCA_027485375.1 Rickettsiaceae bacterium | reverse complement strand
GCATCTTCTTTACTGCGCATTGTCCTAGTTTCGCCAGTAGTTACATCAAATAGCCTTGTTTCTTGCTTTATCACCCCGCCTTGCTCTAGAATCTCAACTTGACGCATTGCTTCAAATTCTATAGCTTTAGTGATATTACGTATAGAGTTAAGGTTTTTGATTTCACACCTGGTACCTAAAGGTTCTCCAGCTTTGCGCACAGAAACGTTAGCATCACAGCGCAATGACCCCTTTTCCATGTCACCATCACAACTGCCTATATAGCGCAGCAAACTTCTTAGCTTTTTAACATACTCAGCCGCTTCATATGGAGAACATAAATCAGGTTCAGTAACTATTTCCATTAAGGCAATACCGCAACGGTTCAAGTCGATATAACTACGAGTTGGTGACTGGTCGTGCATGCTTTTACCAGCATCTTGCTCTAAATGCATACGGTTTATTCTAATAGTCTTATGAGTACCATCTTCAAGGGTAATATGCAGCTCGCCATCTTGTACTATTGGATAGTAAAACTGAGAAATTTGATAACCTTGCGGCAAATCAGCATAAAAATAATTTTTACGATCAAAGATAGAAAGCTTGTTAATCCTAGCTTTTAAGCCTAAACCTGTCTTAATTGCCTGATGCAAGCAATACTCATTTAAAACAGGCAACATTCCAGGCATGGCTGCATCAACTAATGATACTTGTGAATTAGGCGGCGCTCCAAACTCTGTACTACTACCAGAAAATAGCTTGGATTTTGATGCAACTTGTGCATGCACTTCAAGCCCAATGACATATTCCCATTTTCCAGTATTTCCTATAATGTAAGCCATTTAAAACCCTCTTGGTATAAAATTAAGATTTGTGCTAGCACGCTCAATAGCAGCCGCAACCCTTAAGACGTTATACTCATCCAGCGCATTACCTATAACTTGCATACCTAGCGGTAGCCCATTATCTGACAAAGCAGATGGCACAGAAAGGCAAGGTAGCCCCGCTAAACTTGCAGGAATAGTGAAAATATCGTTAAGGTACATAGTCACTGGATTATCTTGCTTTTCAGTTAAGCCAAAAGCCGCTGTAGGTGCGCTTGGTAATAACACTACATCCGCCGCTCTGAAAGCTTGTTGAAAATCTCCCGCAATTAGACGACGCATTTTTTGTGCTTTTAGGTAATAAGCATCAATAAAGGCTGAAGAAAGTACGTACATACCTATCATTATACGCCTTTTTACCTCATTACCAAAGCCAGCTGACCTTGTAAGCTCATACATTTCTTCTAAACTGCTATTCTCTTCTTCTACCCGCAAGCCATAACGTACGCCATCATAACGGGCTAGATTTGCTGTTGCTTCAGCGGGCGCTATCACATAATAAGTAGCAAGAGCGTATTTTGAATGAGGCAAAGTGATATCAACTATCTCTGCCCCCTCGTTTTTCATTATTTCTATAGAGCGTTGCCACATTTGCAGCACACTAGGTTCAATACCACCAAGTTGCATTAAATCCATTGGAATTCCTATCTTCATTCCTTTAATTGATTTAGCTGCTGATGATCTCAGTTCTGGTACTGCTATGTCAAGAGAGGTAGAATCTTTATTATCAAAACCCATCATCGCTTCAAGCATCAAAGCAGCATCCTCTACGCTTCTTGTAAATACCCCAGCTTGGTCAAGTGAGCTAGCAAAAGCAATCATGCCGTAACGTGAACAACGTCCATAAGTTGGTTTTATACCAACAAGTCCTGCAAAACTCGCAGGCTGGCGAACTGAACCGCCAGTATCACTACCAAGCGCAGCCATTGCAAGTCCTCCGCTAACTGCAGCAGCAGAGCCTCCAGAAGAACCACCTGGTACTAAATCAACGTCGCTATTTTCTGCCTTCCAAGGGTTTATTACGCTACCAAAATAACTAGTAGTGTTAGACGAACCCATAGCAAATTCATCCATATTCGTTTTTCCAAGCATAATAGTACCGCTACTAGCAACTCTTGCGCTCACGGTTGACTCATATGTAGGCACGAAATTAGAAAGCATTTTAGAGCCCGCGGTAGTTAAGACGTTCTTGGTACAAAACAGATCTTTCACTCCTATTGGTATTCCTTCCAGTAGGCGGGCAGTATTTTGCGTATAATGCTGGTCTGCTACCTCTGCCTGCTTCAATGCTTCTGTAAAAGTCTCAGTAATATATATGTTTAGGTTGCGATGCTGGGCTGCTTGGTTAATATGCGCTTGCACTAGCTCTACGCTTGAAAAATGTTTATTTTTTAGACCCTTTAAGGCTTTTGCTATGGTAAGCTTAGTGAGTTCTTCTGACATATTTTTAACTCTTAAATTATTCAACTACTTTAGGCACAATAAAGCATTTTATTTCCTTAGCAAAGGTCGCAGACTCGCCTGGCACATTAGCAAATATCTGTTCTGAGATATCACCTACTGTAACTTCATCCCTACGCAAAGGCTGGTTCATATCTAGCACAGAAGTTAGTGGCTCTACATTACTGCAATCGACAGATTTCAATTCTGTAATCATCTCCATAATTGGACTTAATTGCTTTAGCACAAGTTCCGTCTCTTCCTGAGTAAAATTCAGCTTAGCAAGTTTCGCAAGCTTTCTTACTTCTTGAGTTG
>JAIXRE010000078.1 GCA_027485375.1 Rickettsiaceae bacterium | reverse complement strand
TCCTAATTGTTTCTGCCGATTCATCTCGTATGTTGCTAACTAAAGGGATTCTTTTATCTCTTAGCAAATTCGCAATATGCTCGATCACTTTTGCTTTTTGTACTTGGTATGGTATTTCTGTAATAACTATTTGATATAAACCGTGGCTAAACTCCTCTTTTATCCAGCGACTCCTAACTCTAAAGCTACCTCGTCCTTGATGATAAGCCTGTGATATGGTAGCTTGGTTATCGACGATAATACCGCCAATAGGAAAATCTGGTCCTTTGATAAATTGCAATAAATCATCAATGGTAGCATTTGGCTGGTCGATAAGGTGAATCAAAGCATCGCATAATTCATGTAAATTATGAGGAGGAATACTCGTTGCCATACCAACAGCAATTCCTTCTGAACCATTCGCCAAAAGATTAGGAAAAGCAGCAGGCATTAAGGTAGGTTCATTATCACTATCGTCATAAGTAGGGCGAAAATTTACAGTATCTTTGTCTAAATCCGCCATCAAGAAAGTGCATATTTCAGTGATTCTTGATTCAGTATAACGCATAGCAGCTGGATTATCGCCGTCAATAGAACCAAAGTTTCCTTGTCCGTCTATTAAAGGATAACGCAAAGAGAAATCTTGCGCTAACCTAGCTAAAGTGTCATATACAGCTGTATCGCCGTGCGGGTGGTACTTACCTATCACATCACCAACTACCCTAGCGCATTTTTTATATGATGATTTAGGGTCAAGGTTCAATTGTAGCATTGCGTAAAGCAAACGGCGGTGGACAGGCTTTAGACCATCACGTACATCCGGTAATGACCTTGACATAATTGTTGACAAAGCGTACGCAAGGTAACGCTCTGATAGCGCTTGACCAAAATCAACTAGCTCTATTTTATTATCGGTATTATTTGTCATTTGGTAGCTTTTATATCAAGATCATTAATAGGAAAATCCAGCTTTAACTAATCCACTTAAACTTTAAGGACTTCTTCTTCCTTAGTCTTCAGGATAGAATCTACTTTAGAACTAAATTCGTCCGTCAGTTTCTGTATTTCTTCTGATAGGTTATGGTGTTCATCTTTCGAGATTACGCTATCTTTTTCTAGCTTTTTCAAATTTTCGTTACCATCTCTACGAATATTTCTTAAGGCTACTTTAGTTTGTTCGCCATATTTATGAGCAAGTTTGACTAGTTCCTTGCGGCGTTCTTCAGTAAGTGGTGGCACGGACATACGAACTAATTGACCATCAGAGGATGGATTAAGACCAAGATAGGCATCTGTAATACCCTTTTCAACAGCCTTTACCATACTTTTATCCCACACTTGCACTACAATTGTACGAGCATCAGGCGTCGATACAGTTCCAACTTGAGACAAAGGTAATTTGCTGCCATAAGCATCAATCATAACAGGATCAAGTAAATTTACAGATGCCCTGCCAGTTCTTAAGCCTTTAAGTTCATGATCTAGAACCCTCATTGCTCCTTCCATCTTGGCGCTTAATTCTTTGCGCACGCTTGCCTTATCCATAATTTTCTCCTTAAATAAATTTTATATTCTTTACGTCTTAGTCTTTAAATACTGCAAAATCAATTACTAAAAATGATATTATAGATATACTTAGGTATTTTGTAAACTGCTAGACTTATCTTTATAGCAAATGATGCTTTAAGCAAAATCTGCAAACGCGCGCCCTTGCAAGTTGACTAACTATTTACGCTATTCTAAGCATTGCCATATTAGCTGCGTATAACTCAGTTGCAGATGCTTTGTCCTTCTTGTTTGTTTGAAAAATATAGTTTCCAGCTACTAACAAATTAGCCCCTGCCTGCTGGCAAAGCGGCGCAGTAAGGTCATTAATACCGCCATCTACGGCTAAAGTGATATTCTTACCAGATTGCTGTATTTTATTAGCTAGCGCTCTTATTTTTGGTAGTTGGCTCTCCATAAATTGCTGCCCACCAAAACCTGGATTAACAGTCATAACAAGGATTAAATCTATTTTATCCAGTAAGTAATCCACCACTTCGGGCGCTGTTGATGGTAATAGTGATATACCTGATTTTACGCCTAGATTTCTTATTTGATTTAAGACTCTATCAACATGAATCGTTGCCTCAGGATGTATAGTTATTATATCAGCACCCGCCTTAGCATAAGCGTCAATCGAATTTTGCGGTTTATCAATCATCAAATGCACATCGAATGGCAAATTAGTATGTGGTCTAATAGATTCAACCACAACAGGACCTATAGTAAGGTTAGGAACAAATGAGCCATCCATAACGTCAATATGTATCATGTCTGCTCCCGCTGCAGTAAGCGCTTTAATTTCAGCTTCTAGATTTGCAAAATCTGCAGACAATATGGATGGTGCTATCTTTATCATAAAATTCAATTTCCTTTATTATTTTATACTATATTAGTATAGTTAAGCACAACAAATCTTTAAACCAACTTTTTATGAAAATAACTATAGAAATTGCCAAAGCGTCACTACCAAAATCCTATTTAGCCTTAGAAAATAAGCCAAATAGCTGGAGTGATCACAAAATTATCACTAAAAGCTTAATGCAAAAAATAGCTAATAACATTCTTGAAAGGTTTGATAATTTCAAAATTGTTGAAGAGTTTGAATTATCTATATTACTAGCAAATGACAAGAAGTTAAAGGATCTAAATAGCCAGTTTCGTAACAAAGATAAAACAACAAATGTATTATCCTTTCCAGATATAACATTAAATTGGCAAGATTTAGTTGAATTTAAGCCAGACCCTTATTATATGTATTTAGGTGATATGGCTTTCTCTTATCAAACTCTTAAGCAAGAAGCAATAGAACAAGGTAAAAGTTTTGAGCATCATTTTATCCATCTATTTGTTCATAGTATGTTGCATTTACTTGGTTTTGATCACCAAAATGAATTTGATGCAAAAGCCATGGAAGAATTAGAAATTATAATATTAAAAGATTTTGCCATTGCATCGCCTTATGAGTACAAGTAAAATACAAGTAAGTTTTGCCTTGTTATTTGTTTAACTTAAAAAAAATTATATAATTAAAGAAATAAAAATTTATGCAGCGAGCTTCCAATTTAGAAGATCCATCCCCCAGTAAGTTCTCAAAAGATCATATCAAAGCAACCAGCAACCAAGAGGCTAAAGCACATAGTAAAACTGGTAAGCTATTGAGACTTCAATCATTTTTCTCTCGTTTATTTAATAAAATTAGAGGTCGTAAAAATGCTACAAATAAAAAAGACGATTTCTATAAGATTATCAAGCAGCTAAAATCTAGCAGCAAGCACATGAAAGCTGATGAAAAAGAAATTTTAATCAACTTCTTGCGTTTTGGTAATAAAACCGTAGAAGACGTAATGATACCTAGATCTGATATAGCAGCTGTTAAAAAAGATATCGCTCTAGAGGAGTTAAATAAACAAATCTTGCAATTAGCCCACACTAGAACTTTAGTATATGATGATACTATGGATAATATTATTGGCTTTATTCATATAAAAGATTTGTTCCAAGTTTTAGCTAAGAAGCAAAATTTTCAACTGCAAAAAATTATGCGGAAACATATCATAGCAGCCCCTTCTATGAAGCTAATCGACCTACTAGCCGAAATGCAGGTAAAAAGGACTCATATTGCAGTAGTGGTTGATGAATATGGCGGTACCGACGGTATGGTCACTATTGAGGACATCATGGAAGAAATAGTTGGACGCATTGCGGACGAGCATGACACGCAAATTGATAGTGATAGCTATAAAATAGTTAGCAAGAATACAATTTTATCTAGTAGCCGCGTCGAGGTAGAAGATTTAGAAAAGGTATTAGGCGTCAAATTGAAGGAAGAAGACGACGAATTTGATACTATAGGAGGATTGATACTTGCTAAAGTAGGAAACGTTCCTAGTAGCGGCACTATAATTCAAATCACACCAGATGTTGTTGTAGAAATCATCGATGCAAACCCACGTACATTGAAGCAAATAAAATTGGTACTTAAAAATGGTGAAATTGTCTCGCCAAAAGAATAAAAGGGTATAATTATTAATTAAGTATGAAAAAATTCATTAATACCAACGCCTATAATGATATGATGGAAATAATAGATAATACTAATTTTTGAAGTAGTATACCATTTCCAAGATTAAATAAGGCAAATGGATTTAAAAGTGAGCCTGCGTAAGTGTATATAAAATACATGCGCAAAGGCGAATCTTGCAAAATCCGTTTGGATCATTTAATCTTGGAAATGGTATAAATAAAAAGCTTTAGCCAGGTACTATTATTATGCAATCATTAAGCGCCATAAAACCCAAGCTACAACAGGAATTCAAACAGGTCCTAAGCAAACTATCTCCTAACATTAGCAAGCATATTATCAATACTTTAGCCAACATGCTTGCTATCGACTATGTTGCTAGGCTTGGCAGCAAAACATCACTGCAAGAACATCTTGAAAAATGTTTGGTGAATTTGCAAGCAGCCTTGAAACAAAAAGTTATAGATAGTGATGATTTTTCCTTTGCTCTAGAGCTTTTTGCAATAGCTATTACTGGAAAATACGCAGCAGATGAGGACGATGAACAAGCACGCAAAAAGCAATCTCAAGAGCAAATCATAGAAGCGTTAATAAATTTGCATTTTAGCGACGTAGCCCCTCAAACACGGCAAAAAATCGCTGCTATTCTAGCTAGCATCCTCAGCGGTAAATCAATTGATGAGAAAGTCAATTACCTTAATTCTAAGCCAGAATTAATTCGCAGTATAGTTATGCAACAGCTAGCAAAGAGTCAGGCGCAAATACCACCAGAGCTTTATACGCTTAATAAGTTGGTAAGTAAAACTACAGAACTTAAAAAATATACTGATACGTTTAAAGAAACAGCTAGCAAAATTGCTTCTGCAGCATGTGCATTAGGCGTAGTAGCAATTTCAGCTATAGATACTGGCGCTACCTTACCTGCCACTGTACTACCAGCTACTATTTTATCTGTTAAATACGCTCCAAAGCTTGGTGCATTAGTAGCAGAAAAAATTTTAGGTATCAATTCTACTGTGAAAGATAAAAAAGCAGCTATAAAGCAGCTAGGGGATGTGTTAGCACAAACACATGGTAAAGATAGCCAAATAGAGACGCAAGTAGCATTAGAACAAGAACAAACAAAACAAATAGCTAAAAATATAGCTCTTGAAGCACTGCAGTTACAAACTAATAGTGCTAATATAGACCTTGTAAATATTAAAAAGAATTTTATATCAAAAGATACTGAAGCAAAGACTACAAGCCAACAAATTTTGGCTCGCATTAAACAGGATAATCGTAGCCAAAACATGAATAGAGGTAAGTCTTAAGTATTTTTGTATTTTTTATGCATCTAGCTAGTGACGAACAGCTTTTTTTATGATAGAGAAATATTCTGAACTTAAAATTAGGTATAGCTATTATGCACTGGGACGATGTTGAAGAAATCATAGAAAGCTTAGAAGAAAATTATTATGATGAAGATATATCAAAGTTGAAATTGTCTGAACTAGATGAAATGGTGCGTTCTTTAAGCGAATTCGACGATCACGCTGTTAATGCAACCAACGAAAGACTTAGCGAGATTCTAGAGGCTTGGCTTGAATTAAGGGATATCTAGGATTGTTTTTGGTGCTTTAAAGAACTTTAAGCTAGGAAACTATGCATCCTTTATTAAAACCTTTTAAAGCTATAATAGATTATATATTGCCGCCAAGGTGCTACTCTTGCAGAGAATTTATTGCAGGAGCAGATGGTTTTTGCCATGATTGCTGGAACAAGCTAAACTTTATCTCTGCACCCTATTGCTCTGTTTGCGGGTGCACTTTAAGCATACCAAGTTTTGAGGATATCACCTGCGGTAAATGCATAGCAGAGCCTCCTAAGTATAAAATAGCTCGTAGCTTACTAAAATTTGATGAGCATAGCAAAAAGCTTATGCACGATTTTAAATATTACGACCAAACTGAACTTGCCAGCTTTTTCTCTAAACTTTTACACCAGCGCTATAAAGAGGAAATAGCAAATGCTGACCTTATTATTCCAGTACCGATGAATAAGCTAAAAAGGTTATTTAGAATGTATAATCAAGCGCATATATTAGCACAAGCGCTAAGTAAACTAACTAAGAAACCAGTTTTAGCTAATGCCTTAGTAAAAACTAAATGGACTAAGTCGCAAACTAGCCTATCAAAAAAGCAAAGAGAAACAAACCTTCGCAGCAGCCTTAAATTCAATAATAAACATAATATTAAGCATAAAAATATCATATTAATAGACGACGTGATGACTACAGGCAGCACCATTAAGGAATGTGCAAAGTTACTAAAATACGCCGGCGCAAATAATATATATGTTGTAACAATAGCAAGAACCTAAGTAAAATAACTAGTAGGCTGCAAAAGCTTATTGTCTTTATAGCTCGAATAACCTTAAAATAGAGATTCATAACTAATTATAGCAAAGGTGCGTTAAAGCTATGCGGCTTAATAATGCTAAATATTTATTACCATATTTTTCCGTGCGTAATAGCGTTAAAGCAAGTAAAGGCACTTGGTTTTTTAACCTATTAGCATTTTTAATTATTATCAGTTGCTTAATTATTGTATCGCTAGGCACTGAAGAAATGATTGGTCCTATAAGCGAGCTCCATTCTGAGCAAATCAGCCTTGATCCTATAAATTTGATCGGCTATTCCTTGCAAACTGTACTGCGTATGTTAATAGCAGTTATTTTTTCTCTAGTATTTGCTCTGATTTATGCCACCTTAGCTGCTAAAAACCCAAGGCTTGAGAAAATTTTAATACCGTTACTTGACGTTCTGCAATCCATACCTATTTTGGGCTATATCTCCTTTACAGTAGCAGGGTTCCTGCTGTTATTTCCAGGCAGCACTATTGGTCCGCAGGCTGCGGCTATTTTTGCTATTTTCACCTCGCAAGCATGGAATATTACTTTTAGCTTTTATCAGTCGCTAAAAAGCATTCCTGAAGACTTAACGGAAGCATCACAGCTTTTTAAAATGTCTACTTGGCAAAAATTTTGGCGAGTAGAGGTGCCATATGGGCTACCTGGCTTAATTTGGAACATAGTTATCTCAATGTCTGGCGGCTGGTTTTTTGTAGTAGCCTCAGAAGTAATTACAGTTGGCAAGGATAAAATCACCTTACCAGGTATAGGTTCTTATATCGCTTTAGCTCTAGAGCAGCGTGATGTGCCAGCAATTTTTTATGCAATTACTGCAATGGTGGTAGTCATAAGTTTATACGATCAATTGCTACTTAGATCACTTGTTGCGTGGTCATATAAATTCCGCTATGAGACTTGCAGCAGCAATAAAGAGCCGCCTCAGTCCTTTGTACTCAATATTTTTAGAAGGAGCACAGTAATCCAGTTTCTATTTAAACCAGTTAGCTACCTAGCGCGCTTTATTTTATACCTGCCGCTTTTAAATAGCCCAGCTACTAATAATATAGCACAAACAGATAGCCCCGCTAATACCCTACTGGATTATTTATGGAATATTTTTTTGCTCCTGATATTTATTGCTTGTTGCTACTATTTTTTTAATTTCCTCTATCTAAAAATTACTATAGCAGAGCTTTATCATGTATTTTGCTTATCCTGCATTACGCTCCTGCGAGTGATGTTGTTGATTGCTCTTGCCTCAATAATTTGGGTACCTATTGGCATATATATAGGATTGCGTCCTAATTTAGTAAAAATAGCCCAGCCATTAGCGCAATTCCTAGCAGCCTTCCCTGCAAACTTATTATTTCCTGTTATGGTTCTGCTTATTACTCGTTATAATTTAAATCCTGAAATATGGCTAAGCCCTTTGATGATTCTTGGTACTCAGTGGTATATATTGTTCAATGTTATAGCAGGTAGCGCGGCTTTCCCAAATGACCTTAATGAAGTGGCTACTAACCTTAATCTGAAAGGGTGGTTATGGTATCGTAAAATCATACTACCAGCTATCGCCCCTCATTTTATTACTGGCGCAATTACTGCTTGTGGAGGCGCTTGGAACGCTAGCATTATTGCGGAGATAGTCACTTATGGCAATAATACGATAGTTGCTACAGGTATTGGTAGTTATATAGCAAAAGCAACAATCGCAGCAAATTTTCCTCAAATATTGCTTGGCATTACTATGATGGCTCTGTTTGTTGTATTACTGAATAGGTTATTTTGGCAGCCTATACATGATTATATAGATATCAGGTGTAGGCTCTAAATTTTGCTTTAATTCGAACGAGGTTATAAAATGAATGAATATCTACTGGAACTAGACTCAGTATACAAGAGCTTTGCCAAACCTGATGGCGGCGAGCAAAAAATTTTAGATAACATCTCTATTCGCCTAAAGGACGGAGAAATACTTGCTATACTTGGCAGATCTGGTTCAGGTAAATCAACTATCCTGCGTATTATTACTGGTTTAATTGCTCCTACTTCTGGTACTGTAAAATTACCAGTATTAGAGAACAACAAGGAAGCGCTTATCAAGAATTTTGGAATTAGCATGGTATTCCAAAGCTTTGCTCTCTTTCCATGGCTTACTGTTCTAGAAAATGTAGAATTAGGATTAGAAGCTATGAACGTTCCAAGCAAAGAGCGTAGGAATAGAGCCCTGAAGTCAATTGACCTTATTGGGCTTGATGGTTTTGAATCTGCTTACCCGCGTGAGCTTTCTGGAGGAATGAGGCAACGAGTTGGCTTTGCAAGGGCATTAGTAGTAAACCCTCAAATATTGCTTATGGATGAACCATTTTCTGCACTTGATATACTAACCTCAGATACTTTAAAGAACGACCTTATCGATTTATGGACTGCTAAAAAGACTCCATTAAGGGGAATCATCATAGTCACCCATAGTATTGAAGAGGCTGTTAGTATGGCGAATAGGGTGATTGTGCTTGGCTCAAACCCTGGGCATATCATGGCAGAACTTGCAATTGACCTGCCCCGCCCTAGAAATCCACAAGATCCAGCTTTCCACGCATTAGTTGAGAAGATTTATAGTGAAATGGCGGCGGCGCAACAAAAAACTAATAGCCAGCATGCAGGTATTATTACAAATAGTTTGGACGCCACTATTGCACATAAATTACCCAGCGCCTCTCTTAGCAAACTAATAGCCTTAACAGCAGAACTAGCGGCTAAGTCAAATGACGCTGCTGATCTAGCGCACTTAGCTAAATCACTCCACCTTTATACCGGAGAAATCTTAGGTCTTGCTGAAGCCTTAAGCATCCTAAAATTTGCTTATATTAACGATGGCAATATTGTTTTAAGTGAGATTGGGCGCAAGTTTGCTACTGGTGATTTGAACGAACGTAAACAAATATTTGCAAAGCATTTGCTAGCTAATATACCACTTGCAGGTTATATAGTAAAAGTTCTAAATGAGCGCCCTGGCAATAAAGCTCCATATATACGTTTTTTTAGTTACCTAGAGGACTATCTCTCGCCTGATGATGCCTCATCTACCATAAAAACTGTTATCTCGTGGGGGCGTTACGGCGAAATCTTTTCCTATGACGATAATAAAAAAGTATTTAGCTTAGATAACCCCAGTTAGCTAGTTATACCAAATCTCAAGAATGAAATAGGGCAGTATTATAAAGCGAGGCTACTTTAGGCGTATATGAAATACGCTTTTTCCTTGGTGGTAGTTAAAATAACGAGGTCGTCAAAGACCTCTTTAGTTTTTGCGCTATTTAGCTCTTAGCGTCTGTGCGAAGGCGTTAGCCTGAAGCGGTCAGCTAAAGGTCTTTACGAAGGCGTTAGCCTGAAGCAATCTAGTAGAACCATAAAGAACACCCTTGACTTGTATGCAATCTTAAGTAGAATAATAACTGGAATAGTCGCAAGCTGTTTAGCCCTTAGCGTCATTGCGAGGGCGGCAGCCTGAAGCAATCCAAACAAAATTCACATACTAGATTGCTTCGTCGCTTTGCTTCTCGCAATGACGGTGGCGGGGTTATCCTAGCAAATAAGCGTCTTTACGAAGGCGTTA
>JAIXRE010000084.1 GCA_027485375.1 Rickettsiaceae bacterium | reverse complement strand
GCTTCTGTTGAGAATTATCTAAATAATAAGCAACAGAAAGTAAAAGCAAAACTTGCTTGGATGGACGGATATTTTGAAAATACTGCTCAAGCTGCAAAATCACCTAAAGTAGGCTTTAATCTTGGCGGTAGCCTAGTTGCTAAACATAAGAATATTGATATCTCTGCTTCGTATAACTGCCATATGCGCAAGAAATATCAGGGTCATCAAGGTTCTTTAAAGCTTAAAATTAACTTCTAAACTAAAAGCTTGAAGCTTTAGGCTTTAAACTTAAAAGTAAAATAAAAAAACGGCATTCTAGAATATCTCTAGAGTGCCGTTTTTTCTTGAAATGCTCTTGCAATAATTACAAGTTAGAAATTTCCACTTGCATAACATTAGTTTTGGCTGATTTGAATCCAGCGATTGACAGGCTAAGATAAAATTCCCAAGCTCTTAGAAAAGCCTCTGAATAATTCATATCAACTAGCTTGTCTTTATTTAGCTTAAAATTTTTCTGCCATTGCTCTAGAGTCCAAGCATAATCATTACCGAACTCAAAGATATTTGTTGTTTCTAGCTTAGCCTTGCGCACCTCATTGCAAAATACGCTTTTTGAAGGTAACATACCTCCAGGGAAAACATGATGTCTTATATAATCGCTATTTTTTCTATATCCCTCAAATTCGTCATCATTAATTGTTATCGTTTGAATTAAAGCCTTGCCACCCTTTACTAAAGAGTTTTTAATTTGATTAAAATATGTTGCCCAATATTTCTCTCCTACCGCTTCAAACATTTCAATAGAAACAATGCGATCATATTTATTATTGATATCTCTGTAATCTTGTAATAAAATATTAGCTCTATTTTCAAGCCTTTTTTTCGCATACTGATATTGCTTATCAGAAATAGTAATACCGGTTAGATCTGCTCCTGCTTTTGTTGCTTGACTTGCAAAACCACCCCAACCGCATCCAATTTCTAATACGTTTTTATTTACTAAATCAATATTATTAATTATTCGATTATATTTATTCTCTTGAGCTTGTTCTAGACTTTCATGTTCATTTTTGCAGATAGCAGAAGAGTATGTCATGCTAGAATCAAGCCACAAACTATAGAACTCATTACTAATATCATAATGCTCTAATATATTTTTTTTACTACCGTATTTAGTGTTAATTCTAACAAAATGGTTATAAAAATAAAAAATCATTCTGTTCCAAAGGGTAGCATTCCCGTGATTTTTTATTTTTTTAAGGTTAAGGCTACAATATGTCAAAAAATCTGCTACATTACTGCTTTCCCATAAGCCCATATGGTAAGCCTCGCCAAGACCAATATCTCCACGTCTTGCTACCATCTCCATCATTGACCAATCTTTGATCACAAAATCACAAATTGGTCCATTTGCCGAACCAATAAAAGATAATTCTGAGCTTTCTGGATGTCTTATAATAAGCTGCCCTATATCTGCTTGTTCAAATAATTTTTTTAAGTAATCTATATTTTTGCTAGTCATGGTTATTTTCAAGTTATGTCAATGTTAGGTTTTACAGGCTTTTTTATATAACGAACTTTTTTTATCCATAACCGCAGGGCGTGATAATGAATCAAAAACACCACCTTTAAAGTCATAAAAGGATAAAGAAAAAAGTATTTTATCAAATTCGTATCAAGTAATTGTTTTCGCTTCCCGCGGATAGCAGTAGTAATGAGTTTTTGATCATTGTCATAATAATCAATATCTATATCTACCTTATTTGCGCTTATATCAAAACGAAATTTATAATAGCCCTTTACTTCGCAAAATGGAGATACATGAAATATCTTAGCACTCACAATATGTTGCTTTCCCTTAATGGCTTCTAGATTCTTATTAAAACATAAATATCCATGGCGCTCTCCAAAGGTGTTATTAACCTCAGCTAAAACAGCATATAAATCATTGTTCTCGCTAAAGCATAACCAAAAGCTTACAGGATTAAATGCATAACCTAGGATTCTAGGCATGGTTATTAATAAAATATCTGTTACTAATTGGGGCTTTAAATTAAAATCCTCTAAAGTTTTATATATATAGTTTTTAGGATCGTCAAATTCCTTAAAACCATAGTTTTTCCAAAATAAACTAAATATATTAAATCGATCAATTGAAAAAAATTTAGTTTTCGGCAGCAATTTAATGTTGTTTAAATTCAATATTAAATAAAACACCTTATGAGAAAATTCGTATGTTACTGGCTTATGCCTTTTATGATAAACATTTGCTTCCAGCAAACCTGAATCGGTGATCATTTTATTGTTTATTCATTTTATTTATCATAGCGGTGGTACTCCAAATACCGTCCTCATGAAAACCATATCTTAAATAAGCACCGCAAAACCATATTTTATTGTTTCCTTGGATTTTATCTAATAATTTTTGCGCCTGAATTGAATTTTGATCAAATACTGGGTGATAAAAACCATAAATATCATGAATCTTATTGTCTGGGATAATAGAATTAGGGTTTAATGTTACGAATAATGGGAAAGAATCATCAATATGTTGCAGTTTATTCATCCAGTAAGTAACTGCAACATTTTTTGAATCTTTGTTATAAAGATAGTTCCAGCTACTCCAGCATTTATGCAATTTGGGCATTTGGTTTAAATCACTATGAGTATAAACTATATTTTTTTGTCGTGAAAATTTTGTAAGCGCAGATAGTTCTTCTGGGGTTGGATCTTTTAAAATCTGTAATATTTCCTCAGGATGGCAAGAGAAGATAACCTCATCGAAATACTGGATATCGTTATTTGCCGCCTTAATCTCTACAGTATTTTCTTTTCTGATAATCGAAGAGATTGAACAATCTGTAAGGATTTTTCCTTTTTCTCTGATTAACTGCTCTAGCTTTTGAACATAGGATGTGCTTTTATTTTTAAGCGTGTACCATTGCGGTCTATTAGTAATATTGAGTAAACCATGGTTATGAAAAAACTGTACAAAACTACTAGCAGGAAAATCCATTATCTGTTTATAAGAACAGCTCCAAATAGCCCCGCCCATAGGTAGGATATAATAATTTGAAAACCAAGAACCTAGATTCATTTTATCAATTAATTCCTGCAAAGTAATTGCTGGAAATTTCTGAGTAAAAAAAAGCGCTTGCCTATTAAATTTTAAGATATCAAAAATACCTTTAAGCATTTTGAGGTTGAAGATATTTTTACGTTGAGCAAATAAGCTATCAAGTGAAGTGCCAGACCATTCTAACTCGCCTCCTTGCGCAGATATAGAAAAAGACATTTCTGTTTTAGTAAGCTCTATATCTAATTCCTTGAAGAGGTTATTTAAGTTAGGATAAGTGCGATCATTAAGCACAATAAATCCTGTATCTACATTGATTTTTTTGTTATTTATGCTTATTGTCCGGCTGTGCCCACCTAGACGATTATCTTTTTCATATAACGTTATATCATATTTATCTTTTAAAAAATATGCAGCACTGAGCCCAGAGATCCCTGATCCTATAATTGCGATTCGTTTTTCTGCAGCCATTTTTATCTCAAATATTTTCTAAAACACACGCCTTTTATAATACTACATTATCTCTTCATTATTGCTGACATAGAAGCAAACGCTGCAATTTTTAAAATCTCGCTAGCAGAAGAACCCATAGGCACAATTTGCACAGGCTTTTCAAAACCATCAAGTATTGGACCTATAAATACGCCGCCGGCTAATTCTTGCAGTAATTGCGTTGAAATTGACGCAGCATGCAGATTTGGCATAATTAAAACGTTAGCTGGTCCAGATAACCTACAAAATGGATATATTTTCCTC
>JAIXRE010000043.1 GCA_027485375.1 Rickettsiaceae bacterium | reverse complement strand
CTCTCTCTCATACCAGCAAGCATTGCTAAAAATTTTAGTTATGGAGGGCAAATTCTCTTCTTCTGCAACCTCTAACTTTAGCAAAATACGCTCGTTTAATTGCAAGCTTAGAAGGCTATATACAACCTCAAACCTTTTATCCAGTTCTGGAAAATCAGCTGCAAATAAGTCAGTTAAAATAGTAAAACGTAAATCTGGTGAGGTTTTAAGGAAAGAGAGTAAAGTTTCTAATTGAGCTTTATCTATTTTGTAAGCAATAATATCTTTTAAATCTAACCTAGTTATGCTGGGCAAGAAATCTTTAGTAAATGCAGTGATTAACTGGTCTATTTTTTCTTTATCCATATTTTTTCCATCATATAATATTATGATTCTAAGCTACCACTCGCGTAGCAAATTTAAGCCTTGCTTCTTCTTCGCTACCTGCTGCTATTATATCTTTTAGGACATACTTTTTTTTCTCCAGCTTACACTCTCTTAAGTCATTTGCAAAGAAGCCAAAAAACAAGAAAACAAGTAGTTTCCACATAAAAAGAGCGGTCGCCGCTAAGGCGCTACTTGAGAAAGCTTGTAGTATCAAAGGCACTGCTAGTAAGGCAAATGCTACATACCACATTTTATAATAAATAGCCCAAAATACGTTAAACATAGCAGCAACCAAAGAAAATTTTCCACTAGTATTAAGTACTGTGCATTCCTCAAAACAGTTTAGTAACTCAGAGTCAATAGATGTGGATACTTCTATTTTCTTGCTTTCTAGGCTAGATTGCTCTTTTTTTGAATTGACATATATCGCATATATATTCATATTATAAACTTAATACAGTACTAAAAGTTGACTTTTAAAATGCCTTTGGGTTTTAACAAATTCATTGTTAATGGGTAATTTATAATAATATATAAGTATTTTCTAGTTTTATCTATATTTTAATCGACAAAAAGATTTTATTATGTCCAACCATTCTTCGACAAACACAGTTTTTCACGGCACAACTATACTTTGCCTGAAAAAAGGAGATCAAGTAGTAATAGCAGCGGATGGTCAGGTGTCTTTTGGCAATACCATTATGAAGTCCACCGCTAGGAAACTTCGTACTTTAAGTAATAAGTCAATAATCGCTGGTTTTGCTGGCTCAACCGCTGATGCTTTTACTCTATTTGAAAGGCTAGAAGCTAGGCTAGACAAGCATGCTGGTCAGTTAGTAAGGGCTGCGGTAGAGCTTGCAAAAGATTGGCGCACAGATAAGTATCTGCGGCGGCTAGAAGCAATGTTAATAGTGGCCGATAGGAACAATATTTTCATATTAACTGGTAACGGAGACGTCGTAGAACCAGAAAATAACATTGCTGCTATTGGGTCTGGAGGGCTTTATGCTTTATCCGCAGCGAGAGCAATCATGTCCTTAGAAAATAATTTGACAGCTGAAGAAATAGCGCTGAAAGCAATGCATATTGCAGCAGATATTTGTGTCTTTTCAAATCATAATATTATTTTAGAGAAAGTCGAATGAATGAACATACAAAAAACAAAGCTTTAATGGGCTTAACCCCTGCCGAAATTGTTGCTGAACTTGATAGATTCATTGTTGGGCAAAAAGACGCCAAGAAAGCAGTAGCAATTGCCCTGCGTAACCGCTATCGTCGCCGTAATGTCAAGGGGCAAATGCAGCAAGAAATTGTGCCAAAAAATATTTTAATGATAGGTCCAACTGGAGTAGGCAAAACAGAGATTTCTCGAAGGCTCGCTAAGCTTGCTAAATCACCTTTTATCAAAGTAGAAGCAACAAAATTTACAGAAGTAGGTTACGTTGGTAGAGACGTTGAATCAATAATTCGTGATTTGGTAGAGATTGCCATTAACACGCAAAAAGTTAATGCTAAAAATGAAATAAAAGCTTTAGCTGAAGAAAAAGCTATAGAACGAGTTTTAGATGTTTTAGTTGGCAAATCTTCTACAAACGAAACTCGAGATAAATTTTTACAAAAGTTAAAAAATAATCAGTTAGATAATAACGAAATCGAGATTAGTATCAACGATACCGGATCAACTGGTGGCGGTGCTTTTGAAATTCCTGGTATGCCAGGCGCTGCTATGGGGGTGCTAAACATAAGTGACATGATAGGAAAAGCCCTAGGTAATACAAAGACAAAGCTTAAAAAAATGACCGTTAGGGAAGCAATCAATGTGCTAACCTCTGAAGAATCAGATAAACTTATTGACCAAGAAAAAATTACCGCTGAAGCGTTAAATTTAGTAGAGAATGACGGTATAGTATTTTTAGACGAAATCGACAAAATCACTTCTAGATCTGAATCAAGAAGCGGTGAGGTCAGTAGAGAAGGTGTGCAGCGTGATCTTCTGCCTTTAATTGAAGGTACAAGCGTTGTAACGAAATATGGTACTGTTGCAACTGATCACATCTTATTCATTGCCTCTGGTGCTTTTCAATTATCTAAACCATCAGATTTGCTACCAGAATTGCAAGGACGTTTGCCAATTAGAGTAGAATTAAGCCCTCTTACTAAAAGTGACCTAATCAAAATTTTAACAGAACCAGAATCAAGTTTACTGAAACAATATCAAGCCTTAATTGGCACTGAAGGTATTGAACTGGAATTTACCAATTCTTCAATCAACAAAATTGCTGATTATGCGGCAAATTTCAATGCTGAGGTAGAGGATATAGGGGCAAGAAGGCTGCATACTATTCTTGAGAAATTGCTTGAAGATATTAGCTTTAATGCTAGTGATATGCAAGAAAAGAAGATTGTAATAGATGAGGTTTTTGTAGATAATCAACTTTCAAAGCTAAGTAATAATATCGATTTAGCCAAGTTTATTTTATAGTGAAAATATAATATGATTATCCATGTTTCTAGCCTAACTTTTAGCGGTATTGATATTACAGATGTTGACGTGCAGGTGCAAATGTCTGCAGGAGTACCGAATTTTATTATAGTTGGTTTAGCAGACAAAACTATTGCAGAATCACGGGAGCGAGTAAAGGCTGCCTTGTCTTCAATAGGGCTTGCGCTGCCGGCTAAAAAAATCCTTATAAACCTTGCGCCAGCGGATTTAGTAAAAGAAGGAAGTCACTTTGACCTTGCTATTGCCGTTGCTATTCTCGCAAGTATGGGAGTCCTGCCACCAGAAGAAATCAATGATTATCTAATCTTGGGGGAATTATCATTAGATGGCTCAATTCTGCCTATCACAGGAGCTTTGCCAGCTGCGATAGGAGCATCAGCACGAAATAAAGGGTTGATTTGCTCTAAGCAAAATGGCAGAGAAGTAGCTTGGTCAGGTAATGATAAGATTTTAGCCCCTGGCAATTTAATTGAATTAGTGAATCATTTTAAAGGTACGCAATTAATATTGCCGCCTGAAATTGAGATTGATACAGACACTACCAGCTATCCAGATATGCAAGATATAAAAGGGCAGGCGGTAGCTAAGCGAGTGCTAGAAATTGCCGCAGCAGGTGGTCATAATCTGTTGATGTTTGGTCCTCCTGGTACTGGAAAGTCTATGCTTGCGCAGCGCATACCTGGTATATTGCCTCCTATGCTACCTGAGGAAATTCTAGAATGTAGCACTATCGCTAGCGTTGCTGGTCAAATACAAGGCGGCAAGTTAACGCGCGCTAGACCTTTTAGAGCTCCGCATCACTCTTGTTCTATAGCTGCGATGGTTGGCGGTGGAGTTGGTAAGAGAGTAAAACCAGGCGAGATATCGCTGGCGCATAACGGCGTGCTGTTCTTAGATGAATTACCAGAATTTCCTACCAGTGTTATTGAAGCATTAAGGCAGCCTATTGAAACTGGCGAGGTGCTTATTTCTAGAGCGAATGCTCACATCAAATATCCAGCAAATTTTCAGTTAATAGCTGCTATGAACCCATGTAAATGTGGATATTTAGGCGATTCTTACAAAGCTTGCTCGCGGGCGCCTAAATGTGGTAGCGATTACCAAATGAAAATATCTGGACCAATCATGGATAGGTTTGATTTGCACATTGAAGTAGGTAGCAGCAATTCTTATGATTACCATACAAATAATGAAAGTAGTGAATCTTCAGAAACTATAGCTCAAAGAGTTGCAGCAGCTCGCAACATCCAAGCAGAGCGTTATGACGGTTATAATATCAAAATCAACAACAGGCTTGATGGACAATTATTAATTGAATACGCAATTCCAGTAGATGACGGCAAAAATCTGCTTAATGAAGCGGCAACAAAATTTAGGTTATCAATGAGGGCTTATAATAGGGTGCTAAGGGTGGCTCGTACAATTGCCGACCTTGACAACTCAAAGTCTGTATATAAAGTCCATATCGCAGAAGCATTAAGTTACCGCAACCTTGATTTTAGGAGCTTCTCTTCTGTAGCTTAAATTAGCTAAGCAGTGCGCAAGATTAAAGCAATTAGAGTTTTACCCAGCCTTTTGCTTGGTCTTGCGTATATGAACTAAACTCACAATTACTACTTTCTAGTTCTCTTGTAATGTCTAAAATTCTGCTAGATATAGTAGAATTAGAATCATCGTAAATCACCATTACCCTTTCGTAAAAACCATTCCCTTCCGGACTTTTAGCAGTTGCCAGCATCTGATCGTGTATGACCTGAGGAATATCGCTGTTAATAAGTATTAATATTTTAGCTGCGTTAGGTGGGTTTTTTAAATTATTATCAGCATTATGTGTTATATAAATAGGCTGCTTTTCTGGCAAGGGGTCAATCTCGCTACCATGCGGGATAAAATGCTTTTGCGAATAAGTCCATAATGCCCGGTTCAGCAATTCCTGTGATTCTAAATCTGCAGTCAGCACTAAGGCTTTTAAATTAGTGTAATAACATTTCTCTAACAACTGGCAACTTGTTTTCAAAAGAGTCTCTTTTGGAGTGCAATAAAAGCTAATATGCATAATTTACCTAAGTTTTACTAAAATTTTTCTCTAGTTACTCTTGAAGTATCAGAAAATGATAATATATACAAGTTACATTACAAAAACTTGGAGGAGTATAATGACTTTTAAACCGTTGCATGACAGAGTGGCTGTCAAACCAATTGAACAAGACGAAAAAACTGCAGGTGGAATCTTTATACCTGATACCGCAAAAGAAAAACCAATGACTGGTGAAGTAGTCGCTGTTGGTCAAGGATTACGTGATGCAAATGGAGCACTTCATGCACTAGAAGTTAAAGTTGGTGATGTAGTCGTTTATGGTAAATGGGCTGGTACAGAAGTAAAAGTTAATGGTCAAAACTTAATGATCATGAAAGAAACCGACGTTATGGGAATTATCGGTTAATTTATTATTTTAAATATGGAGAGAAATTATGGCTGGAAAACAAATTAAATTTGATACAGAAGCAAGAAAAAAAATGCTAGAAGGAATAGATATTCTAGCTAATACCGTAAAGGTTACTCTTGGTCCAAAAGGTAGAAACGTTGTTATAGAGCAATCTTTTGGTGCACCAAAAGTAACAAAAGATGGCGTGACTGTTGCAAAAGCTATAGAGCTAACTGATAAATTGCAAAATGCAGGCGCGCAGCTTGTTAAATCTGTTGCTAGTAAAACTGCAGATTCTGCTGGTGATGGTACTACTACAGCTACAGTATTAACACAAGCAATCGTTAGAGAAGGCAATAAGCTAGTAGCAGCTGGCGCAAATCCTATGGATTTAAAGCGTGGTATCGACCTAGCTGTTAGTGTGGTGTTTGATAAAATTAAAACCGCAAGCAAGCAAATTAGCAGCAAGGCTGAAATAGCGCAAGTTGGCACAATTTCATCTAATGGCGATAAAGAAGTTGGTGAAAAAATAGCTGAAGCTATGGAAAAGGTTGGTAAAGAAGGTGTTATCACTGTTGAAGAAGCTAAAAACCTTGGCTTTGAAATAGACGTCGTAGAAGGTATGATGTTTGATAGAGGTTATTTATCACCTTATTTCGTCACAAATGCTGAAAAAATGGTCGCTGATTTAGATAATCCATTTATCCTGCTTTTTGAGAAAAAAGTATCTGCACTTCAACCAATGTTACCAACATTAGAAGCTGTTGTGCAATCTGGTCGTCCTCTGCTTATTATAGCCGAAGACGTTGAAGGCGAAGCTTTGGCAACCTTAGTATTGAATAAAATACGTGGTGGCTTAAAAGTTGCAGCAGTAAAAGCTCCAGGTTTTGGCGATAGAAGAAAAGCTATGCTCGAAGATATAGCAATCCTAACAGGTGGACAATTAGTAAGCGAAGAGCTTGGTATGAAGCTTGAAAATGTTAACCTAAGCATGCTTGGCACTGCTAAGAGAGTAAGTATTTCTAAAGACAACACTACAATTATTGATGGTGCTGGCGGCAAGGCTGATATAGAAAATCGTTGCTTGCAAATTCGTAAGCAAATTGAAGAGTCAACCTCTGATTATGATAAAGAAAAACTACAAGAACGTTTAGCTAAACTTGCAGGCGGTGTTGCTGTGCTGAAAGTAGGCGGCGCAACTGAAGTAGAAGTTAAAGAAAGAAAAGATCGTGTTGACGATGCTTTGCATGCAACAAGAGCTGCTGTTGAAGAAGGTATCGTTGCTGGTGGCGGCGTAACCCTGCTATACGCTTCTAGAGCTTTAAAAGACCGGGGGGGTGGGGGGGGGGGTCAACAAGGAGGTATCGATATTATTAGAAAAGCGCTTGAAGCTCCAGTAAGGCAAATTGCTCAAAATGCTGGAACAGAAGGTGCAGTAGTTGTTGGTAAATTACATGAAAGTACAGATATTAATTTTGGCTTTAATGCTCAAGACATGACCTATACGGATATGTTCAAAGCTGGTATAATCGACCCAACAAAAGTAGTGCGTACTGCTCTGCAAACTGCTGCCTCAGTAGCGTCGCTTATTATTACTACAGAAGCGATCATCACTGATGAACCTGCTGATAAGAACGATGCAATGCCTGCTCGTGATATGGGCGGAATGGGTGGCATGGGCGGAATGGGCGGAATGGGTTTCTAACCCCTTCTTTCTATTCTTGCCGCTTACGCGCCTTTGTAAGGGCTTTAAGAGCTGGATTCCCGCCTGCGCGGGAATGACACTAAAGGCGAGGGAATGACACTAGTCACCCCCTCTTTGTCATCCCCTCGCAGGAGGGGATCCACTATTCTTTAGCACGCAAAAGTATTATTTGCGTAGCAAATATAATCCTTGAGATTTGGTATTAGTTTAAAATATACCTCCTACCTGTTCCTTTCTCTTTCTCCTTTTTTGCTACTAGGAGGAGGTGGTGTTGGAGGGTGTTTTTTACTTAGGAACTTTCTTATTGCATTAACACGTGGGTTCTCTATTGTTTGTTCCTTTTGTTGCTCCTGCGCTGGTGCTTTAGCTGTACTCGTCTTAGCTGTACTCGCCTTAACTTGATAATTTTCAATAGCCTTCTTATCATCCTTGCCTTTAATTTTATTACCATTAGCGGATGGCTCCATTAAACGGTCCATTTCTTTTGCTCTACTTTGTGGAGAAGAAATAAGCTTAGTACCGCTGCAACCTGGAGTGCCGCCGCCTGCAAAAACGCTGCCAGCTTGCTGCGCTGTATGTCCACTAGCAATTATCTGTCCGTCTAGTTCTTTAGGCTCTACTCCTAGCTTCTCTGCAAGCGCAGTAGCTGTTTGGTCGTGCTCAGCAAGACCGGTTCTATCCTTGCCACTAGCGCACATGGTTAGGATCACCTCGTTGAAGAAAAGAGATTCGCTTTTCGATGCAGAATCTGATAATGAACTAAGGGCTGTTGAAACTTGCAGACTGCTATTTTCAAGGTCAAGCAGTTTAAATGGTTTATCTGCACTTTCAATAGCCTCGCGCAGCTTTATTGCCCTGCGAATTACCATAGCATTTTCTGTTGAAAGGTGCTTCGAGGCTTCAAGTTTTTTAATGGCATCTTCAGGATCGCCAGAGCGCGTCATTCTTCCAAACAATCCTTTAGGCTTTAGATGATTTGTAATAATTTCAATTGCTTTGGCATCTTCAGGAGTTTCAGGTTGTTTGAGCTCGGGGAAAGAGGGGTTAAACCAAATGGAGCCGTCTTTAAACCCTCCCTCTAATGTATCCAAAACGTCTTTAGCACCATCAAACCTATTAGCACCGCTAAAACGCCTAAAGGCATTTAACGCGCTATTAGTGATATTTATTCCTTGTAGTTTAAGTGTCTGCTTGACAATAGTCCTATCTTGCTTAGTGCCTATTGTAGGACCAGAATTTAGAGTATTACAATGTAGGGTTTTCTTTTCTCCTATCCAAGCCTTAGCTTGCAGAGCATTTCCATTAACTATTGCTTCTCTAGCAGCTTCGTCTTTAGAGAATGAGGCTAGAGTGCCAGCGTGATAGGAAGTGTGTATAGTAGTTAATTTTAGGGTAGTTAATTCTGAGGTAGTTGGTTCTTGTACTGCCGTGATTTTTTCAAAGGCATTTTTCATACCGCTAAGCTGCCTTAGCTGCGTTGGCATAACGTGCTTGCCATCCATAATTTGAGAGACGTATTTCTTACATAATTCCTTCTCTAGATCTGATAAAGCGTTATACCATTTTGGTAGCTCTCTACTAGGCGGTTCATCCTCGGGGATTTCGTTTTGTGCCAAGAGCTTCTTTGCAGCCTTGCTAAATTCTGCGTGTTCTTGAATCACTGCATATTCTGCCTTTTGCTCTGCTGTCAATTGCTTCATACCAACTTCAGCTTCAATGACAGTATGTGCTTTTTTGTTAGCTACCACAGAGGAGATAGTAACAATATTGCAATGCTTGTCATTAAAGCCTTGGAACTCCTTAGCGACATTGAGTTTTTTATGGGCGCCTTCAATTCCATATTGGTTCAAGCTTAACGCTATGTCATCGATTTCTTTTCTGACGAGTTTTTGTAGTTCTTTTTGAGATGTTTTAGCATTTTCATTGTTAAATCTTTCTATAAAGTCCGTAGCTTTAGCTAGTAAGGTTCCTTTTAATTCCTCTGACTTTCCTTCATGTTCTGCAATATCCATCGCAGCCCTAATGGCGTTTAAATATTGAATCTCAAAGCTTTCAGTATCTCTTACAGCAGGCTTTGAGCAGTTTCTAGCATCTCTAATTAAAACAGGTGATTTTTCTGGATTATTTGGATCACCAGCTTGTACAGCAGTAACTATACCTGTTTTAGCATCCTTAAGAATCTCAAGACTCTGTATTACCTCGTTGATATTTTCAAGTGTAATAGTCTTTTTTATGTTACTCCTTAGCTCTTCAGATAAGCCTTTAGATAAATCTTTTTGTGGTTTTTCCTTATGCTCCTCTAGATATTTCTTAGCTTGCTCTAAGGTATTGTCTTTGTCTTCGACGAAAATATCATGAATTGAAGGAGCTGCTTTTGCTGTTTCTGCAGGTTTTGCCATATTATCCGCTTTACTTTATACTTAATAAATTATACTTTATTTTAAGAACGTCACGAATTAATAAGCAAATATTTTATAGTGCAAATGCTCATAGTTAAGTTTATTGTAGTAATAATGTAACCCTTATAAGTAGCTAAGAAATATTATGAATCTGATAGAAGAAAAATATCAAGCCCAGCGGCTACAGTTTATTGAAGTAGTAGCTAAAAATTTAGCTACTAACGGCTGGAATCAAAAGCTACTAGAAAAGGCAGAGCTAGAATGCGGCTTTGAACAAGGGTATCATTTTATCTTATTTCAGGATGGTATAAGGGGAGCTATAAGATATTTTGAGGCTTGGCAAAATAAGTTGATGCTTGATAAACTAGCGGAAAATGATATGCAGCCTGCTAAAGTGAGAGAAAAAATTGCTTTGGCTTTAACTCTGCGTATTATGCAGATGGAGGACAAGCAATTAGACGCTAAAGCAATTGCGCTGCAAAATTCAACTTATTATGGCTGTTTAGAAAATACTTTATTTGGCGCTGAAATGGCGCTTAGTGTTTGCGATAATATATGGTATTATGCTGGTGATAAGTCAACTGACTTTAATTATTATACGAAACGTGGTTTGTTACTGCCTGTTTACCTTTCTGCTGTTATGTTTTATATTAGTGATACATCTCTGGGCAATGTCGATACTAAAAATTTTATAGAGCAAGCTCTTGCAAATATTATAAATATCGCTAGTATAAAGAATAATGTAGCCTTAGGGCAAATTAAGCTACCAGCCTTAGAAGATATACCTATCTTGCGTATGTTCGTGTAGTATTCAGATAAACATTAGAATATCATCATGTCAATAACAGCATTGAAATTACAGGAAGACTTTAACCTTGCAGAGAAGCCTTCTAATGAACTTAAACGTCCAGAATGGATTAAAGTCAAAGCTCCTGTATCACGTGAGTATCAAAATACAAAAGAGTTAATAAATAATTTAAAGTTAAATACAGTATGTCAAGAGGCAGCTTGCCCTAATATAGGTGAATGCTGGTCAAAAAAACATGCAACTGTAATGATTTTAGGGTCAACTTGCACTAGAGCCTGTAGGTTTTGTAATGTCAAAACAGGCGTGCCAGACTTGCTTGACCCCCATGAACCAGAAAGGCTTGCAGAAGCTGTGGCTAAATTAGGGCTAGAGCATGTCGTGATTACCTCTGTAGATAGAGATGATTTAGAGGATGGCGGAGCAGGGCACTTTGCTGCTTGTATTAGAATGATAAGAGCCTCTTCACCAGGTACTACTATTGAAGTATTGACGCCAGATTTTCAAAAAAAAGACGGAGCTGTTGAGGTTGTTGTAGAAGCAAGACCAGACGTCTATAATCATAATGTTGAAACTGTACCTTCCTTGTATAAATCTATAAGACCGGGGGCGCGTTATTACGGCTCTTTAAGCCTCCTGCATCAAGTTAAAAAGCTGGATCGTACGATTTTTACTAAATCTGGAATGATGGTAGGGCTTGGCGAAACTAAAGAAGAAGTTACTCAAGTTATGGATGATCTGCGAGCTGCAGAGGTAGATTTTCTAACTATAGGTCAGTATCTGCAACCAACTAAAAAACATGCTGCAGTTGCTCGTTATGTCGATCCTGAGGAGTTTAAATATTTAGAAAGAGTCGCAAGAACTAAGGGTTTTTTAATGGTATCAGCTAGCCCGTTAACTAGGTCGTCCTATCATGCTGGTGACGATTTCAGGAAAATGCAGGCGGCTGCATTCAAGCAAGCTAAAGCGCTAAAGGCATAATGCATTTTTTTGAGCAAACTAAAATCTTACCATACAGTAAACAAGAGCTATTTGATTTAGTCCTTGATATAGAATCATATCCAAAGTTTGTTCCAAAATGCAAAGCGACAAGGGTTATTTCTAAGGAGCAACTCACTGATAAACAAATTATAATTGCAGAGCTAACGGTAGAATTTCAGGGCTTTTCTGACAAATATCAGTCTAGAGTTATGGGCTGCATAATAGAACCTTCTACCTATATTATAAATGTAGAGGCAATTTCTGGTCCTTTTAAATATTTGCGTAATAACTGGCGTTTTTCTGGAGAAGATGAAGAAGAGACAAAAGTAGAATTTAAAATTGAATTTGAGCTTAAATCTTTCCTGCTGGATGGATTGTTAGGGCTCTTTTTTAAGCAAACTGCGCAGCAAATGATTGATGCTTTTGAGAAAAGAGCGCAGGAAAAAAGGAGGCTACTTGGTAAATCAGAATAACATAGAAGTAGATGCTGTAATACCTACAAGACTTGATCGTTATTTAAAGCGCCTTTATCCTGCCTTAACTCAAGGTATAATAGAGCAAGGGCTAAGAAAAGGAGAAATTAAAGTAAATAATGAAAAGACAGCTGCTAGTAGGCGAGTGATTAAGGGTGATTATGTAAGCCTAGCTACAGCGCCTACAAAGTTAGAAGGTGAGCAGGAAAATGCAAAAACTGTGGTAATTAGTAATGACAAAGCCGCTGCAAGTTTAGCAAAAAAATTGCTTAAGGATTACCTAATTTACGAAGATGAAAATTTGCTCGCTATTAACAAACCATCAGGGCTTGCTACTCAGGGCGGTAGTAAGGTTAATATCTCAGTTGCTGATGCTTTAGCATTTTTTAATAGACAAGGCAAAAGGTCACATAACGAGCAATATAGGCTAACACATAGGCTAGATAAAGAAACTAGCGGCATATTATTAATAGCTAAGAACTACCTAGCTAGCGTTAAGCTAACCAAGGGCTTTGAAGATAAAGATATTTCTAAAAAATACCTCGCCGTAACTTATGGAGCTCCTGCAGAAACTGAAGGAGAAATTTCTAGCTATATTAGCAAAAGCAAGGCTGGCGTATTTGAAAAAATGCAAGAAGATAACTCGAGCGGTAAGCTAGCTATCACCAAGTATAAAATATTGCATAAAGCTAATGGTTTAGCGTTAATTGAATTTTGTCCTATTACTGGTAGAATGCATCAATTGCGGTTTCATGCTAAACAGCTTGGTTGTCCAATAGTTGGCGATCAGAAATACGGCGAGCCCCTACGCAGGCAAGACTTGAATTCTAACCTACCAGCCCCAGAAGTAGAAAATCTACACTTGTTATTGCATGCTAAGGAAATAACAATTTCTCAAGAAATTTTTAATAAACCAGTTATGGTAAAAGCCCAAATACCTGAGTATTTTAGTAAGTTCTTTCCTGTTTAATACCAATTTCCATTTTTAAATGCTTCAAACAGATCTGGCAAGCTTCAAGCCTTGCGCGCGTAAGTATAAGTAAGCTAAATTAGCGTATAGGATTCTTTAGTTCAGTTCTTCAACGCATAGACCTCAACTTAATTTACTATACGCGCGCTCACGCAGCCTCATTTTAAAATACATTTGTTCTATTTTAATTCTTGAGACTTAGTATTAGAGCAGAAGAAACCTTGCAATTTATAGTAATTAAATGTATATATACGACCAGTAATTAAATGAATTAAAGGTACGTTATGTCCTACAATTATGTATATGTCATGAAGGGGCTAAGTAAGTCCATCAATGGCAAGCAGATCTTAAAAGAAACTTGGCTATCTTTCCTGCCAGGGGCAAAAATTGGTATTATTGGACATAACGGGGCTGGTAAATCTACCTTGCTGAAAATTATGGCTGGTATAGATAAAGAATTTGACGGAGAAGCCTGGGTGGCTGACGGTATGAAAATAGGTTATTTAGCGCAAGAACCGCACCTAGATTCTACCAAAAATGTTTTTGATAATATCATGGCAAGCCTTAGCGAAAAAAAGGAATTACTTGATGAATTCCATGCAGTTAGTAATCGTTTTGCAGAAGAAATGACTGACGATGAAATGAATGATTTGCTAGCTAAACAAGCAGAATTACAAGAAAAGATTGATAGTTGCGATGCTTGGAGCTTGGAGCGAGAAATTGATATTGCCATGCAGGCTTTACGTTGCCCGGCAAAAGATGCTGATGTTAGCAAAATTTCGGGCGGTGAAAAACGCCGTGTAGGTTTATGTAAACTATTGCTTGAAAAACCTGATATGTTGCTTCTTGACGAGCCAACAAACCACCTTGATGCAGAATCTGTTTCTTGGCTTGAGAACTACTTAAAAAACTATAAAGGCACAGTAGTAGTTATTACTCACGATAGGTATTTCCTAGATAACGTAACGGACTGGATTTTAGAAATTGACCGTGGTAACTGCGTACCTTGGCACTCTAATTACTCTGCATGGCTTGAGCAAAAGCATAAGAAACTAGAGCAAGAAGAGAAAGAAGAAAGTGATAGAACAAAGCAGCTAAAAAGCGAGCTTGAATGGATACGCCAATCACCGAAAGCAAGGCAAGCAAAAAGCAAAGCAAGGATTACCGCTTATCAAGAATTAGTTAACAAACAGCATGATAAAAGCGCTACTGTAGCGCAAATTATCATTCCTAATGGTCCACGCCTTGGTGATGTGGTTATTGAGGCAGATAACATAGCGAAAAAATTTGGTGATAAGACTTTATTATCAGATTTTAGCTTTAAAGTACCGCCAGGAGCTATAGTTGGTATAGTTGGTCCAAATGGCGCTGGTAAGACTACTTTATTTAATATTATAACTAATAAAATTGAGCCAGATCATGGTACTATCAAAATAGGGCAAACCGTAAAATTAGGTTATGTAGATCAATCACGCGATCACCTTAATGATAATAAAAATGTGTGGGAAGAGATTTCAGAAGGACTGGAAGATTTGCAACTAGGCGATAGGATTGTCAAAAGCCGTGCATATTGTGCTGCCTTTAATTTTAAAGGTGGTGACCAGCAAAAGAAAGTAGGGCAACTCTCTGGTGGTGAACGTAACCGTGTTCATATAGCTAAATTACTAAAAGAAGGGGCGAATGTTATCCTTCTCGATGAACCTTCAAACGACCTTGATGTTGATACTTTAAGAGCTTTAGAGGACGCAATACTAGATTTTGCTGGTTGCGTGCTAGTAATAAGCCATGATCGCTGGTTTTTAGATCGTATTGCAACGCACATTATTGCATATGATAAAGAAGGTAGCGCTACTTGGTTTGAGGGTAACTATCAAGATTATCATGATTACATGACTAATATCCTTGGTCAGGATACTGCAAACCCTAAATATCGTCATAAGAAATTGGTATAAAGTAAGACAAGAGCCCCAAATTTGCGGGGCTCTTGTCCATTTAGTTTAATAGACCTTTTCTTCTATCATGGCTAAAACTTCTTGCGTTAGTTGTTTTACCTCTTCTGCTGCCGCTGAAGTTGGGTCATATTCAGTAACGCTTGCCCCCTGCATTAGGCAAGTACTAAAGGCTATCCTATTACTTAAATAGTTAGCACTTAAGCAGTCATTTCCTCCATGCTGTGCCAGCATAGATTCAAGCTGCAAGAGCACCTCTTTTGCCGTTTTAGAGTTAGCACTATGCCTATTCAAGATAATTTTTACCGTTTTACCCTCATTAAGAGCAAATTCAATAGTCGCTTTAGTTGCCCATAAATCTGTTGGACTTGGCTGCATAGGAACTAGCACCAAATCTGCGGCTCTTAGAGCTGCCTTAGCTTCTATCTCTGTATGTGGCGGCGAATCAATAATTATGTAATCATATTTATTTTTGATTTGATCCAAACTATTAGCAACCTTCCAGCCCACACTTGCCATAAAATTCACGCCAGTATAGCCTTGACCATATTTCTTCTCACGCAAATTATACCAATAACCTAGGCTTCCTTGTGGGTCAATATCAAGTAGCATTACTCTTTTACCAGTTTGCATAAGCGATACTGCTAGATTAATAGCTACCGTTGTTTTCCCTGCTCCGCCCTTCTGCTGTGCTATTGTGATTATTTTGGCTAAATTTGCCATATTAATTACCATGATTTTTTAAAATAAGTATATCATTTGTAAAACACTTACTTAGTGATGTCCAAAAATACTGCTATTATACGAAAGAATGAGTGTAAGATTTTATTTTACTGTTATCTGTTTCCTATGTTATACTTAACATTAACTTAAGAACTATAGTTAATCAACTTGGATTAGATACTAGGAGCGAGAAGCGAAGCCTATAAATAATAGGTAAGCGACGAGCGACAACGTTGCTAATTCAAATTCATTAACTATAGGGCAAAAAACCTTTAAAACTAATATTAATCATGAAAAGAATAGCTATTTATCCAGGCACATTTGACCCTATAACGAACGGTCATATTGATTTACTTATTAGAGGAAGCAAGATTGTTGATGAGCTAATTATCGGCATATCTACAGCCTATGGTAAAAACCCTATATTTTCATTAGAAGAAAGGCTAGAAATGGTTAATTTTTACCTGAGGCAAGAAGCAAAGGGGTTTAAAAGTTACGTTAAAGTCATGACATTTGATGGTTTATTAGTCAATTTTGCTAATAAAGTTGGGGCAAATCTTATTATTCGTGGCTTAAGGGCGGTCTCAGATTTCGAGTACGAATTTCAAATGGCGTGTATGAATTCACGGCTTGCTACAAATATAGAAACTATTTTTTTACCAGCCTCAGAGAAAAATCAATTTATTTCTTCAAAACTTGTGAAAGAAATAGCTCGTCTTAATGGCGATATCTCTTCTTTTGTAATTCCAGAAGTTGCCTCAAAGCTTATACAGCATTATAGTAAGCGAGATAACCATGCATAGTAAATGCCGCCTTGAGATCGACCTTGGTAAAATTCAACAAAATTACCGCACGCTACAGGGCTTATGTAGCCCTAAAACCTTAGTAGGAGCAGCTATAAAAGCCAACGCTTACGGGCTTGGTGCAAAGCATGTCGCCCCCGCCTTAAGCAACGTAGGTTGTACGAATTTTTTTGTCGCTAGATTAGATGAAGGGTTAGAATTACGCCAGTTAGATCTTATACCAGATGCAAATATTTTTGTCCTAGACGGAGTTTCCAGCCCAGCAGAGGCTGAAATTCTCTTGCACCACAATTTATTACCAGTGCTTAATCATTTAGGGCAAGTACAAATTTGGCATGACCTTGCTACTCAGTTACAAAAACGACTGCCATGCGCACTACATATCAACACTGGTATGCACCGCCTAGCTATGCCGCTGGCAGAGTTTAAGCAGTTAACTGCTCAGACTGAGACACTAGCAGCGCTAGATATCAAATATATTTTAAGCCACCTTGCTGCTAGCGAAGACCTAAGTACTGACTATAATAAAAAGCAATTAAATCTTTTTAAAGAATGTTTACAAGACTTCCCTTACGTTAAGGCGAGTCTTGCAAATTCTGCTGGAATATTCCTGGGAACTGAGTATCATTTTGACCTTGTGCGCCCTGGTATTGCCCTTTACGGCGTTAACCCCACGCCATATCAACCAAGCCCTGTGCAAAGCGTTATAAGACTAAAAGCCCCTATAATACAGTTACAATCAGTACCTGCCAGCTGCAGCGTAGGATACAATATGACATATACCACAATGCGTGATAGCATTATAGCCACCTTGCCTATAGGTTATGCAGATGGTTACCCAAGACAACTTAGCAATAAAGGATTTGTCGTTATAGGCGGTCACAAAGCCCCTATTGCTGGACGTGTTTCAATGGATTTAGTTACTGTGGATGTTACTGACATACCCTCTTCTGCTATTTTTCTTGGTCAATATGCAGAAATAATAGGCGATTCCTGCACTACTCAGCAAGTAGCAGAATCAAGCGCTACCATAGGGTACGAGATACTAACTCAATTAGGTAGCAGATATAATCGCATATATCTTTGATAGCAACCTGCCAGCTGCGGCTTAGGCTACAATAATTTTACTTTATAGAGGCTACTTCAGGCGCATATAAAATACGTGCACAAAGGTATCCGTTCAAGGGTATTGGGTGGTATAAATTATAGGCAAAAGACAAAAAAGCTAATGACAAATTAAACTCAAGGTGGTAATTAATTAGGTAATTATAATTTTAGATTTTTGTTGATAAGTCAATACCAGCGATT
>JAIXRE010000083.1 GCA_027485375.1 Rickettsiaceae bacterium | reverse complement strand
TAAATTGTGTTTGCAGAATGCCGATACTATAAACTGTACCCCTGTTGCTATGAATGTAGGTCAAACTATAACGCTTGGCGCAATTAATAATAATCCACGACTTGGTGGCAATAGCTTTCTGCGTGAGATTCCTCTAACAGTGCTGGTGAAAAATAGCCAAATGTGCCTTTATATGCCAACCTCAAGAGGTTTATTGCCGGTAGCTTGCAGGAATACTAGCGTGCCTAGCGTAGTTCCTGAGATTGGCATAAATTCTTGTTCTATGGTTGGTGAATCTTGTTCTAATGGACATTTGAAAAGCCAGTCTGCTTTTAATTTTTCTGGTATGGCGGTAAATTGCTTAAAGGAAACTCTCGATAAGGTGTTTTATACAGGAAATAATTGTCAAAATGACCAAATCTCTCTAACAGTCCTTAAGCCTTTTCCTGCTTTCCAAAGAACTATGCAGGCTTCCATAGGCGCCGCTCTGATTATATATGTAATATTTTATGGCTTTAACTTAGTGATGAATAGTGAATATGCTAATATAGATAAAGCGTCAATATTTGTCCTAAAACTTATTTTTGTTGTTTATTTTTCCATAGGACTTTCTCCTTCTTCATGGTCACAAGATAGAGCTGCCCCGCAAAATGGTATGTTGACTTATGGCTTGCCCTTGCTTACTAGCGCTGCGACTAGCTTTGCAGAAATAGTGTTTAATAGCGGCGGCTCAAAAGGGCTATGTCAATTTGATTCTGCAAAATATCCACCAGGCTATAAAAGTTATGGAATTTGGGACTCTATAGATTGCCGGCTTGCCTATTATTTTGGTGTGCGCTTGATGTATAACGCTTCTCCTATTCTTGCAAACATACCAAGCACTATACCTACCGATAGTGCGCCATCAGGCGCAAGCGTTAATTTTGGTACTCCTGGTGCAAGCGCTATGGAATCGTTACAATCAACAACGACATTTTCCTTTTTTATAGTATTGCTTGGCTTCTTCCTAGGGGGCAATATGTTGATTGTGATTTCAAGCATTTTATTTTTTGTAATGTTCCTTTCAATTGTCTTATATTTTATCACTCATTATATGGTATGTCTGGTTACGCTTTACGTGATGACTTATATTTCACCGATTTTTATACCATTTGCCTTGTTTAACCGTACTAAAAGCTACTTTGATAGCTGGCTTAAAATAGTTATATCTTGCGCTTTGCAGCCCGCGGTTATTGCTGGATTTTTAGCACTGCTACTTACTATGTATGATAGTGCTATATACAAAAATTGTCAGTTTCAGCGTTATGACTATGCTGCTGCAGACATTAAATTTAGCACATTTGAAATAAGGTTGCCTGAGGTAGATGCGCAGGAATGCCAAAATAGTGTAGGTTATAAATTAATTAAATATTATTCAGGGCAGGGCTGGAAAAGAATATCAGTAATATTATTCGAAATTGTGACTATCTCAGATATTTTTTTACTGGCTAATGACTTAGCATATGTGCTGGTATTTTGTATTATTTTCTACTTTTTCTCGCAATCAATAGGGCAATTTGCCTCTGAAATTACTGGTGGTCCTATCATGGACGGCGTCACTGCTGGACCAATGAGGCTAGCTAATGCTGCGGCGTCTGCAGCTGCTGCGGCGGCGGCTGCGGCAAAGCAGGTAGGTAAGAGCTCAAAAGGTGGAGGAGGGGGAGATAGCGCTCCAAAACCTGCTGAAAAAAGTAGGGCTGGCGGGGCTACTGGAGCAGCAGATAAAATGTCTTCTGGTGGGAAAACAGAAGCTGGCGCTGCAGATAAGATGTCTAGTAAATAAAGTAAATGGTAATGCTGCAATGGATTATAGGATTTTATGAAAGGTGATAAACTATCAATCTTGCTTTTTACGTTAACGTTAGTTGGTGTATTAGTAGCCTTTGTGATGATGATTATTGCGGCTTTTGGTGGTATGGATATTACGACTGGCTGTTTATATCGCTATAACTATGAGGATGACGGGAGCGTAAGGAAGATTAATCAAAAACAAAGGGTAGTAAGGCTAAAAGCTTCTGCTAATTATAACGGCGTTATTGACGCTAATGGTCACGTAGCATTAGACAGTAATAGCTATGGTAAGTGGCTTGATACAAATATGCCTGTAGAGGCTGGTCAACAGACTGATCTTACTGTTAGTGGAGAGGTTAGTTTATGTAGAGCTTACTTGCCACAATATAATTTGCAATCTGATTTAGATGTAGATTCTGACGCTAATAAAATACCTATTCCTCGTGTTATCGAGGGCAGTGAGCCATTGTCATTAATTTTTAACGCACAACGTGATTCGTGGAGTAATATTGCCGAGCTTTATACTAACGATGAAGTAATAGTATCAATTTCTCCAAATAAGAGACAACTTAGTAATGCTGATGGTAGCCTTATTAGTGGAGTTAATGCAGTAGCGCAAAGAGATGTATTTACTAAACAACTGGTAAATGCTGATTGTTCAGAAAACCAAACTAGCTATAGCCCTATTTGTGGAAGGTATTCTGCCTATTCTGGCTCTTATGTAAGTACCTGTACGTGGAATGATAGATGCGGGCAATCTTGCTATGGAACTTGCTCATTGCTTGGCGTGCCTTTGCCTATCTGGAATCAGGGATATTGCATTCTAAGTTTAGGCGATTGGGTTGTAACTTGTAACTGGGTGGGTTGCTGGGAGCCTACAAGTTCAGATTCAATGCCAAAACCATATTTATATGATGGTACTTATACGATACCATGGTCAGACGATATAAATAATCTGCTCGTCTCTCTACCTCAAGATTGTAGCGGAGCTAATAGTACAAATGGCGGAACTTATAATACAGGACCATATAAATACTGGTTTTCAGCGGATACTGCTACTGCCTTGCTATGGCGTCTAGATAATCAAGTAAATCCTACTAACGGGGCGTCAAGAGGCAGTACTTATGCTTTTGCTTCAATCCAAGCTAACCAGCAGGCTTATAACAATAACCCTAATTATAAGATTATTTATAACCAAACATATCAATCTGCTAATACTGGTTATCTGCAGTATCGTTTTATCAGTAATGATGGTCAGTTTGCTAATAATACAGGGGGATATATACTTAACATTAAGCAGACTAAATGTCGCCGTATTAATGGACAGTATCTAACTGATAGTTTTGCAGATCGTGGTCGTATAGATTACGTCTTTGCACCAGCAGGGGTAGATATTAATACTAGCGGAGTAGCTGGGCATGCGGGAGGCAGCGTAAATATAGATAACCAAGGTAAAGCTATTATCAATAATGTAGGCACAGATCCAAAGATATTATGGTTGAAGATTAATAATAAACCAGAAGATTATAAAGATTCATTTGGTCAATATTCAGTAAAGCTTTCTGTTTATACTCCAGTAGGTTTATTTAGCAACTTAGTCACTACGCCGCTACTTACTTATCTCAAGGATACGATTGGTGACGCATCCAAACAGATGTTCAAAAATATGACCTGTTATGAAGGTGACGTCAATGGTTCTGGATGCACGAATTTTTTTAATTATATTCGTGCTTTGCTTAGTTTGTATATCATGGTTTATGGCATGATGTTTTTGCTTGGTATGACGCAGATAAACCAAACAGATTTAGTTATAAGGGTAGTAAAGATTGCGCTTGTTTCTGGCTTAATGAATCAGGGCACTTTTGAATTTTTCAATAATTATATATTTAATACAAC
>JAIXRE010000081.1 GCA_027485375.1 Rickettsiaceae bacterium | reverse complement strand
GGATAGTAGATTTGACATTGCTTTTTCTTTATGTAAAGCTGCTGGTAGAGGAGATATAGAAACTTGTAGGTCATTATTAAAGAATAAAGCAGATATTGAAAGTAGAAAAAGTTTGTACAGCTATACTCCTTTGCATAATGCAGCGGTAAGTGGTCATATAGAAATATGCGAATTACTATTAGAGCATAGGGCTGACGTTCATACAATAGCTAGTGGTGAGACGCCTTTGCGCAGTGCTATGAGGGCTGGGCATAGCAAAATATGCGATTTACTATTAAAGCATAATGCTGATTTACTGCTAAAAGATGAAAAACGTGATGGTAAATTAATAAAATTAAAATCGCAGAAACTTACAGAAGATTTAATAGTTACTTCTGTTGAAGCAATAAGAGCCCAAAGAGTTGATCTTGCAATTCCATTAGACGTATCATATATGGAAATGTTACCTAAAGTAATCTCTGCTACTCTAGACGGCTATGTTATTGTAGATACATTTCCTTCAGAAATAATAGGTGAAATGAAGCCTGTCTTAGGGCGATTAGATTAGAGCTATAAATTATAATTTGCAACTAATTTATTTTGTATTATTCAACCTAAATTTGTGTTATACAAAAAACTTTAAATTATAGATTGCAAATATATTATGCTTAAAGAATTATTTTTAGGGAAGCAAACTTCAGTTTATGATGGAGAACTTTTAGATATTTTAAGGCTAATAAGAAGTGAGAATATAGGACCTCGCAGCTTCGCTTCTTTAATCAAATTATTTGGTAGTCCAAGGCTTGCCATAGAAAATGCAGGAGAATTATCTCTTCGTGGTGGTAAAGCAAAACCTATAAAGATATTCTCAGAAAGTGACGCTCAAAAAGAGCTAGAGCTGCTAGCTAAAAATAATGCTAAGCTTATTAGTTATAAATGCGCTGGCTATTCAAAATTACTAGAGCAAATTGCAGATTTCCCGCCCATAATTAGCTATAAAGGTAATATTGATTTACTTAATTACCATAAATGTTTTGCCATAGTAGGCGCTAGGAATGCTTCTATTAATGGTCGCAGCTTCGCAGCAAAAATTACAAAAGACTTAGTGGAACAAGGAAATTATGTTACTGTCTCAGGACTGGCTAGGGGAATAGATACAGCTGTTCATCAAGCAGCGCCAAATAAAACAATCGCTGTAATAGCTGGTGGTATTGATCATATCTATCCATCAGAAAATGCTAGGTTATATGAAGAAATAGTTGCTTCTGGAGGACTTATTATTGCTGAATTGCCAGTAGGGTCAAAACCTCTAGGACAACATTTTCCGCAGCGTAATAGGCTGATATCTGGATTATCTTTAGGAACTGCTATAATTGAGGCGAGTTTTAAATCTGGCTCTTTGATAACCGCGAGGTATGCGCTGGAGCATAATAGAGAAGTATTTGCTGTGCCCGGTTTTCCTCTTGACCCAAGATGCCAAGGTACTAATAAGCTTATAAGAGAAGGGGCGCATATGCTGGAGTCAACGCAAGATATAATCGATAATTTACCTAATTATGAAGTTGTTCTGACAAAATCCTTAGAAGATTTTGCTTCAAGTAATAATAACTTCAAGCCTTTAGCAGGATACTATGTTAAAGATATAGATAATAATATGCGTAAAAAAGTGGCAGAGCTCCTATCATCCACGCCAATTGAATTTGATGATTTATTAAAAGAAACAGGGCTACCATTGCCTATATTATATACTATAGTGCTTGAATTTGAACTCGCTGGAAGCATTATAAGATACCCAGGCAATAAAATTTCATTGCTATATAAATAGGAATAGGGATACAAAAGCGCGCGGGTATGAGAGTGCGGAAAGGTAGGCTTCCTTCCAAACTAACTTCTAAGAACAATTTTAGCATTAAAACTTTCTCTTAGGAATTAGTTTGGAAAGACTACAGTATATTGATAAACCAAGACTTGGGGCTGTCCTTCGCCTTGATTTAAAAATAAACTACTATTCTTTCGTTAAAGTATTACACAGGTAGCGCTACCGATAATATCTGATTCTACAGGTTCTGCTGCTGGTGCATCTCCTACAGGTGCTGCCGATTCGCTAGCCACTGTAGTTGGTTGTGCCGATAAAGGCGCTGCCTTTTCTCCGAACTCCTCGTCTTCCTCTCCAGCCCTAGGCTTTTCTCCGAATTCCTCGTCTTCCTTTACAGTACTAGGCTTTTCTCCGAACTCCTCCTTTTCTCCAAACTCCTCGTCTTCATCAGCCTTATTAACAAGTTTTGCGCTTAATTTTCCCTTAATTTCTTGAAATGTCTGTGCTACAATGGCTTCAACATGCTGCTCAATATGCTTATCTAAAGTTAAAAACACAGACGGCTGCCATTTTTGACCACTATAATAGCCACCACAAGGTGTAGTAGCTTTTACTCCACACTTCTCTTGTATTATTGATATTAATGGCTGGAAAGTAGCTTCGAATTCTTCTGGACTTTTTATACTATTAACAAGCTCTCTAGCAAGATATTTTGATAAGTCAAAACGTAGTGCATGGTTAATGGCAGGTTTTGATTGCGCCATATCAGCAGCTTCTTTTAAGTATTTTACCTTGCCCTCGACCATGTCCATTTCCTTTATGTGTAGTGGTACTTGAATCCCGTCAGCAATGCTTCTAACTGAGTGTATATTGTCAAATCTATCATCTAATAGTACAATTTCAGATCTGTCATAGACTTTGCCTTTTGCAGATAGTGCTTGAAGTGCAAGTTGCATATGCTCAAATTTGCCATTAGGTCTAATACCAGTAATTATTGGTATCTCGTTGATTTCTTCCTCTTTAAACCTTAAGTTTCTCAGTGCTAGCCCTACTGCTACTGGAAATTCTGTGTTAGAAACAATAGCGATATCATGATTGTTCTTGATTATTGCCTGAAACAGTTCACCTAATTCTGTTTTAAATTTAAAAATTGTAGGAAGCTTAGTTCTATCTGTTGTTTTTGGAAGCAGCTTGCCTCCATTCAGTATTTGGTTTGCTAAATCTATTGCTAAGCCTTGTGTACCCTCGTCTGAATTAAGCAAATTAGCGTCGGGCTCGCCCAAGATGTTGATTAAGTTAACTCCTTGTTGAGTCGTAGGCTCTAATAGCTCTTGTACGAGTTTAGAGATTTTTTTATCTTGCTCTTCCTTGCCAAACACACCGTTTTTTATAAGAAATAATAAATTATTATGTAAGAGTCCGTTAACTATTGTATCCTCAAAATCAAATGCAAATAACACTTAGAATTACCTATTTAAAATTAATTTATAGTTTGATATCTATAGCTGTATTAAAACTTTTGCACAAGAGCTTTTTATAGCTTTTTTATAAAGTTTGGCAAATTTTCTTAAGAAGCCATGAACTCACAGATTCGATTTGATCTTGCGTCATTAAGGAAGGGGGGTGTGTTCTGCATAGTTAACAGAATATAAGTCACATGGCTTGCTTTTCTACTAACTCTTTAATTACCTGCTGTAATACTATATAGTGCTTGAATTTGAACTCGCTGGAAGTATTATAAGATACCCGGGGAATAAAATTTCATTGCTATATAAATAATGTTGTTATAGTGTTGGGAAGTTTTAAAACATAATTTAAGCTATGAAATATTTACTAATTGTAGAGTCACCAGCAAAAAAGAAGCCTATCGAAAAATATCTTGGTAAAGATTACGAGGTAAAAGCTTCTTTTGGTCATATAAGAGATTTGCCATCAAAAAATGGTTCTGTCGTACCAGAATCTAACTTTGAAATGCGTTATGAGGTTAGTAGCAAATCTACTAAGCATATTGAAGAGATAGCTAAAGCTGCAAAACATGCAGATATAATATATCTAGCAACCGATCCTGATAGAGAGGGAGAAGCAATAGCTTGGCACGTAGCAGAAGTATTAAAGGAGAAGAAACTAATAAAATCTCCAGACTTTTTGCAGCGCATAACTTTTAATGAAATCACTAAAACTGCAGTGCAAGCAGCAATAAAGCACCCAAGAGCTATTGATATTAATTTAGTTAATGCCCAGCAAGCACGTAGAGCCTTAGACTACCTTGTTGGCTTTACTTTATCTCCTATATTGTGGCGAAAATTACCTGGCTGCAAATCTGCCGGTAGGGTGCAATCTGTTGCTTTGCGTTTAATTTGTGAAAGAGAAGATGAGATAGAGCGTTTTAAAACAGAGGAATACTGGGATATTACGCTTGGTATGCTAAATAGCAAATCTGAAGCTTTTAATGCTAAACTTACTTATATTGACGGCGTCAAACTGGAGAAATTCTCTATTGTAAGTGAAGAGCAAGCAAAAGAGCTAGAGGCAAGATTACAGAATAAGCAATTTGCTGTTAGCAGCATTGAGAAAAAGCAACAAAAACGCCAACCATCACCGCCCTTTATTACTTCATCATTGCAACAGGAAGCTGCTCGTAAGCTGGGCTTTAGTGCTAAGAAAACGATGCAGATTGCGCAAAAACTATATGAAGGTATTGATATAGGCGGCGAGGTGCAAGGGCTTATAACTTATATGAGAACTGATGGCGTTACGTTATCAGCAGAGTCTGTGCAATCTATACGTAGCTTAATAGAAGAAAATTTTGGTGATAAATACCTCCCTAGCTCGCCAAGGCTTTATAAGTCAAAAGCTAAAAACGCTCAAGAGGCGCACGAAGCGATAAGACCAACTAATATTAGGTTAAACCCGCAGCAGCTTGAAGGTAAGCTTGATAAAGATCAGCAACGACTTTATGAGCTAATTTGGAAAAGGACTATGGCGTGTCAAATGGAAAACGTGCTTATAGACATGGTTGCTGCTAATTTAGATTCAGAAGACCAAGCTTTTTCTTGCCGTGCTAATGGTTCTACTATAGCTTTTGATGGTTTTTATCGTATTTATCGTGAAGGTACTGACGATACTGCAGAAGAAGAAGATAAAACACTGCCAGTATTGAAGGAAGGCGAGAAGGTTAAGACAAATTCAATTAAACCGCAACAACACTTCACAGAGCCACTACCAAGATATACTGAAGCTAGTTTGGTGAAAAAACTTGAAGAGCTCGGTATTGGTAGACCGTCGACTTATGCAGCTATTTTATCAGTTTTGCAAGAAAGAAAATATGTCACTTTAGCCAAAAAACGCTTTATACCTGAGGAGCTTGGGCGTTTAGTTACAGCATTTTTGGTAGGTTTTTTCCTAAAATACGTGCAATATGACTTTACGGCAGAGCTTGAGAATGAACTTGATGAAGTGGCTGGCGGTAAGCTTGAGTGGAAAAACTTACTGCAAGGGTTTTGGTCAGGTTTTAACAGTAACATAGCAAGTGTTAGTGAGTACAAAATTATTGATGTAATTAGCCATTTAGAACAAGCTTTAGATCATCATTTGTTTGGTGAAGCTGGCGTCATTAACGAAAAGAAGAAAATTTGTCCTAGCTGCACTAACGGCAAACTTAGCTTAAAATTAGGTAAATTTGGTGCTTTCCTAGGCTGTAGCAATTACCCTGAGTGCAATTTTAGGAAACAAATCACCTCAGAAACTTCTAGCGCAGAGGAAGATACAAGCCAAAATACAGAAGGGGCGCAACCAGAAAATAATAAAATCCTTGGTCAAAATCAAAATGGCGAAGATGTTTACCTTAAAAAAGGTCCTTATGGCTGGTACGTGCAGTTAGGCGAACAAATTTCTAAACTTGAAAAGCCAAAAAGAGCGCCATTGCCTCCTGGAGTCTTGCCTAAAGATCTAACGCTTGAAGCAGCTATTAAATTCTTGCAATTACCGCTAAACCTAGGCTCGCATCCTAGCGGCACTAGCGAGATTACTATTGGCATAGGAAAATATGGTCCATATATTAAATATGAGAATAAATTTACTTCAATTCCTAAGCAAATAGACCCTTTTACTGTAACTTCAGAGCAAGCTGCAGAGATAATTGAGACAGCAAAAATCAAAGCTAAGGAAAAAGATCCAGCGCAACCAAAGGTTGGTGCTAAGAAAAAAGCTAAAAACACTTGAAGTAGAAAATAAATAAAGCTATTATGAACAGTATGAATGAAGTAACGCTTGGATATTTATTGACTACCATAGGTTTGTGCTTGCTATTCCTAAAGACTTGGTTTGACTACAGGCGAAAGGTACGTAATGCACAAAAAGACAAAGTTTAAGTTAGCTTTAGTTACTTTTTGTTTAATAGTAACAGGGCTTGGTGTCTATATAATCCTGCATAACCTAGAGCAAAATATAGTGTTTTTTTATCCGCCTTCTAAACTTCATCAGGCTGATGTAAGCCGAGAAATGAGGGTAGGGGGACTCGTAAAAGCTGGCTCTATAGTAAGAATTGCTCCTGGTAAAATTAAATTTATCATAACAGATAATGTTAAAGAATTAGAAATACATTATTCTGGGGTATTGCCAGCTTTGTTTCGTGAAGGGCAGGGTATAGTGGCGCAGGGCAAGCTGCAGCAAAGTATATTCATTGCAAAAGAGCTGCTCGCTAAGCACGATGAAAATTATAAGCCACCATCGACTTAGGTTAATTTGTCACAGATTTTTTATGACAGGGTAAATGTCATTCCTGCGAAGGCAGGAATCCAGTTCTCAGTGCTGGACCCCCCTCCTGCGAGGTGATGACAAAAAGGAGAAGGCGTGACAAAATGATGTAATTTTTTGTTGGGGGGTAGCCTATGTCACTGTTTAAAAATATCGAATTAATAGGGCTTTTAGCAGCAACACTAGGGACAATATCTCTTGTGCCTCAAGTAATCAAAATATGGAAATCTCGTTCTGCTCATAGTGTATCATTGCTTATGTACGTAATCATTTGTATTGATTCTGTATTATGGTTGGTTTACGCCTTGTCTTTATCGTTACACCCTATTCTAATTCAGAGTTCTATTACTATAACTTGCGCGTTAATTATTATAATAATGAAATTATACTGGAAGTAAGTCGCTAGTCAAAAATTCTGTTATACCGATTTTCATTTTTAAATAGTCCAAATGGATTTTGCAAGATTCGTCATTTTCGTATTAAATCAGCTATATTTTCTTGGTTTTGCAAGAATTTTTTAAGGTCAGTCTGTTTATTTTTTACCATATAACCTTTTTTTGTTTATTTAGTTTAGCCATAGTACCCAGCATTTTAGGTAGAGTAGATGTATAAGTTCAAGTTTACGTTATTTCTGAAGAGCAATACCGGCAGCTAGATAAAAAAAATTAGCTACCTCAAAGCCGGAAAGCAACAAGCCTAGAACAAGTTTTACCTCAACTAAAAAGAGAAAAAGCTAAAATTTGTTCTAGTTTTTTTGCTAATTTTGGCTTAGTATCCATTTTGAGAAGATATTTAACCATAAGTTGATACATTTAAACCAAGGGGTACAATTTTGTTTAATATAGATATAGCTATTTTTGTTGGATTTTTGGCTGTTAACTTGGCAGTAGGACTTTATTATGGAAGAAATGTTAAAAATATTAGAGATTATGCTTTAGGTGGTAGGAATTTTTCTACAGGAGCTTTAGTTGCTACTATTGTTGCTACTTGGGTGAGTGGCAGCGGTTTTTTCATTACTTTATCAAAGACTTATTCTGACGGTCTATATTACCTTATCGCTTCAAGCGGTATGACGATATCATTTATTATCGTGGCTGTTTTTTTTATTCCTAGAATGGGGAGCTTTTTAGGCAAAACCTCAGTAGCTGAGGCTATGGGAGACTTATATGGCAAGGAGGTAAGGCTAATAACTGCAGTTTGTGGGATTATAGAAAATATAGGTGGTATAGCAGTGCAATTTAAAGTATTTGGCAATTTGTTTAATTACTTTTTAGGCATAGAGGGTACATATGCAATTATTATTGCCGCTATAGTAGTTGTATTATATTCTGCATTTGGTGGTATAAGGGCAGTCACTTACACTGATGTAGTACAATTTATTACATTTGGCTTTGTTGTACCACTTATAGGTATAATCGTTTGGAATCATACTTATGATTCAGGATTTACTATAGCAGCTGCTTTAGAAAATTCTAAATTTAGTTGGGGTAACGTAGTAAATTTTAATAACCCTAAATTTTGGGAAATGATCCCGTTGATGCTATATTTCATTATCCCAAGCATAGATTCAGTTGATTTTCAACGAATTTCTATAGGAAAGAATGTTGCGCAAGTACAAAAAGCTTTTTTTATTTCTGCTTTTCTATTTATGGTAATTAAGTTAGTTATAGCATGGATACCATTTTTAATTTTTAATATAGATTCTACCCTTCAACCTACCCAAATAATTAGCTACCTAGTAGACAATTATACTTATACAGGCTTGAAGGGTCTTGTCATAGTAGGCATAGCTTCTATGGCGATGTCTACTGCTGATTCACGTATTAATTCCTCCTCAGTACTTTTTGCGCATGATATAAACCAAGTTTTAAAAATAAAAATGGGAGATTTGGCTTTATCAAAAATATTTTCAATTATAATAGGCTTTGTTGGCATTTACCTTGCTTTATCAAAGAACGACCTTCTTAGTATAGTTATGACATCAGCAAGTTTTTATATGCCAATAATTACAGTACCTTTGCTTCTAGCTATTTTAGGTTTTCGCAGCACTAAAAAAACTATATTAATAGGCATGGCAGCTGGCTTTATTACTGTCGTTTTGTGGAATATTATGGATATAGAAATGGATAGTATTATTCCAGCAATCATAATTAATCTTACTTTTCTCATAGGTAGTCATTATTTGTTAAATCAGGAAGGAGGCTGGAGAAAAGATAGGGATTATAAGACCCCTTTAAACACTAATAGACAAAACCTTATTATTAAATCAATAAAATTAGCCTCGAAGTTTCGTTTCCTTGCATTCTGTAAAAAACACGCCCCGACTAACGAGTTTACTTATATGGGACTGGGCATATATTGTATATTTTATACCTTTACCACCATGTATTCAACCCAAGTGGAACTTTTGAAAGACAACGGTAAAATTATACTAGCTATTTATCAAATTATGATGATTACTGGTGTATTACTTGCAATGTACCCTATATGGCCGCTTAGTATAAAACAAGAAATCAAACAAAAAATTGTACAATTTTCTTGGCATATTGTCATATTTTATATGCTTACCTTTTTCAGCAGCTTTTTTGTTATGGTTAGCGATTTTGGGCAATTGCAATTTGTAGTATTTACAATAAATATGGTAATAGCAATTGTCCTTGTTGGATGGAAGATTGCGTTAGCTATGATACTTGTAGGTTTTTATTTAAGCATGCAGTTCTATAAGTTTTATAGCGGGCTAGAAACTATCGATTTTAGCATAGGTTCACCGCAATTTATCTTTATGTACTCGTTAATGATTGTTGGCACGGCTATAGTAATATTTTTTAAACCCAAACAAGAACATCAAGAACTCACAGAGCAAAAAGCAAGTCACTTAGGGGAGAGAATCGAGGAACAGGACGAAGAATTAGAAAAATCATTTCAACTGAAAAATGAGTTTTTACGTAACCTTGAACACGAGGCACACACGCCTATTACTGGTATTACTAGTATGGGGCAAGTGCTTGATGAAAGTTACGATAAACTGACAGAAAAGCAGCGTCGTAGTGCGATTAAAGAAATTGCCAAGAGTTCAGAGCGGCTGAGTAGCCTAGTTAATAACTTGATAGATCTTTCTAAACTTTCTAGCCTCAGTTATAAGATAAATAAAAAGCCAGTTGATTTAAGCAACCTAGTTTATGATAGGCTAGAATATTGCAAAAAATTATATCTGAATAGCAAGGAGCTAGAATTCTTGGTGCAGGTTGAGGAAAATATCATGGTCAATTGTGATGAACATTACATGAAAACCACCCTAGATAACTTGATTATTAACGCTATTCAATATAGCAAAGAAGGAACTATCACTCTAAAGCTAGGCACTGTGGATGGTGCTATAGAATTTGCTATTGCTGATGAGGGTATAGGGATACCTCCGCTTGAGCTTAAAGACGTATTCCGCAGCTTTACAGTAAGTTCTAAAACCAAAACTCCTGCTGGTGGTCGTGGCGTTGGCTTGGCGCTATGTGAAAAAACTATCAAAGCACATGGCGGTCAAATCAGAGCAGAAAGTGATGGAGTCAAAGGCGCAAAGTTTGTATTTGTCTTGCCTAGAAAATACAGCTAAAGTAAATAGCAACCTCGCTTTTTAAGTGAGTATTGCTATACTCTTAGTTTATCTTTAGCACTCTGCTAGAGTCATACCTAGCTGCTTTGCAGCAGAAAACTTTTTGTGCAAAATTAATATGATTGCCATTATGTTAAAGAGGTTAGCTGAACCTTAAAAACTTTCAAGGCAGACTCTTAGGGGCTAGCTATTAAATAAAATGTATAAAACGTGATGTAAATAGCGGCTTAAAGCAAATGCTAAAAGGAATATCTGCACTTGAATTACGTCTTAATGAAGAAGGAGGAATAATGGTTGTTTCTCCTTCTATCTTCGTTAGTTTCAGCATAGGCAAAGTAAATAAAATAGCTTGGTGATTGTTAAAGCTTAAAGCCTTCAGCTGGTCCAGCTGCAGCTCTGATTTTATTGTTCTGTACTCTTCCATAGTAAGGCTATCGACGTATAGTTTTGTTTTTTTAGGTAATCCAAGCTCTTCGCAGCGAAAGCGGTTATCCCAAATAGCACCATTTTGCCAAATAATAGCGGGCGGAATTTTTTTACCAAAACATCTATGTACTAGCAAGCTACCATTTAAATTTTTAACACTGCAGCCATGAATAGTCTTATTAAATTTTTGGTTATCCTCAAGTAATGCAATAATAAGAAAAGTAGATTCTGCGCGTGGAATTTTTAATTCGCCGCCAATAATAGTAAGGATAAAGTTAAGTAAATGTAGCTTTATTTCTGAGTTCATTTTAGAAAAAATAGCTAAATCTATTATTGCAAAGCCAAGTTGGTTGATTGCCACAGCTTCTGCTATAGCGGCAGCTAGCTCTTTAGAAAGCGTCTCTGCTTTTAGGTTAATTGTAGCTTGCTCATCTAATATTGAATGTTTAACCTTACTTAACTCTGTTTCAGTATAACTGCTAAACAGCGACCTTATTTGCCCTCTTTGATATTTGCTAGAATAATTAGACTCATCTTCAAACCACTGTATTTTTTTAGCTTTGAGATAATCTATAAGTTGCGCTTTAGAAATGTCAAATAATGCTCTTAAGATTCTGATATTATTATGAAAAGTAATGTTACTGCTGCTTAGTCCAAAACAGCCGCTTTTGCGTTTTTTCCTAATTAGAAAGTTTTCGATATAATCATCTTGGTGGTGCGCAGTAAGTAGGGTGGAAATAGAAAGCTTGTGGCATAAGTCAGTCATTAATTTATATCTTCCAGCTCTAGCGACCGCTTGCATGTTACCACTTATACCTAGTAGACCTCCTGCGAAACTCGCTACAGAGAAGGAATTTGCAGGAGACACGGAGCGCAGAACCGCAGCGTACTCAAATGTACGTGAGGATTTGAGCACCGGATCGACGCCCAAATTACTCTCTGTAGTAGGGTTTGGCAGGAGGTCTAATGGATACCAGTTTAACTGGAAGCATTGTAGCCCTAAGCTTTCGCTAAGCTGCGCTACATAATCACATTCTGCCTTTGCCTCAGGTCTTAAGTTATGATTCACAGTCATCACGACTATTTCGCAATTATTAGCCGCAGCCCATTCATGCGCTAATAGCAATAAAGCCGTAGAGTCAGCTCCTCCTGATACCGCAACTGCAAGCTTAGCTAAGCCCCTTGAGCTAAGGAGCTTAGCTATATTTTGTTCAAATTTATTATATAACATGCTTAAGGATTAAGAAATTACCGCAAAGTGCTTCTCTGCAAACTCCCAGTTAATCATATGTTCAATATAGGTCGTGACATAATCAGGACGTCTATTGCGGTAATCAATATAATAGGCATGTTCCCATACGTCGCAAGCAAGTAAAGGGTGCATATCTTTTACAATAGGGGTATCAGCATTAGCGGTTTTGACTATTTTAAGCCTTTGCTCGTGCCAAACAAGCCAAGCCCAGCCACTACCAAACTGAGTAACTGCTGCTTGCTTAAACTCGCTAATAAAAGTTTCGAAACTACCAAAATCCTTGCTAATTTGAGTTAGCAACTTCTCGCTAGGTTTACCGCCGCCGTTTGGCTTAATTGAGTGCCAAAAGAAACTGTGGTTCCAAACTTGAGCGGCGTTGTTAAAAACAGCAGTAAGAGAAGCATCTGAAGCTGAAATAGCAATTATTTCTTCTAAATTTTTACTAGCCAAATTAGCGTTATTTTGCAATAAATTATTTAGGTTGGTAACGTAAGCTTGATGGTGTTTGCCATGGTGATAATCAAAAGTTTCACCGCTAAAATGTGGTGCAAAACTATCCTTAGCGAAAGGTAATTCTGGTAGCACGAAAGGGTGGTTTGATTGGTTTGAGTGTTTGCAATAAGTCATAAATCCTCCTAAATATCAGTAAGTTAAGTGTTAAAGTTAAGAAATTTTTTATAAGGTGTTAAAGCACTAACAATACTAGCCATTTGGTCAATATCACCAGTGCAGTGTAAAACAAGGTCACAGCCAGCTTCTAAAGACTCTTTAGCTACTTTGGCTAAATTTGCGCTAAAAGCAGTTTGATTGTTTGTATCAACGCCTTTATGCAACGCCAGCATCTCAACAGCATCTGACATCAATAAACCTTTAAAGCCAAGATCTTCTTTGATAAATCTAATAGCTTTTTTTGATAAAGTCACTGGTAAATTAGGGTCAAGCTCCTTTAAAACTATGTGAGCCGTCATAGCAAAGTCTATTTGTGTATTTTTAGCAAGTTCCTTGAATACTGCAAAATCTGTTGCCATCAATTCATCTAAGCTAGCAGTAACAAATGGCAACTCTAAATGGCTATCAACTTTTGCTCTACCATGACCTGGAATGTGTTTTATAGTAGCTAAGCCACCAGCTTTGCGTATGCCTGCTACTGCTGCGTTACATAATTCTACTACTTGAGTAACATCAGTGCCAAAGCTTCTATCGCCTATAACATCATGAGCATCTTGGTAGTACAAATCAGCTATAGGAGCAAGAGGTGAGGCGATACCAAGCTCTAGCAGTTCCTGCGTAAGCTCTGAGTAGTTATTCTCAAGCTCCTGCAGCACCTTGCTATTATCACCAGCTTTTTTGTATTTATCAGCAAAATACTTAGCAGGAGGATATAGCTTGTTGCCTATAGGTGGTTTAAGCCTCGCTACCCTGCCGCCTTCTTGGTCTATACATATAAAAGGTTTGCGATTTGGGTATAGCTCTATTAGTGAGTTTGTAAGTTCCCTTAGTTGCTTCTTAGATTCAATATTGCGCGAAAAAATTATAAAGCCAAATACTTCATTTTCTTTAAAAAACGCATATTCTTCTTGGCTTAACTGCGTGCCAGAGAGACCAAAAATAATAGGTAGCATTATATTACCTTTTCACAGCATGGTTATTAAATTTTGAGAATTGAGTATTATAGTGCATACGTACATTACCTATAGCTCCGTTACGATGTTTTGCAATTATAATATCAGTAACGTTACGTATCTCCTCAAGTTTTGCTTGCCATTCAGTATGTTTATCAGTGCCAGGGGCTGGCTCAGTTCTAGAGAGGTAATATTCTTCTCTATAAAGGAACATCACAATATCTGCATCTTGCTCAATAGAACCTGATTCTCTAAGGTCAGATAGCATAGGTTTGTTATCAACCCTTCCTTCTACTGCCCTTGATAACTGCGACAGGGCAATTACAGGAATATTTAACTCTTTTGCTATTGCCTTTAGTCCTTGCGTTATTTCAGTAACCTCAAGTACCCTATTATTAGATTTATTGTTAGTACCATGTAATAATTGTAGGTAGTCTACAAATAGCATAGCAAGGTTATGCTTGCGTTTTAGCCTTCTAGCTCTTGCTCTTATTGCTGCTATAGAAAGGGCAGGGGTATCATCGATAAAAAATGGTAAATCAGAAAAATCCATCGATGCTGCGCAAATTTTGTTATAATCTTCCTCGTTTATTTTACCAGACTTAAGCGCTGTAGACTCAAGTTCAGTATAGATGGACAAAGCTCTGCCAGCTATCTGCTCAGAAGACATTTCAAGCGAGAAAAACCCCACACAAGGCATGTCATTAAAGCTTGTATCTTTATTTTTAGCCCGCAAGATTTTAGCGGCATTAATTGCAAGGTTAATAGCAAAAGCAGTTTTACCCATGGAAGGTCTAGCAGCAATAATAACTAAGTCAGAATTATGAAAACCCAGTAATTTAGAATCTAGGTCGATAAAGCCAGTTGATAAGCCCGTAACATGACCAGGGCTTTTCTTTGCTCGATTTATGCTTTCCATTGCCTGCGCAATAGACACTGAAAACTTTACAAAACTACGATCACCAATACCCTCACTAGAAAGGTGGTATAGTTTACTCTCTGCTTCTTCTATTTGCTCTGTGGCGTTGTGCTCAGGGGTTGAATTATAAGCAGTATTGACTACTTCCTCACCAATATTTATAAGACTGCGTTTCAAAGCAAGGTCATAAATAAGCTTACCGTAATCTCTAGGATTGATTACTAGCATTGCTATAGTTGCTATTTTATGCAAATACTCTAGACCGCCGACTTCCTGAAAAAGCGGATCTTTATCAAGCATGCTCTTAACAATAACTGGAGTTGCGGTTAGCCCTTTATCTATAACTTTTTCTACCGCATCATAAAGTTTTTGATGCAGTTGCTCAAAAAAATGTTCAGCTCGCAAAAATTCATTTACTTGGTTTAACAGTTCAGAGTTTATTAAAATAGCACCAAGTAGCATTTGCTCAGCTTGAATATTACATGGCAAGGAGCGAGCTAAGGTTTGATTGGTAACGTTATTAATTTCAGTCATAGAATCTTAATGCCCAAGGTTATTTAAAAACTTTTCAGCCTCTAGAGCAGCCATGCAGCCAGTGCCTGCAGCGGTTACAGCTTGCCTAAATATTTTATCCTGCACGTCACCAGCGGCAAATACGCCATCAATGTTTGTTTTTGTTGAATCAGGCTTGGTGATTATATACCCTTCAGAATCTATTTCAAGTTGACCTTTGAATAAATTAGTATTTGGGTGATGACCAATTGCAACAAAGACGCCATCGCCAGCAAGGTCAGTAATTTCATTCGTTATAGTATTTTGTATTTTCACGCCAGTGACTGATTTAGGATTTTCACTACCAACAATTTCTGTTACCACATGATTCCAAACTACTGATATTTTTGGGTTTTTAAATAAGCGTTCTTGCAGAATTTTTTCTGCTCTAAAACTATCACGGCGATGAATTACTGTAACCTTGCTAGCGTGATTGGTTAAATATAACGCTTCTTCTACAGCGCTATTACCGCCGCCAACAACAATTACTTCTTTGCCTTTAAAAAAGAAACCATCACAAGTAGCGCAGCCAGAAACACCATAACCTTGGAAGGCTTTTTCAGAATCCAGACCTAACCATTTAGCTTGCGCGCCGGTGCAAATAATGACGCTATCAGCATGATAGACATTACCTGAATCAGTATTAGCAACAAAAGGACGCTTTGATAGGTCAATATTAGTGACGTAATCGTAAAAGATTTTTGCCCCAACATGCTCGGCTTGCTTAGTCATTTGCTCCATTAGCCATGGTCCTTGAACGCTAGTAGCAAAGCCAGGGTAATTTTCTACATCAGTTGTGATTGTAAGCTGCCCTCCTGGTTGCATGCCATGTAACAAGATAGGCTCTAGTGCAGCCCTTGCAGCATAAATTGCAGCACTTAAGCCCGCAGGTCCTGAGCCTATAATTAGTACTTTTGTCTTATGTATTTGTTCTAAGTTAGTGATATTCATTATTTTATTCCTATTAGTTTTGCAAATTTACCATATCCTCAGGCACTACTAATCTATCAAACTCTTCTGCTGAAAGTAATTTTAACTCTATAGCTGCTTGTTTGAGAGTAGTTCCATCATGATGTGCTTTTTTAGCAATCTTTGCTGCATTATCGTAGCCTATATGCGGGTTTAGCGCAGTAACGAGCATTAGCGACTGCTCACGGAGCTGGTCAATACGGCTAAGATTAGGCTCAAGCCCTTCAATGCAATGCTCATTAAAGCTATTTATAGCACTAGAGAGCAAATTTATCGATTGCAAAATGTTATAAATAATAACTGGTTTGAAAACATTTAGTTCTAAATGTCCATTAAAGCCGCCAATTGTTACTGCAACATTATTGCCCATAACTTGCGCGCAGACCATTGTCATCGCCTCGCACTGCGTAGGATTAATCTTGCCAGGCATAATAGAAGATCCCGGCTCATTTTCTGGTAAATTTAACTCACCAAGACCGCATCTAGGACCAGAGCCAAGTAGCCTAATATCATTTGCTATTTTCATCATACTAGTAGCAATAGTGTTAAGCGTACCAGAAAATTCAACAAGCGCATCATGGCTGGCTAAAGCCTCAAATTTATTTGGCGCTGTTTCAAATGGATAGCCAGTTACTTCTGCAACCTTGGCTGCGAATGCTTTAGCAAAATCAGGATGACAATTAATACCAGTACCAACCGCTGTTCCTCCTTGCGCTAGGAAATACAAGTGTTCTAGCGATTTCTCGATTCTACTGATAGCGTAGCTTAGTTGCGTAGCGTAGCCTGAAAATTCTTGCCCTAAAGTAATAGGGGTGGCGTCTTGCAAGTGAGTTCTGCCAATTTTTACTATATTATTCCAAAGCTTAACTTTTTTTGTAAGGTTGGTATGTAAACCATGCAAGGCTGGAAGCAACTTATTCTTAGCCTCCATTACCGTTGCGATATGCATAGCAGTTGGAAAAGAATCATTAGAAGATTGCCCCATATTAACATGATCATTAGGATGCACTGGCGATTTTCCACCTTTCGTGCCGCTTAGCTTTTCATTAGCGATACTAGCTAGCACCTCATTCATATTCATATTAGTTTGCGTACCAGAGCCTGTTTGCCATACTACTAATGGAAAATGCTCGTCTAGTGCCCCGGATAATACCTCGTCAGCTGCTTGCATAATAGGGATAGCTAGCTCAGATTTTAAGATACCAAGCTCCATATTAACCCCTGCGGCACATTTCTTTAAGACGGCTAAAGCATGAATTAAACCGGTTGGCATTCTTTGCCCGCCAATTTTAAAGTTTTCTAAAGATCTTTGCGTTTGCGCTCCCCAGTAATACCTATCTTCAACTTGAATTTCGCCAAAAGAATCAGTTTCTACTCTATATTTTACATCAGTTTGTGCATTCATGCTTTACCTTGTGCTAATTTGCTTTATGATTTATTGCACAATATACTAAACTTTTTCCATCTCAAAACAATATATTATAAATGTTACCTATCAATAAGTATAAATCTAGTTTTATGTTGCTAGCTGTTGTTGTAATAATCACTTGCACTGCGCTTGGAGTTTGGCAACTTAGCAGGCTAGAGGAAAAAAAATTATTTATCGAGACGCTCTCCAATAACCTCAAATCACCGCCAGTGGCTTTAGAAAAGCTAGAGCTGGAGAAGGTGATTTATAAAAAAATAAAATTAACAGGACATTTCTTGACTGCTAAAGATATCCATCTTTACGGACGTAGGACTAGCTCAAATGAGAAAGATACTTATAATTTGCTTTCGCCCTTTCAGACTGAAAATGGCACTATCGTTATGGTAGCTCGTGGGTGGTTTGCTGCTAGCAATAAAAGCAAGATTTCAGATATGATGAATTCTATTGAAAAACAGGATATTATAGGTATAGCCTTATTACCAGAAAAAAAGAAAATGTTTATTCCAGCTAATGATGTGGCTCGTAATGTTTGGCTTACGCTAGATTTGCAACAAATGTCTGAAGTACTAGCCTTGCCTCTGGCAAACTTTTATTTATTGCAAATGGACTCAAGTAACTTACTGGCAGATCTAAAGCCATTATCAGCTCAAAACCTGCTATATATCAGAAATGACCACCTAGAATACGCAATAACTTGGTTTAGCCTAGCAATTGCTTTGCTCGTGATAGCTGTATACCGCTTAAAAATAAAGGGCTCATAGTTAACGAACCTGAATTTTGCCAGGTATTAGCAGTGTTAATGTGCCAAAAGTTTACCTGCAAAGCATAAGTAAACTTTTGGACAAAAGGGTTTTTATTGTAGAAGTCCGTTTTTAGTTTCTCCTTGTGAATTAGAGAATGCAAAGAATTCAAGAACGCCAGAAGTTGTAAATAATAATTTTAATTTCTTAATATTATCATTTGTACCATTATACACAAGATTAGCGTAAGGAACATAATTGACAAGTTTATCAGCAGATCTGACGTAACTATATACCCAATTTTCTTTTCCATCTGGTAATAGATCAACATCTGATGGATCGCCAAACATTATTTTCACTTCTTCTTTTGTAGTTTGTCCTTTAATTAATCGATTAGATATCTCTTGATTAGACATTTTTCCTAAAAATTGGTGACCTGATTTAGATGCGCAGCTAGTCAGTAAAGCTGAAGATAGAAGGGCTACGAGAATATAGAATTTTTTCATATTAGATTTACCAATAAAAATTTTAAGATTTATAAACAATGCAAGCAAATAACTTAATGTAATTTATGTATTGTGCGCCCAAATATATCATTAAAAACCTTTTTTGTCTATAAACATTTAGGTTAAAGGTAGTAAAGTGGTATAATAAATTAGCGTAAATAAAGATGGTTGAGTTGTTTGCATTTGCTTCAATTTAGTGTACTTTTTGTCAAACTTAAAATGTAATATCAGCGAAGCAGCAACTGTATTTTGCTCATCGGATATTTTCATGCTATAGTTTTATTATGCCAATTCTCAAGAATTAATTAGGAATAAGCTTAAAGATTACTTAAAGTAAGTCCTTCACTTAGCATGCGTCATTTATACAGGATATTTATGCAAGATAATAAAATCGAGCAAAACACGGAAGATCAAGATATACCACCACTTACCAACAAGCAATTACTTGCTTTTTTTGCTATGATAATTGGAATGTTTATGGCAATTCTAGATATTCAAATTGTTGCCAGCTCCTTACCAGCAATTGCTGCAGGGCTTTCTGCTTCTGCTGATGAATTATCTTGGGTTCAGACATCTTATTTGATTGCAGAGGTTATAATAATACCAGTTTCTGGATTTGTTGCTAAGTGCTTATCAATTAGGATTGCCTTTTTCATAGCGGCTGTAGGATTCACTATAATGAGCGTTTTTTGCTCTATAGCGTGGAGCATAGAGTCCATGATTATTTTTCGTGCATTACAAGGCTTTTTTGGTGGAGCGATGATTCCTAGTATTTTTGGTATTGCTTTTGTTATTTTTCCACCCTCTAAAAGACCAATAGTGAATATTATAATGGGGCTAGTAGTTACTATAGCGCCTACACTTGGACCAACTATAGGAGGTTATATTACAGAGAGTTTATCTTGGCATTTTATGTTCTTGCTGAATGTGATTCCTGGTATTTTTGTCTGTGTAGTAGTGTTTTTATATGCTGATTTTGACAAGCCAAATTATAATTTATTGAAAAATTTTGATTATATAGGGCTTGCGCTTATGACAATTGCTCTAGGCTCTTTGCAATACGTCTTAGAAGAGGGGAATAGGAAAGGGTGGTTTGAGGATAGTCTTATCGCAACACTTTTTTTTATCTCGGCGCTATGCTTTGTATTGCTGCTAATTAGGGAACTGACCTGTTGCAATCCAATTTTAGATTTCTCAGCATTTACAAATAGGAATTTTGTTATTGGGTGTATAGGCTCCTTTATTCTAGGTATAGGATTGTACGGAGTTGTTTACGTTATGCCGTTATTTCTTTTTTCTGTAGCAAGGTTTAATACTATCCAAATTGGAATTACTATGATTGTTACAGGAACTGCGCAATTTTGCTCCGCTCCTATTGTTGGTACCTTGGCAGGTAGAGGGGTAGACTTAAGGATTATTTTAGCAATAGGATTTACTTTATTTGGTACTGGTTGTTATATTAACAGTTTTTTAACACCAGATTCTAGGTTTGAAGCGTTCCTTATACCGCAAATACTACGTGGTATGGGATCAATTTTTTGTTTTATTCCTATTAACACTATTACTCTTGGAACTATAGCAAAGGATCGTGTCCAGTACGCAAGCGGTTTGTATAATCTGAACCGTAACTTAGGAGGCGCGCTTGGTCTTGCGGCTGTAGCTAGCAGCCTGACGGCGAATACCGCTAGATTTAGTCAATATTTGAATGAAAATATTGTATATTCCTCGCCACGTGTCATAGATAGCCTTAATTATTTTCAGATATTAATAGATGGTAGGGTTGCAGATCCAGAAAAAGCTGCTTACCTTTTAATGTCTCAGGGGGTAACTAGGGATGCTTTTATCCTTGCTATAAATAATATCTTTATTACTATAAGCTTGTTATTTTTTATGTCTGTATTATTATTGCCTTTTGTAAAGAAGGTAACAATGGATTCTTCTAGTAATGACAATGCGCACTAAAGCTTATACGTTTTTAATAATGTTTCTTAGCCAAGTGCTTATTTGGGTTGGATTTGTAGGAGTGCCAAATAAGCCAGGTAAGCTATTACCCGCTTTTATTGTTCCAGCTATAGCAGTAATGCTGGTGCATTATTTAAATATTATACCACTAAAAAAGCAATTAATAGGAGGGGGCTTTGCCAAATCCTCTGAAAATTCAAACCCTATGGCAATAGGTCTAATATGCTATTTTTTTTGGTTGCTAAAAGAGATAATAAAATCTAGTATTAGTATAATAAGAATTATTTGGAGCACGGAGCTTAAGGTCAATCCTAGCTTTTCATGGATTGAAACTAAGCAAAATAGTGAAGTTGGTATTACTATATATGCTAATTCAATAACTATTACTCCAGGTACATTGATAGCTAAAATACATGATAACATGCTACTTGTTCACGCTCTTGAAGCTTCTTCAATAAATGATTTGCATCAAGGCGAAATGGACCAAAAAATTTGGCAAATGATGCGTTAATAATTGCAATGTTAAATATAACTCTAGTATTTTTATCGATATTCATTTGCTTAATTATTATTGGCTTTTTAGTCAATAAGCATATCTTTACAAAACTCTTATTTTTAAATACTCTTACCAGTGTTGTAGCGCTTTTTATATGCGTTCTTAGCTCTTTTTTAGGCAATGATTCATATATTGATATTGCTATAATTTATTTCCTCCTAAGTTTTATAGCTAGTTCGGCATATTTAAAATACTTTTCGCAAAGCTAACAGGGTTTATATGTATAATGCAGATATTTCAAGAGACTTTAGAGAAATACAAGACCCAAACTCAGACACTACAGGAGAGGCAACATTTGGTAGAAAAAGAGCTGATTGGTATAGTACTGTGCATCAGATAAAACAAAGGCATAAAAAAGCTTCTAATCTAAATTATATAGAGTCTTGCGCTAGTGCTTACGACTTTATTAGTACTGGCTCTATAGCGGTTTTTGGCTCTGGTCTTAGCGGTATGTTAACAGCGTTGGCTTTTGCTAATTTAGGTATAAAGGTAACAGTTTTCGAAACACACTCTGTTGAAGATGCGTCATTTTTTAGTGATGTACGCACAACTGCTCTAACTGCTTCTTCCAAAGATTTTTTAACCGAAATAGGAATTTGGGACTCAGTTCAAGCTATTGCTAGCAATATCACAGATATTTATGTTGCGGATAATAAAGCTCCAGAAATGCTGCATTTTTGCTTACAAGAAACATTACCTAATGCAGAGAAGGCTATGGGGCACGTGGTCAAAAACTCTGAATTTAAAAAGCTTTTATTAAATGAGTTGCGCCGTAATAGCTTAATTAGCTTATTTGATAAATGCGATTATCAGGTTATAAATAATACAGATACAATTTGCCAAATTGCATTAAATGGAGAGGTGCTTGATTTTGACCTATTAGTACTTTGCAATGGTCCATTTTCGAAGGTAAGAGAAAGGTATTTTAGTAATAATATCATGAAATATTATGACCAGACAGCATTCACATTTAATATCAAGCATAAGAAAGCTCATGAAGGAACAGCTATAGAGCATTTTATGCCAAGCGGTCCATTTGCCATATTACCTTTGAAGGATCAATATACTTCAAATATAGTATGGTCTGTTCGCAAAGATTATGTTTTGGCATTAAAGCATCTGCCAAGCGATGAATTTAAGCATATAGTTCAGCAAAATATAGGCGATGTTTTAGGCGAGGTAGTTATTGATAGTGCTATAGGTATTTTTCCTCTAAGAGCCTGTATTGCTAGGCAATATTTTTATAATAGAATAGTCTTGGTAGCAGATAGTGCTCATATAGTCCATCCTTTAGCTGGGCAGGGGCTAAACCAAGGAATCAAGGATATAAAAGAGCTAACAAGGCTTGTAGAAACATACGGCGCTAACTATAATACTTTAGCAGAATATCAAGAGCGTCGCCAGGATGATAATTTGCATATGTATAACATTACTGATTCATTGAATCGTCTTTTTTCTAATGATAATAAAGCTCTAAAATTTGTCAGAAATATTGGTTTTAATTTAATCAATAAAATACCGCAGATTCGTAACCAGCTGATACAATATGCTATGGGTAAACATTAAGTGAAAATCAAAATCCTTTCTGATTCTACTATTAACAGAATTGCTGCAGGTGAGGTTATTGAAAGACCCGCTTCAGTAGTAAAAGAATTAGTTGAAAATGCTATAGATGCAGGGGCAACAAGCGTTTCTATAACCTTAGAGCAGGCTGGTAAAAACTTAATCCTTATTGCTGATAATGGTTTTGGTATGTCTGCTGAGGATTTGGCGATAGCAGTAGAGCGCCACGCTACTTCTAAGCTTGACGAAGAAGATTTGCTAAATATCAATAGTTTTGGCTTTAGAGGCGAAGCCTTACCATCAATAGGCGCTATTAGCAAATTAACTATAACTTCAAGGGCAAGAGGTAGTGAGAGAGCTTATCAAATCCAGTTAATTGGTGGTTCTGATAAGCAGCTGCGAGCTGCGGTGCATAATGAAGGAACGAAAATTGAGGTGAGGGATTTATTTTTTGCCACCCCTGCACGCCTTAAATTTCTTAGGACTGATAAAACAGAGCTAGCAGCCATTGTTGAAATTGTGAAGAAGATAGCTATTGCTCATCCTCATATTGCATTTAACTTATCTCACGATGGTAGAAATATAATCAATACCAAAGCTCAGAAAGCTCAAGAACAGGAAGAGGTAAACTCGATTCTCCTTTTAAAGAAGCGCGTGGTAGAGATTATAGGAGAAGAATTTGTTGCAAATTGCAGCGTAGTCCAATTGCAGCGTCAAGACATATCAATTACTGGTCTTGTTGGCTTACCTACTTTCAACAGAGCTTCTGCAGAGGATCAATTTTTGTTTATCAATAATAGGCCGGTAAAGGATAAGGTTTTAAATATGGCTTTGCGTGCTGCATATCAGGATTATCTTGCGCGAGATCGCCATCCTGTGGCTGTATTATTTATCAATATTGACCCACAACTTGTTGACGTAAATGTCCATCCTGCAAAAAGTGAAGTTAGGTTTCATGACCCTAATCTTATTCGTGGTATGCTAGTTAGTAGTATACGTGATGCTTTATCCAATTCCAGCCATAAAGTTTCAAATACTTTAGCAACTACTGCTTTAGGATATTTCAAGCCAAGCATTAATCCTGGTGCTGCAAGTGCAATTTCCAGACCTATTGCAGCCCCTCAATTTCCTAATCCTAAGTTCGGTGAGGTAGGAAAGGTACAAAACCAACCTTTAGCAAAAAAGGAAGTACAAGGTTTTTCTGATAGCAATAAAATAACAAGCTTTAAACCTTTTATAAGCACCGCTCCACTTGCGCTAGTGGAAGAGTCTAATCAAGAAGCTGCTGCTCAAACTGAGGTTCGCGCGAGTTATCCACTTGGAGCAGCAAAAACCCAATTATATAATACTTATATAGTTTCGCAAACAGAAGATAGTATAATAATAATTGACCAACATGCGGCGCACGAGCGTTTAGGTTATGAGAAAATAAAACAAGCTTTGCAGGATAAAGAGGTCATAAGGCAACGTTTACTTATTCCAGAGATAGTAGAATTGCCTGATGCATATAGGGCAGGGCTGCTTCATAGCCAAAAAGTTACTTTAAGCCGTCTAGGGCTGGTGATAGAGAGCTTTGGCGAGCGTTCAATAATAGTTTCTGAGATACCAAGCTTAATAGGTGATGCAAATATCCAGCAATTAGTACAAGATTTAGCAGACCATTTATCTAGCCTTGGCGAGAATATCGCCTTGCTGGAGCTTATAGAACATGTTACAGAAACTTACGCTTGCCACTATTCGATTAGGGCGGGGAAAAAACTTTCAGTTCCTGAGATGAACGAATTATTACGCCAAATGGAACATACTCCATTTTCTGGACAATGTAATCATGGTCGTCCTACATACGTTGAACTGAGGCTAAAAGATATTGAAAAGTTATTTGGTCGTAGTTAAGCTTTGACTCTTGGGAAAAGATGCTTTATATTTTTGAATATTATATATTAGGTTTAGCTTATGAAATTTACTTTTAAATTAATGACATTTTTAGTTGCTGCTTCATTTGTAGCAGAGCCAATTTTTGCCAAGCAAGATAATAGCGATAGTGATTTAGACGATCAATATCCTAAGACAAGAGAAGAAAGGAGAGACGAAGAACTAGGTTCTATTCTAGGTGGCAAAGGAATAACTTTTTCGCCAAGCAAGATAAGAAATGAGTCTACAAAAAATATCAAGGAAACAGAAACTGGAGCGGAGCATATTAACAGCTACCTATGGCATGCTACCCTTGAAGTTATAGATTTTGCACCATTAAATAGTGTTGATTCAAACGGCGGGGTAATAATAACCGATTGGTACGCGCCTAAAGGTAACCCTAAAGTCAATTATAAGATTAACGTTATAATTAAAGATAACATTATCAGTCCTGAGGCACTTGAGGTAAAAGTATTTGCAAAGGCAGCAGAACACAACAAAGTAAGCACTGCTGAAGATAAAAACATGAAAGTATTTGCTAGTTCGCTTGAGGATAAAATCCTGCGTAAAGCTAGAGAGCTTTATATAAAGGATCATAAAGCTGGTAAATAATTATCAGAATATAAAATAAATTTGCTAACTTTATAGTAATTTTAAGCCACAGGGACTTAGTCCCGTGGTTTTTTTAGTTATACCAATTTCCATTTTTAAATAATCCAAACGGATTTTGCAAGATTCGTCTTTGCGCATGTATTTTATATACACTTACGCAGACTCACTTTAAAATCCGTTCGTCCAATTTAATCTGGCAATTGGTATTATAATAGACTTCTTTAACATGGTAAAAAATGGCGACACAAAATATAGAACAAAAATGGCAAAAAATTTGGCAAGAAGAAGGGGCATTTGCAACTAGCAGCGACCATAGCAAACCAAAATATTATGTCCTTGAGATGTTACCTTATCCTTCTGGCAGAATTCACGTTGGGCATTTGCGTAATTATTCGATAGGTGATGTGCTGGCTAGATTTATCAAAGCGCAAGGCTACAATGTTTTGCACCCTATGGGCTGGGATGCTTTTGGCTTGCCTGCTGAAAACGCTGCTATTGATAATAAGGCGCATCCAGCCGACTGGACTTATTCAAATATTGCGGCGATGAAGAAGCAATTGCAATCCATAGGCTTTTCTTATGATTGGTCAAAGGAAATTGCTAGCTGTGATCCAGATTACTATAAACACGAGCAAAAATTCTTTCTTGAATTATATGAGAAAGGTCTAGCTTACCAAAAAGAATCAGTTGTTAACTGGGATCCTGTGGATAATACAGTCCTAGCCAACGAACAGGTCGTGGATGGTAGAGGCTGGCGTTCTGGCGCACTCGTTGAAAGGCGTTATTTAAAACAATGGTTTTTAAGGATAACTAATTATGCTGAGGAACTGCTAACTGAGCTTGATAACCTAAAAGGTTGGTCAGAAAGCGTTCGTACCATGCAGGAAAAATGGATAGGTAAATCAGAAGGAGCAAATTTCTCTTTCCGGCTTTTGTCTAATGAGAATAGTATAGAGGTATTTTCTACACGTCCAGAGACTATTTTTGGTGCAAGCTTTGTTGGTGTTGCGTACAACCACCCTATAATTGAGGAATTAGCCATTGCTAATCCAGAAATAAAAGCTTTTATAGAAAAATGTTCACACCAAAGCACAGCGGCGGCTGATTTAGAAAAAGCTGAGAAAGATGGTATATTTACTGGTCATTACGTCCTTCATCCTTTTGATAATTCTATTCATATTCCGCTTATTATAGCTAATTTTGTTTTAATGGATTATGGCACTGGCGCAGTTTTTGGTTGTCCTGCTCATGACGAGAGAGACCACGAGCTGGCTTTGAAAATGCAGCTGCCAATTAAGCAAGTGGTATATAATCCTAAAGAAGTAATTGATGTTCAAAAAGCTGCTTATTTAGGCGAAGGCGTTATAATTAATTCTAGCTTTTTAGATAATCTATCTACTAAAGAGGCAAAAGAGCGTGCAATTCAGGAGTTTGAGAGGCTTGAAATAGGTCAAAGAAAGGTTAATTACCGCCTAAAAGACTGGGGCGTCTCACGGCAACGTTTCTGGGGCTGCCCTATACCTATTATATATTGCGAGGATTGTGGCACTGTGCCAGTACCAACTAAAGACTTGCCAGTAACTTTGCCAAAAGATGTATCATTTGACAAAACAGGTAATCCGCTCGCTAATCATCCAACTTGGAAACACGTAGCTTGTCCGCAATGCCAAAAGCCAGCTACGAGAGAAACAGATACTTTTGATACTTTCTTTGAATCTTCTTGGTACTTTACTAGATATATCGACCCAGCGGCTCCTGAGATGACTAACAGAGCCGCCTCTGATTACTGGATGCCAGTTGATCAATATATAGGCGGGGTGGAGCACGCTGTTATGCATTTACTTTATGCTCGTTTCTTTACTAAAGTAATGCAAGATCAGGGGTATGTAAATGTTCGTGAACCTTTCACAAACTTGCTAACGCAGGGTATGGTACTACACGCAACTTATAAGGACTCAAACGATAGCTGGGTTTATCCAAATGATATTTTAAAAGTTGATGGAAAACTGACTCATAAAGAGACTGGTCTTGTAGTAACACAAGGCAAAGTTGAAAAAATGAGTAAATCCAAGAAGAATACCGTTGATTTGGAATCGTTGCTTGCGAGCCACGGCGCAGATGCTTTGCGCTTATTTGTTTTATCTGATACACCTCCTGAAAAAGATTTAGAGTGGTCGCCAAGCGGTATAGACGGTGCGTCTCGCTTTATAATTAAATTGCAGGCTACAGCTGATGCTATTTTAGAATTAAAAAGCAAAAAACAAGCTGGCAGTAGAGTTGCTCCTACTCAATTACTCTCAACAATGCACTTTGCCATAAAGCATATAACTGAAGATATTCATGCTTTTAGGCTCAATAAAGCTATAGCGAGGGCAAGAGAGCTTTATAATGCTTTGCTTGACGAGCTGGGGCAGGGAGATAAAGCGGATCATGCAGGATTAGAAGAGTGTTATAACGCCTTACTAAGGTTGCTTAATCCATTTATTCCTCATATCACAGAAGAGCTTTGGCAAAAACTTGGCAATCAGTCACGGCTATATGAATTAGAGTGGGTAAAGTTTGATGAAGCAATGCTGCAAGCAGCTTCTTATACGTTAGGTATTCAAATTAATGGCAAGCTTAGAGCCACCCATGATTTCCAAATGGATGCTAGCGAAGAATTTATCAAGAACGCAATTATCAACCTACCAGCGGTGCAAAAACACTTAGAAGGTAAGGAGATAAAGAAGCTTATAATTATACCGCAGAAAATAGTTAGTATAGTAGTATAACATTTTGTAACTTTGCTAGGATTATGGTAAAATAAAGCTTTATATCAATTAGTATTTAAATGATCCAAACGAATTTGGTATGAAGGGCGGCTTCGTGAGAACCTTTAGGGATAGCTAGAGGTTCTCGATTCACTTATTAATTAACCAAACTCAAATCTAAAAATTGACGCAGAGACGAAATTTTGCGCGCTTGACTTGTTTATGAGTAACTGTATCGCTCGGTGTATCTTTATTAATTCTGTTATTTAGACGAATTTATATAAATAAACATAACATTATACAGGTATAAAAGTATGAGTAAAAAACCTAGCAAAGATGAAAGATCGACAGTTGGTGAAGTTGAGAGGCTGACGCAAATACTACTAGAAAACCTCGCTAATTCTTATGATACAGAGCAAGAATACCATAAAACCTTTGATAGAGATGAAAAAAAAGCAATTAAAGAGCAAGTTGAGTCGTTACTAGAAGGTAGAGCTCTGGT
>JAIXRE010000064.1 GCA_027485375.1 Rickettsiaceae bacterium | reverse complement strand
CTATCGCGGTAATAAAAAGTAACGTTACGGAATTCTAGCTTACCTTCTGATATTACCAGCTCCTTTGCATCCTTAGTGTCTTTGATAAAGTAAGGTTGAAATAAGGACATGCTTTGATTAAAAGCTCCTATTTCTTCGAAAAGATCTCCAACTTCTTGCGTTAAATCCCAAACTTCACTTACCGCAGAAAAACACAAAGTGAATATCAAGACGCAATCTCCTATAGAAATCAAGCCTTGGCTACGGAATTTTGCTAGGTAAAAGATTATCGAAAAAATCATAATAGAACATGAGGTGCCAAGAACATAACGTATCTTGAACATAAACCACTGCATCTTCTGTTCACTTTCTACAGTGTTATCAATGTAACGATTTAAATATTTACGTTCGTAAGAATGAGAATTAAACATCCTAATTGCAGTGATGTTCGAAACAGCATCGACTAATTTTCCTATTACCAAAGAACGATTTCTAGCAAAATTATTAGAATATTGGCTAATTTTACTAGATACCACGCAGCTAATTGCTACAAATGCCAACATCCAATATAAAAATACCACCGCCAAAGTGCGATGGACCGAATACATGGTAATTATAGCAAATGCTATTAAAAAGAACTTACGCACCACTTTTTCAGTAAGTATAGAAAAAATCAATTCAAATGATTTAGCACCTTCGTTAATTCTATTAGTTATGTTTCCAGCAAGGTTTTCTTGGAAAAACTTATGACTATGATATTGCGTATAATTGTATAAGGTATCAACAATTCTGCCTTTTATCGTTGGCACAGATTTCATATAAACATAGTCATAGCTGCGCCATAGGATATTTGCGATCTCCCACCAGCAACCATAAACTATAGCCCAAAAGACCATAGTATTATATATCTGCTCGGAATCAAGATTGGCTGAAGACTCTAAAGAATCTGTAACTTTCTGCAATAAGATACTATCTATTGAAGGCATAGCGCCAGTCAATATGCAAAGCGTAATAAAAACTATTACCTTTTTTTTCTCAAAGCTTAAAAAGTAAAAAAACAATCTCACTGGAGATTGCGATATAGAATTTAGCAAAAGCGACCTCTTCTTTACCCTCTATCCTAACACTATTATAATATAAGATAGTTAATATAACACTGCCTATCCAAAACACAATGCAAAATTAGAAAGCTACAAGATAAATGTTATTGCCGCACCGCTTTTGTTATACCCCTGCAGGAATGACCTTTACCACTTAACCTCTTCGTCTTGTTTTACTATATTCACCAAAGAACTCCCTACTCTTTATCTTATAACAAATCTCAAGAACTAAATTAGAAAAAATCTATTTCAAAGTTATGCTACTTTAGGCTTAAGCGTCTATTTCATCAGTCTTGCTTTGCTTTCATATGACTTTTAAGGAAACTGCAATTAAAAATACTTTATACCTATGGACTCTCTAACCATTTCCATAGTAGCCTTAGCCACTTTATGAGCGCCGGCTGTACCGCTAGCGAGCACCGCCCTCACCTCCTCAATATTTAAGCTGTTCCTTTTTGCTCTGATTGGGTCAAGGAGTTCATTCAGGGTTTTGTTTAGAATGTTTTTTATAGTCATATCACCAAGTCCGCCACGCCTATAATGCGCTTTAAGCTCTGCGACTTCTTCTTGGTCCTGATGAAAAGCGTCTAAATAAGCAAAAACAACATTACCCTCTACTGATCCAGGGTCACTAACTTTTATATGACTCGGGTCAGTATACATTTGAAATACTTTGCGTTTTACTTCTTCTTCTGCATCAGAAAGGAAAATAGCATTTCCTAAGGATTTACTCGCCTTAGCCTTGCCGTCAATACCAACTAGCCTAGATGTTTTGCTTAGCAATGCATCGCACTCCTTCAGGCAATCTGTATTGTAAATCCTATTAAAGCGTCTTACTATTTCGTTGGTCTGTTCAATTACAGGAACTTGGTCATCGCCAACTGGCACGATTTCTGCTTGAAAAATAGTAATATCTGCAGCTTGGTTTACTGGATAACAAAAAAAGCCAGCAGGAATCGAATCATCGTATCCTTTTTGACTAATTTCAGCTTTAACAGTAGGGTTGCGCTCTAGCCTACCAAGCGTTACCAAATTAAGGTAATATACCGTAAGCTCGCCAATTTCTGGAATTTGCGATTGTATAAAAATAGTAGTTTGCGCAGGGTCAATACCAACGCTTAGGTAATCTTTGGCAACCTCGAAAACACTCTCTGTCACCTTAAGTGGGTTCTCAAAATTATCAGTTAGTGCCTGCACGTCTGCTATCATTACGTATTGGTCGTACTGGCTTTGCAGCCTAACACGGTTTTGCAATGACCCTATATAATGACCTAAATGCAGCTTGCCGCTTGGTCTATCGCCTGTTAAAATTCTTTTTTTCATTTTTACTATAAGCTAAATTATAAACGCTCTTTTAGCAAGTCGTTCACTATATTAGGATTTGCCTTACCACCAGTTTTTTTCATTACTTGACCAACAAAAAAGCCAAATAATTTATTCTTACCAGCTTTGTAAGCCTCTACAGAATCAGGATGTTCAAGCAGTACTTCTTCTATTATCTTAATTATTATAGCACTATCAGAGACTTGCACTAAGCCCTGCTCTTCAATAATTTGTTTTGGAGAATTTCCAGTTTCAAACATTTGTTCAAAAACAGTTTTGGCAATCTTACCTGAAATGACTTCATCCTCTATTAGCCTAACCAGTTCACCAAGCATAGCTGGAGTAATTTTGCACTCTTCGATACTGATAGAGTGTTTATTTAACTGTCCAAAGAGCTCGCTGGTTAACCAGTTAGCTACTATTTTAGCACTAACGTTCTTGATTGCTTCTTCAAAATAATTTGCTACTACCTCATCGTTAACTATAACTTCAGCATCATATTGACTGAGTCCTAATCCTTTAACATACCGGTCTATTTTAGCGTCTGGTAACTCTGGCATGGTTTTTGCAAGTTCATCAATCAAATTTTGAGATACCTTAACTGGCAATAAATCAGGGTCAGGGAAATATCTATAATCTTGCGCATCTTCTTT
>JAIXRE010000075.1 GCA_027485375.1 Rickettsiaceae bacterium | reverse complement strand
TGCAATGACGCTTATTTGCTATGATACCCCCGCCACCGTCATTGCGAGAAGCAAAGCGACGAAGCAATCTAGTATGTGATTTTTTTGGATTGCCGCAGTCGCTGCGCTCCTTCGCAATGACGCTTATTTCCATGCCGCCTTCGCAATGACTCTTATTTGCTATGATAGCCCCGCCACCGTCATTGCGAGGAGCAAAGCGACAAAGCAATCTAGTAAATTAAGTTGGATTGCCGCAGTCGCTGCGCTCCTTCGCAATGACGGTTATTTCCCTGCGCTCCTTCACAATGACGCTTATTTCCCTGCGCTCCTTCGCAATGACGCTTATTTCCCTGCCGCAGTTGCAATGACGCTTATTTGCTATGATAGCCCCGCCACCGTCATTGCGAGGAGCAAAGCGACGAAGCAATCTAGTAAATTAACCTGAGTTTGGTGTAAGGGAGGTAAAGGAGCGGTTGAAGTAAAGGGGTTGCAAAAGGATTGGAACGCAAATAAACTGAGAATTTTTAACTTACGATTAAAAACAGGTAGTTTATGTTTGCGTTCCTAACTGAGATTTTTAGCCAAATTGACGATTTTTGCAATAGTTTTGATTCAAAATATCAACATTTTTTCTTAAATAGCCCTACAAAGAAACGCCGAAAAGCTTGCGCTTTAAGCCTTTCAGAGATAATGACAATAGTGATATTATTTCACATGAGCGGCTACAGAACCTTTAAAGACTTTTACCTGCTTTGTGTTTGCAAAGACCTGAAACCGTATTTTCCTAAAACGCTAAGCTACTCTAGGTTTGTCCAAGTGATAGAATATGCGCTTATGCCACTTACGATATTTTTAAGCGGTATTAAAGGTAAGGAAACAGGTATCTATTACGTTGATTCAACAAGCCTTGAAGTGTGCCATATAAAGCGTGAAAAGCGTCATAAAGTTTTTAAAGGAATGGCTACGAAAGGCAAGAACTCTATGGGGTGGTTCTTTGGCTTTAAACTGCACCTAGTGGTTAATAATTTAGGGGAAATTATGGCATGCAGCTTGACCTCGGCGAATACTGATGACAGAAAACCAGTGCCAAAGCTCGTAGAATGTCTTAAGGGATGGTTGTTTGGAGACAAGGGATATCTAGGAAAAGAGTTCCTAGAAAAGTTAAAAGCGCAATCTATAGATCTATTTACCAAAGTAAAAAAGAATATGAAACAAGGCGTCATTAATGCAGCTCAGCAATTTTATCTGAGTAAAAGAGGGGTAATTGAAACAGTCAATGACCAATTAAAAAATATTTGTCAAATTGAACATACGCGTCATAGAAAACCTATAAATGCCTTTGTGAACCTTATCTCAGGGCTGATTGCTTACTGCTTTAAACCACGAAAACCTTCTCTTAAAAATACTAAATTACCATCCTTTATAACCTCTCTTACATCAAACTGAGGTTAATATAGTATTATTTGTGAGATCAAAAGATGAGGTGCTGTCATCCTCTGACTGCCATGCGCTCAGAAATAAGGTTAGAATTTTTGCTTCACGCAGAGCTATATAAGAAGCATGACCAAAGTTTGTAGCTAAGTGATGCTCGATTAAATAATGGCTTATTATCTTTGAAATATAGTTAGTAAACTCTTCTTCAGCGTTTGTTAGTGGCTTAATAGCTTTACGAGCTCCTTCAAGAGGCTCTTTGTTTGCAGGTTTCATGGCGCGAAGGGTCTTAGTTTTCATAGCTATATTAAGTTTTTAAGGACTTAAGTGTTTATTAAATGAGTTTCCTAAGAAGAAGGCAATCAAAAAATAAGGATTACTTATTTTTGGTATAGATTTTAAGTATCTATCCATACAGAAAACACACTACCTGAGATTTGATACGCTTTTTTAGTTAGGCTTTGATCCCAAAAATAACCAAGTTGCACTGTGAGTTTATAATTATTATTCTTCCGCTCGCGTGCTGCCTTAAATGGCAGTTTTGATGTTGATAGATTAAACTCCTTGGCGATAGACATTTGATTATAGATAGTTTTTTTATAAACTTCTTCAGCGTTTTTGCGGAAGGTATATTTAGTGTAGTTAGATGCCATAAAACCATAAGGTAATTTTATCCCCTCAGAAATTGAGGCAGTATAAAAATTTTCGCCGCTACAATTCCTAGATAGGCAACTACCAAAACTTAACGCAACTTCACAAAAAGTCTCCTTAACCTTGTCAAATCTATGCTTTGGTGTCCGCTCTTGAGATGTGCCCATAAGCAACGCTATTTCCTGAAAGGTTTTGCTACGGTTATAACTGTGATTGCGAATAGCGATTTGCGGCTGCACAGAAACGATATATTTTTGGTTTTGAAACAGCTTAAATTTAGCAAATATCTCTGCCTCTTTATCATAGCTAGTAGCTTTAGCATTAGTATATTTAGTTTCCACAAACTTATTTTGCTTGTGCAAGCCCTTGATACCTAGGCTACAATTTTCTGTAGCTCCATATTCAATATAACTAGTAATAAGTTGGTGGTCTTGGTAAAAGGTAAGGTCTGCCAGTTCCGCTTGAAGCTTGGCGATATCTTTTTTAATTATAGCAATATCTCTTTCAGCAACGGCTTGATTCCTTGGATCTGCCGAGAGCTGATTTGCATTTTCTAAATCATTATGGAGGCTATCCAAACCTTGCTCTATTTCTAAATAAAGTTCTCTTTTATTGCGCTTAAAGTTATGAGACCTTTTATCAAGAATGCTAGTTGAAATGGAGTATCTATATTTACCAACTTTAGGAAGCCAAGCAGAAGCAAAAATATTGCTAGCATGCAGGTTAATAAGTAGTAAAAAGGTAAATTTATAGGGCTTTAAATATTTTCTTTTAGCCATGCAAAAACTTTTTTAGTCCAGCTAGCATTTCCTTTTGTGGCGTCTATACCCATTTCAAAGGAATTTTTGTCTAAAGCGTATTTTTGTTGTTTAAGCGCATAACCTTTAACTACCCCAAGGACGCTAGAATACATAGCTGGATTATAGTCTTCTGCGAAACCTTCGATAATTTGAGGTTTGCCAATACGCACCTGTTTTTCAAAAATAGTACCTGCGAGTTCCTTGATACCTCTTAGCATCGAGCCACCGCCAGTAATTACCATACGACGAGCTATTAAATGGTCAATATTAGTTTGGTCATATTGTTCCTTAACTAAGCTAAGTATTTCCTCCACTCTCGAATTAATAACTTCAGCAAGTTGATTTAGGGTTATTGTAGATGTTGTATTGTAAGGATTATCAGGCTCAATATCTTCTAAATTAATCGCTTTATTATTATTAAATGAAGAGGGGGCTGCATTGCCATAAACGACTTTTAATTTTTCAGCCGTCGTCAGACTAACAGCGAATACCTTAGCAATATCAGATGTAATATAGGCGCTACCTATAGGGATATAGCCAGTATATATTGGTTTGCCTGCTAAAAATACAGCAAAGGCGGTAGTTCTTGCTCCTATATCGATAATTATTGACCCTAAATTCTGTTCATCCTCTGAAAGACAAGCAAGCCCTGCAGCGTATATAGATAGAGATACATTGCTAATTTCAATTTGGCAGTTAGCAAAGCAATTAGTCAAATTCATTATAAGGCTAGAGTTTGCTGCAATGATATGCAATTGACAAGACAATTCTTTAGCAAACATTCCTACAGGATTTTCAACGACAGTCTCATTGTCAATTACGAATTCGATAGGAAAATAATGTATGATTTCTTGATCCTTGAATTTAAATTCAGACAGAACCTTTTGTAATAGCTTTTTAACCTCTTGTTCTGAAACTTGTTGGTTAGAAAGTTTTATTTTTTGGTTAATGTAATATGACTTTGTACCAGCCCCTGAAATTGAAACAGCAACTTGCTTTATATTCTTGCCGCATTCTTTTTCCAGCGCGTAAATAGCCCCAGTAACGCTATGTTCTAATGCTTTAAGATCAGTCACGGTGCCTGATTTAATTCCATCAGAGTAATGCAAGACTTGGCTAAGTATCTTTGCGTCACCTTTTTTATCTACATAGGCAGCAATACCAGCAAGTTTACTGCTACCAAGATCAAGAGCCACAAAGTTAGATAATTTTGCTTTCATACTTATTTTTATAAAAAACTAATTTACTCTTAAGGCTTTAAATTACAAACCTTAGATATAAATGAATTGCACCTAATATTCAAGCTGATTATGTAAAGCTAGTGGTTAAATAAATTTAAGTTTGCCTCAAGTACTGTGTCATCTAAAATATATCCTAAAAATTTAAGATTATAAATTGAGTATATGACTTTAGCTACTTCATAAGTTTAGGCTATAATTCTAAGTATCGAAATAAGTATTGACATATTTTAATACATTCTATATAAGTTATACTAGCTTTAATTAAATAAACGCAATAAAGCTCAAGAAATTATAAATTTATAGTAGGGATTATTTATGAAAGACAACGTATCAAAAGAACAAGCGCCAGTAACGCCAGTAGCAAGCTCATCTTGGTGGTCTTATGCATCATCATTTGTAGCGCCAGTAACTCCAGCTCCTGTAACCTCAAGCAGCAGCTCTTCAAGTAGCTCAAGCTCATCATCAACTAGCGAAAGTTCTTTAAGCTCAAGTAGCTCAAGCAGTGCAGCTCCTGTAGCAGCAGCAGCTCCAGCAACAGAACCAACAAGCAGTGTATTTTCATATATGCCTTCATTGTCTTCATTGACAGCTAATTTACCTTCATTATCAACAGCCTCTGCAGCATCAAGCAGCAGCTCTTCAAGCTCAGTTGCTGCGCTTGCAGTTGGAGCGGCAGCTGGTGGAGCGCTTGGAGCAGTAGTTGCTGCACCAGTAGTTGGAGCTGGTGTTGGTGTAGGCGCTGCGGGCGCTGCTTTGTGGTATCTAGGAAGTGCAGCCGTATCAGCAGTTGGAGCAGTAGCGACTGCGGTTGCTGGTCCGTCAAAAGAAGAGGTAAAAGAAGCGCCAAAAGAAGGGTCCCTAGAGGAAAAAAAGATGTTTGAACAGATCCTTGTTGAAATAGGTGTACCAGAGTTAAAAGTTGCATTTATTATAAAAAAACTTATTAAACTAGAAATCGATATAAAAAAGTTAAAAAGCACCGGAACCCAATTTACAAAGTGTTACGAAATAGATGATAAAAACTATGAGATAATACAAGTTAAGAGAACAGCACAAGACTATAAAGATGGAGAACCATTTTTACCAGGCAGAAAAATAAAGATAAATACTGCTACAGAAATAACGGATAGCAACACAAAACTAAAGCTACCTACGCATTCAGATGTATCAATGCATACAGATGAAGGTGCTTCTACTTATGTCGCTATGGTACGCGAGCTTATGAATAAATCCATAGACTTATCAGGTGAATCACACCAAGACGATTCAAGTTTATAATTTACTTTATCGTTTAATAATACCAAGTGACCTAGGGGCAATGCTTTTAGGTCACTTTCAATTTCAACGCATAACTATTTACAGCAAGCGTGTTAATATGATATTTTAAATTTTTGTATTAGTATTTGACTAAGTTAATTAAAGACATTATAATTGCGCCTAATCCATCAAAAGTGCAAAATGAGTTTAAAATCATGAAAGTTGTAAGTTCCTTAAAATCTTTGAAGAAAAGAGACAAAGATTGCCAAATCGTTAAAAGAAAAGGCAAAATTTTTGTAATTAATAAAAAGAACAAAAGATTCAAGGCTAAGCAAGGCTAAGCAAGGCTAAGCCATACTAGCTTGAGTCTAATTTTTACTAAAGTCTTTTTATCGAATAAAAATTATGGGTTATTCTTAATCCATAATTTTTATTATTATGCCCCTAAAATTTCATGTCAAAATTTTCTTTTAATTTAATCAAGACTCATAATAAAGCAAGGCTAGGTACTTTAAGTACTGCGCATGGTAATATCGCTACTCCTGCTTTTATGCCAGTTGGCACCAGAGGCACTGTTAAAGCCATGATGCCTGAATCTGTGAAGGCTACGGGGGCAGATATTTTGCTTGGCAATACTTATCACCTTATGCTAAAGCCAGGGGCGGAAAGAGTAGCTGCGCTTGGTGGATTACATAAATTTATGAATTGGTCTGGACCTATATTGACTGATTCTGGTGGATTTCAGGTAATGTCGCTATCTAACTTGCGCAAAATCTCTGAAGAAGGGGTAACGTTTAATTCGCATATTGACGGTAGCAAGCATCTATTGACGCCTGAACGTTCTACAGAAATTCAATATTTACTCGGTAGTACTATTACCATGGCTTTTGATGAATGCACGCCATATCCAGCAACAGAGCAGCAGGCTAAAAGTTCGATGGAACTAACAACTCGCTGGGCAAAGCGCTCAAGAGATGCTTTTGTCAAAAGACTAGGCTATGGTCAATTTGGCATCGTCCAAGGTGGAATTTACGAAAATTTACGCCAGCAATCAGCAGCAGATTTAATAGAGCTAGATTTTGAAGGATACGCTATAGGAGGGCTTGCTGTAGGAGAAGGGCAGGAATTAATGTTCAATGTACTTAATTACGCTCCTGATATGCTGCCTACTGGTAAACCAAGATACTTAATGGGCGTTGGCAAACCGGCAGATATTATTGGCGCAGTAGCTAGAGGAGTTGATATGTTTGACTGCGTTATTCCTACTCGTTCTGGTCGTAATGGTCAAGCTTTTACAAAACAGGGTACGGTTAATATTCGTAATAGCCGCTATGCTGATGATGGTGAACCTTTAGAGCATGATTGCCCTTGTCCTGCTTGTACTAATTATAGTAAAGCATATCTGCACCATTTAGTAAGAGTTGGAGAAATTTTAGGCTCAATGCTAATGACATGGCATAACCTAACCTATTTTCAGTTACTTATGTCTAGAATTAGATCCTATATTAAAGAAGGCAAAGACTTTGATTTTACTTGTTAGCTTTCGCAACCTTTAACATTCATATTATTAGCATTATTTTTAGCACAGTTATTCTTTAATAATAGCAGCAAATTATATAGCATCCTTGATTAAGCTTAACGAAAAGCTAATAATTTTATATACGCTCCGCGCGAATGTAATACTTTACTAGACTAATCTTGTCGTTTAATAAGTTGCACAAATTATGCATGAAGAATATTTGGATGTGCTAAAAAATTCCCCTTTATTTGAAGGTCTAACTGCGCAGGACTTCGCAAAGTTATTGAGTAGTTTTCATGAAGTAGACATGAAGGAAGGGCAAATATTGTTTAGGCAAGGTGATAAGTCAGATGCTATGTATATAGTACTTTTTGGTCACTTAGTTGCTATTTTAGAAAACCAAGACGGCAATTCAGAATTAATTGGCAGAGTTAAGGCAGGAGAAGTTGTCGGTGAAATGGGCTTTCTTAGTGACAAACCTAGAAGCCTTACAGTTAAGTCGTTTACAGAATCTAAGTTGCTTAAAGTATCTAAAAGCGAATTTGCCAAATTTACACAGTTACTACCAAAAGCAGTTTATGCAATTTTAATAAATAATATAGCACGCAACCAAGAGGCTATCCATAAACTTGAAAAAAGACATAACGATACGCAGCCTCGATGTATATTTGTTATGCCAGCTAATGTGCAAGTAGGTTTTACTGAATTTATTCGTTTATTAAAAACACAAAATAGAAATTACATTGTACACCTTTGTAATACTGCAAAAATGCAGCAAATATATCTACATGATGGTCTGGCGCAAGTTTTAGATTATCTTGACCATTTAATAGACGAAAACCAAACCGTAGTTTATTTTGCTGAGACAGCTTATCCAGAGCTAAATTATATAATACTAAAACATGCAACTACTTTAGTAATTGTAGGGAATGGCGAGGAAAAACCAAGATATTCTCCATTTGTTTTGTCTCTCCTTAATAATCCAAAGTTAATGAATAACTCTAACCTACCTATCAATAAACAATTGGTATTACTATGGTCGTCACGTGCAACAATTAAGAATACTAATGTTTGGCTAGAACAAAACTATTATCAAATACATCACCATTTAAAACGAGAGGATCTAGACTACCAAAGGGTGCTAAGGTTTTGGGCTGGTAAGTCTATAGGGCTAGTATTAGGTGGCGGCGCTTCACGTAGCTGGGTACATGTTGGGGTATTAAATGCATTAAATGCCAATAATATTCCTATTGATTTTGTAGCTGGCGTTAGTGCGGGAGCAGCGGTAGCAGCATTTTACCTCACTACTTATAGTAGGCAAGAGATATTTGATAGAGTTATGGCTATGAGCCGTGCAATTCAAGAGGCGGTTTCATGGCAAGCATTAACTGTACCAGTAGTATCTATATATGATTGTGTTACTCCTACACAAACCTTGAGAGGAATTTTTAATGAACAATTAATTGAAGACTTACCAATTCCTTATTTTGCAGTTTCTTGCAACATTACTACTAATAAGGAGGTGCTTAATAATAAAGGCTTATTGTGGGAAGCTGTTAGGTCGTCTGCATCAATACCAGGTATTTTTCCGCCTTTTGTAGCAAATGGAGAGTTGCTAGTAGATGGTGGTTTAATGAATAACCTACCAGTTGACCGTATGCGCCAAATTTTTGGTAATAAATCAGTAATCATAGCCTGCGACTTAGGGGCTGTGGATGAGGAGTATAAAAAATGCTATTTTCCGCCTATGCTAGCAGCAAAAGATGTGGTTTTATCGCTATTTAAACGAGAGCATAATTATCCGCCATTTTTTAATACTATAATCAAGTCAATGTTAATAGGTTCAGCAGAAAAATATCAGCACAATATAATGCTAGCTGACTATTGTATAAGACCAAATTTAGTAGGTTTTGGACTTTTTGACTTTGATGCTATAGCACAACGTAAATTAATTAGACTTGGTTACGAGAGTGCTAAAGGTACGCTACCAATATGGGACGTTGAGCGGTGTGTCTTATAGGTGTATAATACCAAATTCACTAAGAACCCCCTTGACTTGTATGCAATCTTAAGTAGAATAGTAACTGGAATAGCAATAAGCTGTTTAGCCCTTAGAGTCATCGCGAAGGCGTTAGCCTAAAGCGGTCAGTTAAACGTCTTTACGAAGGCGGCATGGAAATAAGCGTCATTGCGAAGGAGCGCAGCGACTGCGGCAATCCAACTTAATTTACTAGATTGCTTCGTCGCTTTGCTTCTCGCAATGACGGTGGCAGCGCTATCATAGCAAATAAGCGTCTTTACGAAGGCGGCAGGGAAATAATCGTCATTGCGAAGGAGCGCAGCGACTGCGGCAATCCAACTTAATTTACTAGATTGCTTCGTCGCTTTGCT
>JAIXRE010000030.1 GCA_027485375.1 Rickettsiaceae bacterium | reverse complement strand
TCCATTTACCCCCTATTTTCTGAACTTTTATCCTACCAGCTTTTATATAATTATAAAGCGTCCTTTCAGTAACCCCTAAAATCTTGCTGGTTTCCTTTAATGAATAAATTTTAATATCTAACATAATAAAGCCTCCTATATAAAATTAAAAAATGGCATTGGCAATCAATTCTTCACTTCTGTTCTTTGCTCTATCTATGTGATGTAGGTAAATCATGGTAGTATTTATGTTGGTGTGTCTTAGTAACTGCTGCGTCTCTTCTATAGTTCCGCCGTTTAATAAGCTAAGCGTGCCTGCCGTATGACGCAATGAGTGAGCGGTTAGCATAGAAGAGTTAAGCCCGACCTGCTTTAATCTATTTTTAACTATCCCGCTAATTGATCTAGTAGTTAACCGAGAACCAAAATTATTATTGCTGGTGCTAACAAATAAAGGCTCTTGCTCGCGAGTAGACTTTCTTGATTTTAAATATTCCCTAATTGCATTCTCTACATGAGAGGGGAGTTTTATATAATCGGTTTTTTCATCCCGACCCTTACCTTGAATAAATAAAACCGCATCATCCCCAACATTCCGCAAATCCGATATATTACTACGGACAATTTCTATCGTCCTTAAACCGCCGACAATCATAGTAGCAATTATGGCGTAATCCCTAAGCCCCTGCTCGCTTTTATCCAATTTGATATTGTTAAGTAGAGCCTTAACTTGCTTACTGGTAAGGTAATCCTTTTTATGCTCCTTGCTTATAACTGGCGACTTAATTTTATCCGCTATATTCTTATAAAGACCTTGCTGTTCCAACCATCTAAAAAATAACCTTACTGTAACAATATAATTTTGCACTGTCGTAGGCTTATTCTTTTCACTTAGCCATTTCCTAAAATCCAAAATAGTCTCACGGGTCGGGTTAATAATCTCCCTTGCTTTGATAAAATTATAAAACTGCCTTATAGCTCTGGTATAAGTAGCTATCGTTTTCGGTTTAGCATCCAGAAATCTTATAAAATCACTATAGAGATTATCAGTTAGTCCAGATGGCAGCATATTTAATTCTGTGTTCTTATTTAGCGTAATTTGTTTCATAACTTAATACGTTTACTTGTTATTTGTTTCAATATATAACATCTTTACATAAAATCAACAGGAATTTTCATGTTAATAGCAAAAATTTTCATAAGTAAAAATTATAAAAAAATCAAAAATTGCGGGGCATAATTCCATTTTTTATAAAAATTGCGGGGCATAATTCCATTTTTTATAAAAATTGCGGGGCATAATTCCATTTTACGTCTGGAATGCCTCAGAAAGACTGGGCTTCATTTCTCAATTATTATTCAATAATAATTCAAGAGCACAAACCCAAATTTTTCCGATTTGGGCTCGTGCTATAAGTGTACCTATAAAAAAAGAAATTCTTAGCAACTTCTTTTTGTAGGTTTAATAAATAATTTATGGATTAATAATATGAATACTAGTAGTGCTAAAGACTATGCTAAAACCAAAATAGCAGAATACCTAACATCACAATTTAGCGTTAAGTCAGCTAGAACAAACTTTCGTTGTGTTAATCCAACTCATGAGGATAAAAAGCCTAGCATGAGTTATGACAGCGGAAGACTTAAAGTACATTGTTTCTCTTGTAATGCCGATTACGATATATTTGACTTATATGCAATTAAGCACAATTTAACTCCGAACTCCAAAGAAGTATTTAACGGGGTTTATAGTTGGTTAGGCATTTCGATAGATAAACCAAATAGTGATTCTTTCTTACAGGAAAAAAATACCATTGATAGTTTAAATGATGAAGTCGGGGATAAGGGAACTGATTACAGGCAATTCTTTAATGAAGCCCAAAAAAACATAGTTGACCCAGATTGCGTGAAGTATTTAAATAAGCGGAGAATTAGCACAGAAACAGCTATGAAATATGGGCTTGGTTATGTGAGTGATTGGCAAAGCCCTAAGGGTTTACTGAAAAACAAAAACTTACCTAAGACACCTAGAGTAATTGTTCCGACAAGTGATTATAGCTATGCCACTCGTGATATAAGGGATGAATTAACTGATGACCAGAAAAAATATTCTAAAACCAAGGAGGGAGGCGTAAATATATTCAACGTGGAAGCATTAAAACAAGAATTGCCTTGTTTTGTAACGGAGGGAGAATTTGACGCCCTTAGTTTCCTTGAATTAGGTTATAATGCAGTATCTCTTGGCAGTGCGTCAAATACGAAAAATTTTTTAAAGAAAATAAAAGAATTATCCAATAATTGTTCCTTGATTATAGTTCTGGACAGTGATGATGTTGGAATAAAAGCTGTTTCTGCTTTGCAAGAAGGGTTAACCGAAATTTCTAATCTAAACCCTAACATAAACTTTTTTATTCCAGATAAATTTTGTGGGACTTATAAGGATGCTAACGAGTTTCTAGTTAAAGACAAAGTTGGATTTGGAAATGAAATAAAGGAAGCTTTATCTGGCTTAGAAGACTGGATTAGCACGGAAGTTCAAGCAAAGTTAGAAGAAACAGAGATAGAAAAATCTGATTACTTAAATGAAAGCATAAGTAACAAAATATCTGATTTTAGAGCCTATATTAATGCAAGCAAAGATGACAAAATACTTTCTACTGGATTTGTAAACCTAGATCAGTACTTAGACGGCGGTTTATATGACGGGTTATATATTCTAGGAGCTATCAGTTCTTTAGGGAAAACCACATTTGCAATTCAAATAGCTGATTATCTTTCTTCTCAAGGTCATGATGTTTTATATATTTCTCTTGAGATGTCTAGGTATGAAATTATGGCTAAGAGTATCAGTAGGCATACGTATTTAAATTGCAAAAAAAATTCTGAAGATATGTATAATCCTAAATCACAAGGACAAATATTAGATGGGAAGAGATATGAGAGTTATACACCTTTAGAACGTGATGTCATTTACCATGCTGGAGAAAATTACAAACAAGAAGCAAGTAGACTATGGATATATGAGGTTACAGATAATCTAACAGTAGATAACATAAAGTCTCTGATTGAGGAACACAAAAAACACACTAGTGTCTGCCCAGTAGTAATTATTGATTATTTACAGATAATTACTTCAATCGATCACAAATTGACCGAGAAACAAAGCGTAGACCAAATCGTAAAAAGGTTAAAACAGATTAGTAGGGACTTTAAAATTCCCGTGCTAGCTATAAGTAGCCTTAATAGGGAAAGTTATAAAAGTCCTATTTCGATGCAAGCTTTTAAGGAAAGCGGGGGAATAGAATACTCGGCAGACGTATTATTCGGCTTGCAATTAAAAGGAGTTGAAGCAAAAGACTTTGACGTGGAAATAGCAAAAAGTAAAACTCCACGAGAAATAGAATTAAAAATACTTAAAAATAGAAGAGGAAGAACAGGCGGAAGTCTTCTTTTTGAGTATTATCCAAAATTTAATTATTTCGAGCAACAGATTTTTGATTGGAAGAATTTTAACGATTAAGCCAGTACTTTGATGCTTGATAAGCTTGCCGATAAATAAACGGCATTAATCGGCAAATGGATGACAAGAGTTAAGCCTATGGAAATAAAATTACCTGTTAATAACAGGAAAATACAGGAAATTTGAATATTCTATATGCGGACTCCGATAATTAACTTTTGGTAATAAAAACTAGGAGTACGAGGTTTTTGGACTCTATAAAAAGCACATAGATTTTCCATTTAATAAATGGGATTAAATGGAAAATTGGAACAAAAATAGCTTCTCTGGTTAATGTTAACTGAGTACTCATAGCTTATAAAAAGTACTTGTAATGAATTATTAGAGTCCAGAATCCCTATAGAGAATATCACGGAATAAGTGAAATTGTAAAAAATAAT
>JAIXRE010000018.1 GCA_027485375.1 Rickettsiaceae bacterium | reverse complement strand
TCTTAATTTTATAAGAATGATTATCTTGAGATTCTGCTAGTATCATGTAATCACCAAAATCAGCCTTACCAGCTATGTATTTTTCTAAGGCTGCCAGTACTACAGTTCTTTGCCCTATTAATATTCCTTTAGAGTCCGCAAGAGTTATAACCGCCTGATATATTTCTTGTCTAGAGCAGCCTTTTGTCTTTAAAACCCAAACAAATTCTAAAATAGCGTAAGAGGAAATAAATAAGCCAGAGTCATTACTAGCCGCTAATAAGAATTCTTGCGCCTCTTTAGCTTGCTCGGCATCGTCTTCTAGGTAGGCTCTAACGAGGACATTAGTATCAATGCTGATCATTATCCATTACCGCTTGAGCAATTGCTTTGTCTATATCTGAGTTAGACATAGGAGATTCTTTGCCATATTTCTTTCCACCGCCAAAGAAGCTACTTATCTGCTTTTTAATAGGAAAAATTTCTAAACAGTTATTTTTTAATTCTATCATTAATTCTGAACCTGAGTGCAAACCTAATTTTGTCCTTAACGTCTTTGGGATAACCATTTGCCCTTTAGAAGAGAGGATAGCTTTTGCTGCCATAAATTTTACTATTAATATTGTTACAACTTAAAAGTAAGATAGCACAACTTACTTTAAAAAGCAATTATTTCTTAGAGCTTTATGCACAGTGATTGTAAAAACTATCGCTTTTATGCGACAATAAAACTATATTTTATACAAAAATAAGAGAGGAGAAGATGGAAAAGTTTAGCGATTATCTTAAAGAGACTCTAAGAGACTCTAAGAGATGATAAGGAGGCGAAAAGCTACCTTAACGCAGCTTTGGAGCAATTTCTGATAGATAATAATCAGGAACTCTTTTTTGCTACTTTAAAGCAAATAGTAGAACTGCGAGGCGGTGTTACTAAAACCGCTAAGGCTGCTAATATTAGTAGGCAACATTTGTACAAGATACTTGCTAGTAAGTCTAACCCTACTTTGCACAATATTAGCTCTTTACTTTCTGCGGTTGGGTTTAAGCTTAAAGTCGAGGTTAGCAAGGTGGCTTAGTTTATGCAATCCACAAGCTTATGTTTGCTATGCAAATAATGTTTTTTGCGTGGCTAGTAGGTTTTTCAAAAAGCTGTTTTGTATTACTTGCTGGTAAATCTTGTTTTTTTTGGCTAGTTTTTTTAGTTCTAGAAGCAAAGGGTCATTACTATACCAACGCTGCCAAGGTCATGGCAAGTACCAAAATTAGCTACAGCTGCAAAGCTAAAAACAGCCAAATTCGAGAAGAATAGCAGCAGTATCAAATACCAGGAATATATAGAGTATCTCCAGCAGGAAATGCTGCATCTTAAAATGGAAGTTAGGTTTAAAGCCGCAGAAATAGCGGTGAATTTGCTTGGCAGACCAAATAGCAGACTTTCAAATGGTAGGAATCTGCGCTTTGGTAACAAAGGTAGCTTATCAGTAGGTATTGCTGGCGATAAAACTGGCTTTTGGTATGACTTTTCTAGTGAAAAAGGCGGCGAACGTGAGATGTAGTGCCTTGGATTGTTAGGGGGCGTCTATAATTCAGGTTGCAAAAGGGGTAATATATGTATATACTTGTGTATACATTATAAAATGAGTAATTATTTATGCTAGCTAAAATACAAAAATGGGGAAATAGCTTAGGGGTTAGATTGCCAAAACAGTTGGTTAAAAATGTTCAGCTAAATGCTGGCTCTTATGTTGATATTACTTCCTCCGATAACAGGCTAATTATCCAATTAAAAGATGACCCTCTAGATGCTTTGCTAAATCAAATTACAGATGAAAACTTACATTCTGCAATTTTTTCTGAAGATGATAAAAAAGGCAAAGAAATATGGTAGATTATATACCTGCTAGAGGAGATATAGTTTGGATAAATTTTGAGCCGCAAAAAGGCAAGGAGATAATCAAAACAAGACCAGCTCTAGTGATTTCTCCTCAGAAATATAACGATAAGACTGGGCTATTTTTATGCATGCCTATAACAAGCAAGGTAAAAAATTACCCGTTTGAGTTAGCTATAAATACAGCTGAGCTTCAAGGAGTAATATTGTGTGACCAAGTTCGTTCTTTTGACTGGCGAGCAAGAGAAGCAAAAAAAATCCTTACAATAACCAAGGATGAGGTTAAGCTAGCCTTAGCAAAATTCAAGTTGCTTGTAGATTTTTAGTAAGCTCGTTTGTTATTTTCACTTTGTAATTTTTTCGCAAATAAGAAGCAGGCTTTGACAATATAAAAGAGTGCTATGAAGGACTTGGATGGAAAAAAATCGGTATGGATGAATTCCAATCTAATCCTGTAACCGTTATGGAGGTGAAGTTATGAACGACAAATCGATTATGCCAACCCTTGATCTTGCTTGCAAACTCATAGCTGAGCAATTCCCTGAATATTCCAATCTGCTAATCACTGATGTTGAAAAACAAGGGCATGACAACCGTACTTATAGGCTCGGCGACCATATGCTTATTCGTATGCCAACAGCCGCAGACTACGCTTTAAAAGTTCCCAAAGAGCAAGAACTACTGCCGCAATTAGAAAAACGTTTAAGCATTTGCATTCCTGCTCCGATTAAAATGGGTAAACCTTCAGCAGACTATCCATATCCATTTTCCATCTATAAATGGTTGCCTGGAAAAAGTATCAATTTGCTGATGTTAACAGACCAAGAGAAGGAACAACTTGCTTTTGATCTCGCCAAGTTTTTAAAAGAGCTGCAGGCTATTAGTGATGCAGAAGGTCCTGAGCCGGGTCAACACAATTGGTGGCGAGGCGATCATGTCAGTGTTTACGATAAAGGTGCCAGAGAACAAATTGCAGAGCTCGCTGAAATTATAGACGCGGGGCAAGCTCTTGCTTTATGGGACCATGCTTGTGCGACAAAATGGAATAAACCACCAATATGGATTCATGGAGATTTTGCGATTGGCAATATACTAATGGATGGCGGCAAACTATCAGCAGTCATTGACTTTGGCGGCGCTGCGGTTGGCGATCCTGCGTGTGATCTTGTTATCGCTTGGACATATTTATCAGGTAAGGCACGTGAGGCTTTTATTTCTGAAATTGATTTGGATGAAGACACATGGCTCCGCGGCCGTGCCTGGGCACTTTGGAAAGCAACATTTGAGCTTTGCCAAATTGCAGATAAAAACAGCGCTGAAGCTTTGTTGCAGAAACGAATTATTGAAGAGGTATTATGACCTTATTTCCGTCATTAATAACAATTTTTATTGTCATATTACTTGGTGTATTTTGTTATAAAAAAGAGATTTTTAGTAAAACGCAAATAGATGGCTTTGAATTGCTACTATTCAAGATCATAATGCCATCTTACTTATTCTCTGCTGCTTATACAAACGACTTATCTGCATTGTTAAATATACAGTACATTGCAGCCTATTTGCTCACATTTGGAATTTTGGCAATTATTGTTACGGCACTTTTTATTAAGAGCTTATCAAACATTGCTATTTGCATAAGAATCTTAGCCGCGTCTTATGTAAATGCCGCCATATACACATTGCCAGTTATTACTATTTTGCTTAAAAACCCAACAGCTGCCATCATTGGAAATATTGTCCAGGTTATAATTATACAGCCTATATTTATCATATTGATCAACACCTTCAAACATAAAGAAAAATCATTAATCAAAAAAATCGTTAGCGTTATTACTACCCCTCTTATCATTATGCCAATAATGGGAATATCACTTAATTATATGCGATTCACATTGCCTATTCCTTTAATAGATGCGGTATTACAAGTTGGAAGTGGTGCATCGGGCTTGGCTCTATTTGCGTTTGGACTTACTTTAGGTGCAGCTAAAATCACAACTAAATGTTTAAAATTTGATTTGCTGAGCATTGTGTTCACAAAAAACTTGATTCATCCATTAGTAGCAATCTGTATTGCATACGTTATGAAACTGGAAAGTTATTGGTTTAATTCATTGGTTATAGCTGCTTCCGCACCTACTGCTTTTGTGGTCTATCTGATTTCCAAGCAATTTACTACAGAGGAAGAATTAGTTCAGAAGGTGGTTGCCCTTAGCTCTGTGATGGCGACTATATCACTTGTGTTGATAACCATAATAATTGAGGGATAATTGATGCAAAATAAAAACTATAGTAAATTAAGTTGAGGTTTAAGTATTAAAGAACTGAGTCAAAGCATCGTATAATCTATCAAATTGAGTAATTTTATGCTTAATCCACCTTTTCATATTAGCCCAAAACTTTTCAATAGGATTCAAATCTGGTATCTGTTCAAGGGGTAGGGCAAGCCTTTATATAATAGGCTTTCGTATGTTATGGTTTGATACTATGATATGTATTTGTACACGTAATGATGCGGCTTTGAGAGGTTACGTTTAATTTTTAGGCATTATCATGATTTCTAAAAACTGTAAAAATCAACAAGTTGCAGTAAAACCAACCCCTTGAACAGATA
>JAIXRE010000060.1 GCA_027485375.1 Rickettsiaceae bacterium | reverse complement strand
CTCAATAATCAACTGCACGCCATTTTCATCTTTACATAAAACATCAACCACGCTTTGCTTTTTAGCTGCAATTTCAGGTATCTGAATGGTAGGTAAAAAAGTTACTTCTTTAACCTTATCACCATCTTTAAACCCTAGTACGTCATTGATAAAATGAATAAGGATATCTTTATTTTTTTCGCTGCCAAATATACGGCGAAAGGCGACATCGTTTTTAGGGTCAAGAAATTTTGTAATAGACATAATAATGCGTTGATTCAATTAATTATTGAAATCCACTATAGCATATAATCTATAAAAATTCAAAAATTAAGTATTATTTGTGCAATCTATCTTTATTTCACAAAAAACATCATGGCGGTAAGATATCCAAGGATGCAAATTACTAATATCCATAATTGAGTAAAAGTTACAAACGATAATTTTGTCTGAGTTTTGAATTGCTGAAATAGTTGTTGCCAAGTGATTGCCACAAAGTCACCTTGTGAGATTAAGCCCGTTACTTCTCCAGAGTCATCAATTATAGGTAAATGACGAAAACGCCCTTGTGTCATTCTGCGCATCGAATCGTAAACTGAATCATCAACGTGAGCTGTTTTAACGTTCCTAGTCATCACATCGCTTAGCTTTATACCTTTTATCTCCTTACCTTCTGCTGCAACTTTCATTAATAAGTCACGTTCTGTAAAGATACCGCAAAGCTTACCATTTTCAAGGACTATTGCAGCACCGTAATTCAGCTCTTTCATTTTTTTAGCTGCATCAAACAGTTCTACTTGACTATCAAACATCAGTACTTGCTTCCTGTCTTTATATTCTGGTATATCACTAATACGCATTGCAACCTCTGTTTTATTAATATAACACTACTTGTAATTTTAAGCTGATGTTATAAGAAAAAACACAAAAATCTTTTATACGAAGCTATTTTGAAAGCAAATTTTTTAGTTATGTTGGTATTTTGTGCAAACTACTCAAATTTACTATAATTAATCTTGTGGCGCGTCGTGTGTATCCACCTTCCCCGTTAAGCTTGTATGCCTTGCTGTACAGACAAGCACACCACCTAAAGCGCAGCTCATAATTACAGGATACGCCATTTCTTCAGATAAAGGACCAGAAGGGAAAAGCGCTGCTATAAAAAAGCCTATCAAACTTCCTGCCAATCCTCCAATGCCAATATTCATTACCTCATCAATTATCATTTCTCTATCTAAATTCATATCAAGTTCCTACATTATAAAGCATTATCATCTCTAACCTCTCCTGCTAAGTAAGACGCAGGGTTTAAAAAATAAATAACTAATACCCCTGCACAAGTAGCGGTAACTGCAGAATATAGCACTGCGTTAGGTAGATACTCATTCGGAGCGCAATTACTAAATAAATTATATTGAGGTTCATTAATTGAAGAATCACACCAAAATGATGCTATGAAATCTATTGCAGCTCCTAGCAACCCTCCAAAGCTTATATTTATAGCTTCGTTGATTATCATTTTTTTTACTGATTTTGCCATAGCAACCCCTATGCTGTTTATATTAAGGGTATATTTAATAGCAATTTTAAGTAATAAGCAAAGTTTTTTTTAAAATCACACAACTTAAGTAATGCTTGCTTGCACAGCAGCAATAGTTGGCAGCTCTAGTCCATATTTTTTGGCTAGTTCGATTATCAGATATACAGATTCACAGCCTTCTACTAGATATGGATAATTTGCTAAAAATGTAGCGACGCCAGCTTTAGAATTCTTATTTTGCTTTATGTACCAAGCTAAATCATGTCCAAATTTTGTGTTACGAGAGGTTTGAGAATAGCAGGTTAGAACGAGATCACCAAGGACGGCTGGCTCAAGTAATGTTTCAGCTCTTCCGCCTAAAGCCTTGGAAAGAATAGCTATCTCTTGCATGCCTTGGGTAATTAAAGCAGCCTTAGCATTTTCTCCGCAGCCGCCTGCAATGCCTATAGCGTCGTACATACCACTTCTAATAGCAATTATATTTTTTATTGCCCCTGCAATTTGGACTGTAATAATATCATTTGTAGTGGTAATAACAAAATGCTCTGATTCTAGAAGACCTGCTAATTCATTGGCTAGCTCTATATCTTCAGAAGCGATAGTCACGTTAGTTAAAAAGCCGCGAGCTACTTCTTTAGCAAAATTTGGACCGGCAATAAAGGCAACTTTATTCGGTATTAAAGATTGCAGCCTAGTTGATAGTAACTCGGTAGGGTTACCAGCCACTCCTTTAGTCGCTATTAATAAATTTGTCCTTGCTGTTAATCCATTATGCTTTAATAGCTCGATAGTCTGAGTAATTGCGCTTGATGGTACTGCTAAAATTAATAAGTCTAAATCTAAAGATAGCTCTGCAGCGGCTCGTATATTACGTGGCAACAGAATTTCACCTAAATATTTACTATTAGTGCCTTGCTGATTTATCTCTTTGACTAAATCAAGACTACGAACAAATAAGGTTACTTCCTCATGACGCCTTGCTGCCTGGCAAGCTAGAGCCGTGCCCCAGCTACCACCACCATAAACTGCAATCTTTTTTGTTGTAATATCTTGTTGTTTACTCATCTACACAGCCCTAGCTATCATACGTTGGTTTTCTATGCTTATTAACTTTGCTAGCAAAATTTGCCTTGGCGTAATTTCAATTTCACCAGCTTGATCTTGATCATTTATTAATTTCACCGGTATAAAATTTTCTGTATGAGCAGTATTATTATTTTCAATTAATAACTCCACAACCTGCCCTACATGCTTGTTGAAAAAGATCTCTAACTGTTTTGCGCCTTCTTGCCTTAAAATTTCCGCTCTCTTCTTCCTTATCTTTTTCTCTATTTGAGGCATTTTAAAGGCTGGCGTTCCTTCCCGCTCAGAGTAAGGAAAAACATGCAAATATTGCAATCCAGCCTCTGCGATTAACTTCCTAGTATTTTCAAACATTTCTTCTGTTTCAGTAGGAAATCCTGCAATAATATCTGCTCCAAATGAAACATCAGGTCTTAAATTTCTAAGTTTATAGCAAAAATCAATTACTTGCTGGCGATTGTGACGACGTTTCATGCGTTTTAAAATCATATTATCACCAGATTGTAAACTAATATGAAAATGCGGCATTAGCCTTTTTTCAAAAGCCATTAGGTTAAATAGTTCTTCATCAATTTCAGCGACATCTATTGAAGATAATCTGAGCCGCTTGAGCTGCGGCACTAAACCTAGTACTCTTCTTATCATCTGAGCAAAAGTTGGGGAAGCTGGCAAATCTGCTCCGTAAGCGGTGACGTCAACTCCTGTAAATACTATTTCTTGATAACCCGCTTCTATCAAAAGCTTAACCTGCTCGACAATAGCACCTATTGGAGTCGAGCGACTATTTCCTCTACCATAAGGAATCATGCAAAAAGTGCAACGGTGATTGCAACCATTTTGCACCTGAATAAAGGCTCTAGTTAATCCATCAAAATGGCTAATTAATTGAGGGGCGGTTTCAGTAATCGACATAATATCATTTACTACCACCTTTTCCTGCGTGATTTGATAATAAAGCGGTGATAATTTCTCTTGATTACCTATTACCTTATCGACCTCTTCCATGTTAGCAAACATCTCAGGGGTATTTTGCGCTGCGCAGCCGGTAACAATAATAGTCAGGCTTGGATCGTTTTTTTTGGCACTGCGTATAGCTTGGCGAGCTTCTTTTTCAGCTTCCTTGGTTACAGCGCAGGTATTAAAGACTTTTACATTCTTTAAGCCAGCAAGGGCGAGGTTCTGTTTAATAATCTCGCTTTCATAAATGTTCAACCTGCAACCAAATGTAACAACTTCTTGTGCCAAGCTAGTCTCTTCACTCATAGTACAATTTCCCCCTAGCTACCAAAGTGGCGTCTCCAGACATGATTATATCCCCCTGTTCTTTACTCATTTTTAAGCTACCTAGCTTGAATGCTACTTCAACTTTCTCACCTGTAAAACCTAGTTTTGTTGCCGCAGCAAAACTAGCGCAAGCACCGCTACCGCAAGCCAATGTAAAGCCAGCGCCCCTTTCCCATACTTCTAAGTAAATTTTATCATCTATAATCTTTGCAAAATTTACATTTACTCCTTCAGGAAATAGTTCGTTTTCCTGCATAGCCTTGCCTATAATAGCCTTATCTTTTTCACTCAAGCTACTAAAAATTACCAAATGAGGATTGCCTATATCAACGCAAATCATTTCTTTTGATTCAACAGCATAACTTTCTGCGACTGCCCACAATTTTTCTTGCAGCGGCATCCAAGCCTCATTAAAGCTAGCTTTTCCCATATTAACTTGGAATTCGTCCTTAGATACTACTTTAGTATGTATAACCCTGCCCGCTACATTTAGTACTATATTTTGTTCGCCATTATCTAAATACATCAATTTTGCCAAGCACCTAGAAGCATTGCCGCAAGCTTTCGCTGGTGAGCCATCTTGGTTATATATAAACATTTCATATAACGCTGTAACCGCTTGATTTTTGCTATAAATAATGAACTGATCACAACCGAGACCAATGTCACGATTTGCAACTATTTTAGCTAATTGCTGCGGGTTATACTCTTCAGGCAGGTTGTTTTTGTCGATGATAACAAAATCATTTCCTAGCCCGTGCATTTTGATAAAATCTATAGAATACACAACTTGCTCTTTAAGGTTTTGCAAACATTATATACTATTATCGCAATAAAATCTTTAATAAAATATCATTGATTATTTATCACGAGCAAAAGAGGCGTAATACAGATGGTTAGAGGTGGTTTTGAAGAAAAGAAAAACTGTATAAACCAGCACTACCCTTTAAACTTGGTAGTGCGGCGAATTTTTTTCTGTAGCTGCAAAATGCCGTATAGCAAAGCCTCAGCGGTTGGCGGGCAGCCAGGAACGTAAACATCAACTGGTACGATTCTATCGCAGCCTCTCACGACTGAGTAAGAAAAGTGGTAATAACCACCGCCATTAGCGCAGCTCCCCATAGATATAACCCATTTAGGATCTGCCATTTGGTCATAGACTCTCCTTAAAGCAGGTGCCATTTTATTAGTCAATGTGCCCGCTACTATCATTAAGTCAGATTGCCTTGGACTTGGTCGAAATAGCATACCGAAACGGTCCATATCATAACGGCTAGCAGCCGCCTGCATCATTTCCACAGCGCAGCAAGCAAGCCCAAAAGTCATAGGCCACAGAGAATTTGACCTTGCCCATCCAACCACCTCATCTACCCTAGTAAGCAAAAATCCTCTATTAGATAGCTCTTCCTCAAAAAAACTATCCTGATTTTGCGTAAATTCTACAGGTGGTTTTAAACCATTACCACTTACTGCTTGAAAATTCTTCATATCTCTTACTCCCAGTCTAAAGCCCCTTTCTTCCACTCGTAAATAAAGCCTACAGTTAATACTAGCAAAAATACCATCATCGACCAAAAGCCAAAATGCCCTATTTTTTTTAAGGCTACCGCCCAAGGAATTAAAAATGTTACTTCAAGGTCAAAAATGATAAATAATATAGCTACTAGATAGAAACGCACATCAAACTTGCTTCTTGCATCGCCAAAAGGGTCAAATCCACATTCATAGCTTTTTAATTTATCTCTAGTAGGATTCGCCTGCGCTAGCAATCTTGGTAGAATAACTATTATCAAGGCTAAGGCTAATGCTATAGCGAAAAATATTGCTATAGGCAAATATTCTTGTAAAAACTCTACATTTTGCAACATAATATTCTATAAAATATAATAACACAGTTTTATAGTTACACTAAACTACAATTTAGCGCAACTAATTCTATCATAGTTAGCATTACTTTATGCCAGTGGTCTATTACTATGTTGATGCACCTGCACATTCATAATCAATCCAAAGCCAATAAGCATCGATGCCATCATTGTACCTCCATAAGATATAAAAGGTAGTGGAACTCCAACAACTGGTACCACGCCCGCTACCATGGCTATATTGATGAATATATGACTGAAAAAAATTGTTGTTACTCCAATTGTCATTAGCTTACCAAAAACATTACGGCAGTTTATAGAAATACCAAGAGCATGGTATATCACCAAAAGATATAGTGCTAATAATACCAAACAGCCTATAAAACCGGTTTCTTCTGCTAAAAAAGCAAAGATAAAATCAGTTTGGTGTTCTGGCAGGAAATCGAGTTGACTCTGCGTACCTTTCGTTAAGCCCTTACCAAATAATCCACCTGACCCTATAGCAATTTTTGACTGGATAATATTATAGCCTTTGCGCAAAGGATCGTCGCTAGGATTTAAAAACACTAAAACCCTAGAACGCTGGTAGTCGTGCATCATATGCCAAATTATCGGTAGACTAATAACACCTAAAATGCCTGCAATAATGAAATTTCGCAACCGCAGTCCGGCTGCAAATAGCATCACCGCAGCTACTAGCAAAGTTATTACTCCCGTTCCAAGATCTGGTTGTTTAATAATCAAAGCCGCAGGAACTAATACCGCTATAAGGACTGGCAGAATTTTCCATAATTTTGTCACATTATTAGGCTCTAGTTGGTGGAAATATTTTGCTACCATAAGGACAATAGCAATTTTTGCAGGCTCTGAGGGCTGCAATTTAATAAAGCCTAAATCCATCCAGCGTTTACCACCTTTAGCAGCATAGCCAAATAGCTCTACACCAAATAGCAGCAGCAAAATAGCTACATAAAATAAATAGGAGAATTTAAAAATAAACTTAGTATCAATTATAGCGATCACTATTGCTATAGGAAAAAAGATTATAAAATTTATGAGTTGCTTATATGCCCAAGGTTCCATGCTACCTCCTGCGGCAGACCATAACATTACTATACCTATAAAACATATTAGGGTAATTAGTAAGGCAAGCGACATAGGTAGTTTTGCTAATTTACTAGCTAGGTAATATTTAGTTAAAAAACTCACTGCTTATCCTCTATAACATTTTTGCTTTTTTCTGCAATATAAACAAATTTATACTTAGGAAAAATGATTTTTACAGTAGTGCCTCGTTTTGGATTACTTTTTATCAATAACTCCGCATCGTGAGCATCTAGCAACATTTTGACTATAGCCAAGCCAAGTCCATATGATTCTACCCTACTATGGCTTTTCTTATGGACAAAACCATTAGCATTAATAAGCTGTTTAATTTCCACCTCGCTCATGCCAATACCTTGGTCAATCACCTGAATTTCTAAGCTTTCTTTGAATACTTTTACCTTAATAGCAATTTTAGTATCATCTGGAGAGTATTTTATAGCGTTGCTGATTATGTTACTCATCACTTGTACTAATCGCCGTTGATCACAAATTAGTCTTGGCAAATTATCATCGAACTCTTCAACGATATCAACCTTTCGATCATTAAACCTAAGTGTATTAACCTCAATAGCTGGATTAACAACATCTTTTATCATTGTTATACCATTTACTATTTTAAACCTTCCTTCAACTATCTGATTTTCATCAAGAATATCTGTAAGGAAGTCTAAAATAAGATTGGAATTTTTATTAATACCTGCTGCATATTGCTTGTAAACTTCAGGTAAATTACCAAAAAGTTCTTTCATCATTAACTCGGAGCCCGTTAGAATAAAACCAAGGGGCGACCTAATTTCATGAGCCGTAAAAGCTAGAAAGTCTGATTTTGCTCTAGTTGCTTTGTTAGCAACTGCAGTTGCCTCTTCTGATTTTGCCCTAAGCCAAGTCTCACGCTTATAAATTGATATCACTATAAAAAGAAAAATGGATGCAAAAACTGTTCCTTCTATTAATTTTTTATAAAAGGCGTCAAATATATCTTTTTCAATTTGGCTCTTATCAAAATTAACAATTAGTATAAATGGCAAATCATCGATTTTTTTAATATAATAATTCAATCCACTTGGGATATCTAAGTGTGGATTTTTTTCTATAGGTTTAATAGCTGATCTTCTTTCCAAATCTATCAGCGATGGCGTCCGCACTTTCCCGCCCCATATATTTGAACTAACTTTATCTCCTAGTTCTTGCTCTTCTTTTGTATTACCAATGGCTGCGCCACTTACATTTCTTAACTTCATCGACAACGGCTTATCTTGCTCTGACTCTGCTATAAAACCTAAATGCCTTAATGCTTTGATAATATGTTCAGAAAGGCGGTCATTATCTGTTACAATATTAGGAATCGAAGGCTTAGATTGCGCTACAATTTCTAAATCCTCATTAAGTAGTATAAAATTCGCATAATGGCTGCGCTTACTAGCGCTTAAACGACGAATCATAGTAGCAATGTCATAACTCAGGACTATAGAGCCAACCCTTTTTCCATCAACATCTGCAAGATTACTAATAAGCTTCAGACTATCACTTTTATAAGGAGTTTTACTGGTATAAAAAATAATCTCGGTAAACTTACTAGGCTTTTGCCTAGTAGTTAATATTTGCAATAACTGCGATACAGGGTCTAGTTTCTTATATTCTGCGTTTGTTTTATTTATGCTAAATTGCTTTGATTTTTTACCAAAAGCCTCTGCAAGTTTATTATTTTGTAAATGCTCTAGCTTTTTTGCATAAATAGGCTCTCTAGGACTCTTCTCTATACCATTAGTACTGGTTACTACTTCTTTAAAGTTCTCATCCAACCAGCTATATTTTCGCCAGCCAAAAAAATTGTTAAAGTTTGAGGATTGCACATAATCTCGCAAAGTTTGCTCGATATAATTGATGTCTTGGTAATTATTACTAAGCCTTGTACTCATTAACCTAATTAGATATTCGGAATAAGTAATATCATTAGAAAAAGTATTTTCCAAATTAGCAGCTTCAAGCCTTAATTTTTGGACCACGCGTTGCTTACTATTAGCGTAGGTTCTAATAAAATCTATTGTTAATAAGTTAAGTACTAGGATTATAACCGAGAATACTATAATTCTGACATTAACATTATAATCTGCAGATCGTCCGTCTTTTGCTGCGCTCATCGCTATTACTTGGCTAATTCAATTAAATTAAGTACTTTATTTATTCACTTCATGCAGTCTATCGTGTATAGATTTAATAGACCTCCTGCGAAAGTCGCTACAGAGAGTAATTTGTGCGCCCTACCGGTGCTCAAATCCTCACGTACATTTAAGTACGCTGCGGTTCTGCGCTTCCTGAGTCTCCTGCAAATTCCTTATCTGTAGCGACTTTCGCAGGAGGTCTAATAAGCTTTAGGCAAATTCACAATAATAAAATAACTATTATATTATGCAACTTTCATTATATAACACATTAACTCAAAGGCACGAAATATTCAAACCACTAGATAAGAATTTAGTAAAAATGTACGTTTGCGGTCCTACTGTTTACGATTCTCCTCATATTGGCAATGCTAGATCTGTTGTTGTGTACGATATTTTGCAGCGTATTTTAGTTCATATATTTGGTAAAGAACATGTATTATATGTACGAAACATCACAGATATTGACGATAAAATTATCGAAAGAGCAAAGTCACTTAATATACCAATAAACCAGCTAACGCAGCAAACTACAATAGCTTTTCACAGAGATATGGCTTACCTAGGATGCCAAAGTCCAAATATAGAACCAAAAGCCACAGAGCATGTGGCTGAAATGCTTGCTATTATTGAACAGCTAATTGCCTTTAAATATGCCTATGTGGCAGATAAACATGTGTATTTTGACGTATCAGCTGCAAAAGATTATACCAAGCTTTCCAGGCGTCAACTAGACGAATTACTGCAAGGAGTTCGAATTGAAAATGATATTTCTAAAAGACACCCTCAAGATTTTGTTCTGTGGAAAATAGTCGATGAAGGGTCGCTTAAAGATTTAGAATGTGTTTTTGATAGCCCTTGGGGAGCTGGGCGTCCTGGTTGGCATATAGAATGCTCTGCTATGAGTAATAAATATCTTGGTCAAACTTTTGATATACATGGTGGCGGCGCAGATCTTATTTTTCCTCATCATACTAATGAAATTGCCCAAAGCACTTGTGCCTTTGAGGGCTCTCTGTTTGCAAAAACTTGGGTGCATAACGGCTTTTTAACAGTCAATGGTAACAAAATGAGTAAATCTCTAGGAAACTTTGTGACTGTTAAGGAGCTTCTAGAAAAAAATATTCCTGGAGAAACAATCAGACTATTTTTACTAAGCACCCATTATCGTAAACCGCTTGATTTTAACGACAAAGCACTGCACGACTCAAGTAAGTTACTTAATTACTGGTATAGGGCTCTTAGTGATGCAAATACCTCTCCTATAAATTTGCCTGATAATTTCCTTGCAAGTTTGTTTGATGATATGAATACAAGCCTAGCAATCAAAATTATCAATGACTATGCAAAGCAGGCTCATGCTGCAACAAAGGAGGACGACAAAACTATATATACCTCATTGATGTTAGCTTGCGCTAATTTTATAGGACTTCTAGAATTGCCAGCAGATCAATGGTTTACGCCTGATAGTTCTGAGATTAAACAAGATAATGATGTGAATATAGAAGAACTAATTGAGAAGCGCCTACTGGCTAAGCAGGAAAAAAACTGGGCATTAGCAGATAAAATTAGAGGCGATTTATTAAAGCTTGGTATTGTGCTAGAAGATAAACCAGACGGCGAAACAAAATGGCGCAAGGCTGATTAGGTTTTTATTATCGTAATAAATACGTCCAAGATTTTAAAGCCTTGGACGTATTTATCAACGTAATTAGTAGTTAAGAAGATTAATTCCAGTTATTACCTGTACCGTTACCGTTGCCGGCACCATTGCTGCCGTCGCCGCCGCCATTGCCATTGCCATTACCGCTATTACCGCTACCGCTATTGCCGCCGCCGTTATTGCCGTTATTGCCATTATTGCCGTTATTGCTGCCGCTGCCGCCGTTGCCATTACCATTAGCACCACCGCCATTATTTTGCGTTACAACTCCATCAAGATAAGCTGACAAATCTTTTACATAAATACAAGTTGTAAGGTATCTATTGCTTGTTTGTCCACTAACATATGAACGGCTATTTTCTGGAGCCCCTGCATCGCCAATAAATTCTTGCACTTGGTAATCAGCATCAGTTAGACACTCCCAAGAAGTAACTACTTCATCATTTTTATTATATACTGGAACAAAAACAAAAGTTTTACCTACTAGAGCTTTCGCAACTGGACTAGCTACTGCTACGCCATCATTTGAAGGGTTAGGAGAGTCACTAGATAATTGCATTACTACTCTGTAGTCTCTTAGTATGTATAAAGCCGACAAGTATGGATTTTTAAAATTACCGCTAGTTAGCATATTGTAGTTACTACCTAGTAGTTTTCCTTTTTTCTCCTCGAAATACTTTTCAGATTGTTGAGCAGCAACATTTACTGATTTTTCAATATTTTTCAGAGTGCCTGTAACACCTACCAAACTTGTAGCAAGAGCATTGCTAGCTAATAAAGAAGTAGCAGCCATTAATAGAAAATGCTTAGTATATTTTTTCATAATTATCCCTATATATCCATAATTAATTGTTACGTTATGAATATTAGGTAATTAGTAAACTACAAAGATTTCTTACAAATTACCTAATATATAAACCAAATTATACGTCGTCGTTAGTTAAAAAATGGTTAAATTATTAAATAATATGATACTTTCTAGAATTAGTTGTAAAACCGCCACTCCCATTACCGCCTCTCGCAAAAAATTTTTTCAACTTATTTACTTGAATAGTTGCTTGACCAAATTGGCATTTTCTGCGACAATCCTCGTGTTTATGGCAAACCCGCTGTAAGCATGAGGATTTGCTCCTTAAGAGATTTTATCATCACTAGTTTATAATATTTGGTTTAAGAGATTTAGTATGCAACAATTCGATTTGATAATTATTGGCGGCGGACCAGCCGGTTATACTGGAGCTATCAGAGCTGCGCAGCTTGGTATGAAAGTAGCTTGTGTAGAAAAACGTAAAGCCCTTGGCGGCACTTGTTTAAATGTTGGTTGTATACCCTCTAAAGCCTTATTGAATTTTTCAGAAAAATATGAAGAAGCTAGGTTACATTTCTCTAATATTGGTATAAAAACCAACGCTGAACTTGACCTTGCTACTATGATGAACAAAAAAAGCCAAGTAGTTAGCGACCTTTGCAAAGGTATAGATTCTCTTTTTGCTAAAAATAAGGTTACCAAATTCACTGGTCACGGACAGCTCATTAGCGCTAATATTGTAGAAATACTAACTGAAGGCGGCAAAGAGCAAATAACTGCTAAAAATATCTTGCTTGCTACTGGTTCAGATGTAATGCAAGTACCAGACGTGAATATTGACGAGGAATATATTGTATCCTCTACTGGGGCTTTAGCTTTAACAAAAGTACCTGAAACAATGGTAGTAGTTGGTGGCGGTTATATTGGCTTAGAGCTTGGCTCAGTGTGGAGGCGCCTTGGTAGTAAAGTTACAGTGGTTGAGTATGCACCTCGTATCGTTCCAGCTTTAGATGAAGAAATTGGCGCAGCGTTCCATAAAATTCTGCAAAAACAAGGGATAGAATTCCAGTTAAACACTAAAGTATTAAAAGCTGAGAAGAAGGCTAATAAAGTTAATCTACTTGTACAAAAACTTGAAGGAGATAACGCCGCAGCAACAATCACGGCTGACGTTGTGCTAGTTGCAGTTGGTAGAAAACCTTATACAGAAAATTTAGGATTAGATAAAGCTGGAGTCAAATTAGACTCGCGCGGCAGGGTAGAAATTAATTCACATTTCCAAACAGCAGTGCCTAATATTTATGCAGTTGGTGATTTAGTCCAAGGACCTATGCTAGCACATAAAGCTGAAGAAGAGGCTGTTGCAGCGGTGGAAATTATGGCAGGACAAGCTGGTCATATTAATTACAACCTCATACCTAGCGTAGTATATACATCACCAGAAGTAGCCTCTGTTGGTGCAACTGAGGCAGATTTGAAAACAGCCGGAATCAATTACAAAGTTGGTAAATTTCCATTTTTGGCTAATAGCAGAGCGCGCGCTACTGGAAGTACAGAAGGAATGGTCAAAATCTTAGCAGATAGCAAGACTGACCAAGTCCTAGGCGCACATATCATAGGTCCTGATGCTGGTACATTAATTGCTGAAATCGCTATGGCTATGGTATTTAGCGCATCATCAGAAGATATAGCAAGAACATGTCATGCTCACCCTACCCTAAGCGAGGCAATCAAAGAAGCAGCTTTGGCGGTAGATAAGCGTACGATTAATTTTTAGGTTTTTTATAAACTGCAATGCACATAACTTCTACTTTAGAAATAAAATTTAAACTGGGGCGACTTTCTAATTGCTGGTTATTACAGGCGAATAATTGCGATAGCGCCCTTGCAGAAGTTAAAAATTTTGTTAGTAGGTTTTTGCTTGGTGAAGTTTTATCTCTAGAGGCTAATCCAGATTTTAAGCTTATAGAACGCGATAAGGCTAGTAATGCAAAAAATATCTCTGTTGATCAAATTAGAGAGTTAGGTTTATTTTTATCCAAAACTGCAGGGCTAGATGGTTACAAAGTAGCGGTCATTTACCAAGCAGATTTTATGAATTTAAATGCAGCAAATTCTTGCTTAAAACTCCTTGAAGATACTTCAAAAAATACTTTCATTTTTCTTATAACCAGCAAAGCCGCAAGTATTTTACCTACAATTAGGTCACGCTGCGCTAAACTTACCGCTAGAGATTATAATATAGATAACGATGATGATCAGAAATATAATGAGTTTCTAACTATTATAACAAGCAAAGATATAAGCATTAAGTTAAATTTTATCCAAAGCTTTACCAGTGGCGACAGAGCATTGTGGGCAGATATGGCAAATTGTGCTTTAATCTTGTTAGCAAAACTAGCTAAAAAAGCCTCTGGTGTGCAGATAAATTTCAATGAGTTAGAAACACAAGTAATGCAAGAATTGCTTACCTCGCCAAAAGCATTGCTAGAAAAATTCGCTAAGCTAAATAAGTTAATCGATAATACTATATTATATGACTTAGAATTACGGGCTAGCTCTGCTTTGCTCCTTAATGAATTTTGTAGTTAGTATGTTAGCTTCTTTGAATACTAGACCTCCTGCGAAACTCGCTACAGAGAAGGAATTTGCAGGAGACACGGAGCGCAGAACCACAGCGTACTTAAATGTACGTGAGGATTCGAGCACCGGATCGACGTACAAATTACTCTCTGTAGTAGAGTTTACGAAGAGGTCTAACGACCAGGTGGAGGTAGAGATACCTGAATTAGGTCTAGTTGTCAAAATACGCCGCACTTCTAGGGCAAAAAACGTCCAAATCAAAATCTCAAATGGACAAGCAATACTGGTTATACCAAAAGCATCTTCCTCTCAAAGGGCTATGACTTTCTTGCATTCACGCCTAGACTGGATAGCAAAAAACCTGGCTAAACAGCAAAAAATCGACTTTGCAGAAAATTCTAGTATTACTATTTTAGGCAAAAAATATGATATTATTTATACTAATTCCTTGCAAGGAAGGATAGAGCTTAAAGATAATCAACTGCTTGTTCATGCTAAAAGCATCAACCTTGAAAGGCGAATCAAAAAATTTTTAAGTAGCATGCTACTGGATAAAATCACCACCATAGCCAAGGAGATAAGCTTAAAACTAGGAGTATCATTTAAGAAAATCACCGTTAAAGATATTTCTTCAAAATGGGGTAGCTGTAGTAGCCTTGGTAACTTATCTTTCGCATTAAAGCTTATTTTTACAACAGAGGAAGCCTTGCGATATGTTGTAGCGCATGAAGTATGCCATTTAGTAGAAATGAACCATAGCAAGAGATTCTGGGCTTTAGTCGGCTCGGTATATCCAGAGTGGCAGAGTCCAGCTTTGTGGCTTAAACAGCATGGAAAAGACATTACATTAGACTAGAAATACAAAGACTTAATTAACCATTCATGGCTACAAGCAAAAAAGTTAGGGTTTTCAAAATCTGCTTTACCATAAGTCAAAGGATTACCATCTTCAGTGATAATTTCACCGCCTACCGCTCTAATTAAAGCATGCCCAGCGGCAATATCCCACTCCATAGTTCTACCAAATCTTGGATATATATGCACTATTCCTTCAGCAAGCAGGCATAATTTCATAGTACTAGGCAGGACACTCAGATCGTGGATTTTGTTAGCACTTAAAAAAGCTTTGGTGTTCCTATTTAAGTTATGATCACCAACAATTGCCTTAAGTTTTGATAACAATAACCCTTGTTCATTTGCTATGCTCTGTGTGACCCTGTTTTCGATTAGCTCTAATAGTTCGCCATTCTGCTCAATCCTTACCATTCCATTAGCATCAGTATAATATAACTTATTTACTTCAGGTTGATATATTAAGCCTAAAGATGGCTGCAGGTCCCTCATGAGTGCTATATTGATAGTATAAGTGCTATCGCCTTTTATGTAGCTCCTTGTGCCGTCGATAGGGTCAATAAGCCAAAAATCTTTAGCACTAAAATTTTCAAGCTTAGGGCGCTCTTCACAAACTACCAAAATATCAGGCGTTAAAGTACTTAGCCCTGCAAAAATTAAATCGCTTATTTCTTTATCAGCGTTAGTGACAGGTGACTCGTCTTCTTTGTAAGAGATAAATAAACCACTTTTTTTTCTCGCTACAGCTATTTCGCCCGCTTGAGTAATTAAGCTTTTAAGCGCAATTATTAGGTCGTTCATTTAGCTATTCTAAATAAAATATTTTGATAAAAAGCCTCAAACGTGTTTACAAGCAGGTAAGTTATTGTCATTGGTCCTACTCCGCCTGGCACGGGTGTTATGTATTTAACCTTATTATATACATTAGCAAAATCTACATCACCTGATAGCACTAGGTTTCCGCTAGCATCTGCTTGTCTTGTGATACCAACATCAATAACCACCGCCTCAGGGTTAAAATATTCGGCTGTTAGTGACCTTGGCGCTCCCATTGCTGCAACTACAATATCAGCTTTTGAAGTAATATCAGCTAAATTTTTGCTTTGTGAATGGCAAATAGTAACGCTGCAATTCTCTCTAAGCAATAACGCCGCAAGGGGCTTACCTACTATATTTGACCTGCCTACTATGACTGCATTTTTACCAGTAAAATCTGCTATGCATTCCTTTAGCAGCGCAAGGCATCCAAGAGCAGTGCATGGTACAAAGCCGCCCACCATCCCGCTATGCAGATAACCAACATTAATTGGATGAAAACCATCCACATCTTTTTGCGGAGCAATTGCCACTAATAAATTATCTTTATCAATATGTAATGGTAGCGGTAACTGTACTATAATTCCAGAAATATCTTGATTAGCATTTAATCTTGCAATCTCAGTTAGT
>JAIXRE010000114.1 GCA_027485375.1 Rickettsiaceae bacterium | reverse complement strand
ATTACTTCATTCTTAACGAAAAATAACAATCATATCAATTGATTAGCTATGCTAATAGTTCGGCGCTGCATTTCGCAAAATGCCTAAACGTAGCAACCTATTGGCGCATCTAAAAACTCACCAATTATATCTACAACAGCTTTAGGCATATCTTGCTTTTCATCTAATGCAATAACCTTAGGCGAGTGTATTAACTGCATTAAATCATAGTGCCGCTTATTATGGTCTATAAATACAGCCTTTACTTCGGCTTTATCATGCTCTTCTAAATTATTAAACAGCATAGAAATCTGCTTTAAGGTAGGCGATGACACTAGAGCTTTGGCTGTAGCTGTAGCAGCTTTAGCATGCTTTCCTAAGTTATTATTACTGATAATAAGATACCCTAGGTTACTTAATGATGCTAGAGCTTCGGCTGTAGCTGGACAATACTCTCCTAAATTAGTATCAACCATCAAAATCTCCGCTATGGTACTTGAGTTTGCTAGGGCTTTGGCTATGGCTGGAGCGTGCTCTCCTAAATCATTAAAACTAATATTAACGCTACGTAGGTGTGGCGATGTTGCCGCAATCTCTGCTATCAGCAGTAGTATTTTTGGTGGTAGTCCTGAGGAACTGAGATCTAGCTCCTCTGTATGTTGTATTTCCTGATAAAAAACAGTCTTCTTTACGGTTTTGCTGGTTATATCTACTTGGTCACTTTTGACTAAAGCCTCCAATTCAGCAATTAGTTCTGGTCTATATTTTAATTTCATGAAAATAACCTATATGTTAATTAGTTAAACTTTATAGCCCGTTCCTTTAGAAGGAACTACACCTTTGAAAAAAAATAAAGTTTTTTAATTTATTTTTAATTATGGTTATATCAATAAATTAAATTATTACCAATGGTTTCGTATATGTATTTAATAAAACTTATTAAGTATATAATTTAAACAGTCGATTATGCAGAGCACCTGACAATAAGAGCTTTTTTCCTAGTGATGATTTTGTTGCTAATAGCAATTCTCAAGAATTAAACTAGATACTTTAAAGAGAGGCTGCTTTCAGGCGTATATTAAATACCTGCGTAAAGCTTTGGGTATTAGAGAATTCGTTTGGATTATTTAAAAATAGGAATTGGTGTAAGATATCCATTAAAAATTAGGTAGAGATCATGGGGCAATTGACCAGTCGACAAGTTTTAATCCAGCTACTCTTTGAAATTCTGAAATATTATTTGTTACTAAGGTTGCGCCTTCGCTTATAGCATGGCTAGCTATGAGTAAGTCATTATTACCTATGATAACCCCTCTTGCTTTTAGGTTTGCCCTTACCTCTCCGTAATAAAAAGCACATTGAGCTGAAAAATCTATTATATCTAGTTTGCTTATCAGATTATTCACGTTGATTTGATTTTGCTCTTTAAATTTGCTATTAGACACACCAAATTGAAGCTCCGCTAAAACTATTGATGAGATAGCTAACGAATTGTGATTTTCTAAATATTCTAGTTTTTCAACGTAGGAGGCTGGTTTTTTTTATTGATGATATAAATACAAAGATTTGTATAAAGCATGTACCTCATTTAAAATACTCTCTTTTTTGAGGTGGTACATCCTCCCTTTCTTTTAGAAAATCATTATTTGGAATCAGTATTAATTCATCGAAAATTGCTTTCCAAGTTTTATGTAATGGTTGAATAACTACCCCTTTGCCTAATGGCGTAATGCTAACTTCCTTTTCATTAAACTTGAACCTTTTAGGCAACCTAATTGCTTGGCTTTGACCATTTTTAAATATTTTTGCTGTATACATGGAAATATGCCATTACCCCTTAGCCCGCCAAGCCAAAAAATAAAATGGTGTATCTCAATCAAGCGCCTTAGACCATTCAGGATCTGAAGCATCTTGTGGCGTTGCTAGTTCATATTCATTATATCCTGTGAGGTCAATTGAATATATACGATTCCTACCAGAGTTATTGCCGCGCGGAGGTTGCTCTTTAGCAAAAGTTATTACGCGACCATTTGGTGCCCAAGTTGGACCTTCTACTAAGTAACCGCTAGCAATTATCCTTTCGCCGCTACCGTCTGTACGCATGACTCCAATAGTGAACCCCTCACCTCTAGTTTGTTTTGTAAAGGCTATATAATCACCACGAGGAGACCAAACTGGAATAGTATATATACCGCCGCCAAAACTTATGCGTTCAACGCCTGAACCATCAGAGTTCATAGAGTATAATTGCCTTGAGCCACTGCGGTCAGAGTTAAAAACAATTTTTTTACCATCTGGAGAATAATTAGGTGAAGTATTAATACTTGTTCCACTTGTTAATTGTATTAGCCTTTTAGAAGCAAAATCATAGGTATATATATGAGTTACGCCCTTTCTAGCAATCGACATTAAAGCTTTGGTGCCGTCTGGAGAAAAACGAGGTGCAAATGACATACCAGGAAAGTCGCCTACTAGTGATTCTTTGCCAGTTTTTAAGTCACGCATATAGACTCGAGGCTGCCTTTTTGCATAAGAGAGATACAAAATTTTATCAGCACGTGGTGAGAACCTAGGGGTTAATACTAAGTGCTTGCCATTAGTTAAATATTGATGGTTATGACCATCATAATCCATTAAAGCTATTCTTTTTTCTCTTTTTAAATATAGACCAGTTTCAGAGACATAAGCAATTTTTGTATCAAAATAACCGACATCACCAGTAAGCTTTTCATATATTTTATCAGCAATCTTATGTGCTGCTCTACGCCATAATTTTTCTGGTACTTCTAGCTCCTCACCAACTAAATCTTTTTCTAAGACTGTATCCCATAAAATAAAACTTATCTTAAGTTTGCCTGAAGAAAGTCTGCTAACTTGACCATTCAGTAGCAAATTAGCATTTATTTGTCTCCATGACGCAAATAAAGGTTTATGCGAGATACCTAGCCTTTTTTCAATAAAGGCAGCTTGGGAGATTGGTCTAAACAATCCAGATATTTTTAGGTCGTTACTGATGACTTTAGTAATTTCTGCACCTGTAGCATTACCCTGTGCATTATCAGCATCAAAGTTATTAACCGCAAGTGGAGTTGGTTCAACGTGACCACGAGTAACAGTTATAGTTTCTACAGCATAAACGCTTAACCCGTAGCTAACTAATAAGAAAAAAGCAATAAAACGCATTAAATCTAACCTCAACAATAGCTTAATTTATTTAATAAAACGCATGAATAGTATTTTGTCAAATGCTTTTTATACCAAACTTCTTCAGAAATTGTGCTTTGTATCTTATTACCCATGCACAATTACTTACTCAGCTTGAGAGTAGGCATCTTGACCGCCTAATTTTGGATTGTCATCTTCAATTTTAAGTGGTTGCTCACCTAATCCTTTTAGATATGGAGGTGTCGACTCCTTTTCTGACTCTATTATTTTGTCTTGGGGACATAACTTTATTAGCAAAATGGCTACATCAACGTTAGCATAATGTTTTGCTCGTTCTAAGGGCGTGAATCCATGATTCCCTTTGATTGTAGTATCAGCCTTAGAATTTATAAGCAATTCTATGATACTATTCATATCACATCCTTCACCAGATGCTGCGATATGCAGGGCAGTGTTTGTATCCTTGTTTTGGCTATTAATGTCTGCTTGACTGTCTATAAGTAACTTAACAATTTTTGTAGCCCCTTTAAAGACTGCCATCTGCAAGGCTGTTACTGCATTAGCTCCCTCAGCATTAACATCTGCTTTAAGCTCTAGTATAATTTGGACTTTTTCAAAATCCTTTTTACGACAAGCATCAATAAGTAAAGTATTTCCTGTTTCTTGATTTAATATTTCTAACCATCCGTCGCTACCTATACGTTTTCCATATTCTCCTAGAAATTTGCCTCTGGCAAAGTTTTGTGATTTATACATATAATAAATTTCTTTAATCCTAATATAACTTATATAATCAAAAAATTTAGGCTGCCCTGATGATTATATAAATACGTGCGAAAGAGTAAGTACTTACAAATACGCTTAGACCATTTTAAAATAGGATTTGTTATTAGTACACCCTTTTTACTGGAGGCACTGCTTCAACATCCGTAGTCATGGTAGTTAAAGTCACTGGCTTATAATCTATAGCAACTTTTCCAGATGTATCATCTATAAAAGCAAGGCTATGTTTCATCCAATTTTTATCGTCCCTTTCAGGGTAATCCTCACGTGCATGCGCCCCTCTACTTTCATGTCTAGCTGCAGCGCAATGAGTAGTGATAACTGCTTGATCTAGCAAATTATCCAGCTCCAAAGCTTCAACAAGATCGCTATTCCAAATTAGCGATTTGTCATTAACTTTAATGTCTTTATATTCTTTTTTAGCGGTATCAATCAATGCTACGCCCTCATCAAGAGTCTCCTTGGTTCTAAAAACTGCAGCATGATTTTGCATTGTTTTTTGCATTTTTAACCTTAAGGTAGCGACTGGAATCTCTCCTTTGGCATTTCTGATATTATCAAAGCGAGCAAGTGGCTTATCAAGCGCTTCTGCGCCCAAAACCTTATGCGCTTGTCTTGGCTTAATAATTTCTGCCGCTCTGATTGCAGCAGCCCTACCAAATACTACTAAATCAAGTAATGAGTTAGAGCCTAACCTATTAGCGCCATGCACTGAGACGCAAGCTGCCTCACCAATTGCCATAAGCCCAGGTACTATTTTTTGACCGTCCTTATCTTTAGTTATTACTTCAGCGTGATAATTAGTAGGAATACCACCCATATTATAATGCACTGTTGGCAATACTGGTATAGGTTGTTTTGTAACGTCTACCCCTGCGAAAATTCTTGCTGTTTCAGAAATACCTGGCAAACGTTGGTGCAATAATGCTGGATCTAAATGATTCAAATGCAGATAAATATGGTCTTTATGTGCTCCAACTCCTCTGCCGGCTCTAATTTCCATAGTCATTGCTCGTGATACTACGTCTCTAGAAGCTAGATCTTTAGCAGAAGGGGCGTAACGTTCCATAAAACGCTCTCCTTCTGAATTGACCAAATAACCACCCTCGCCTCTTGCTCCTTCAGTAATCAAACAGCCTGAGCCGTAAATACCAGTTGGATGGAATTGTACAAACTCCATATCTTGTAGAGGTAATCCAGCCCGCACCGCCATACCTCCACCATCACCAGTACAAGTATGTGCAGAAGTTGCAGAAAAATAGGCTCTACCGTAGCCGCCAGTAGCGATGACAACCATATGCGCTCTGAAACAATGAATAGTTCCATCATCCAAATTCCAAGCTATAACACCTTTGCATTCGCCATTTTCCATAATTAAGTCTAAAGCAAAATATTCAACAAAGAATTGAGCCTGATGCCTTAAAGCTTGTTGGTATAAAGTATGCAAAATAGCATGACCTGTACGATCAGCGGCGGCGCAAGTTCTTTGCGCTGGCTTACCTTTGCCGTAATAGGTGGTCATACCACCAAAAGCGCGTTGGTAAATTTTACCTTCCTTGTTTCTTGAAAATGGTACGCCGTAATGCTCAAGTTCTATAACTGCAGCGGCAGCGTTACGACACATATATTCTATAGCATCTTGGTCGCCAAGCCAGTCTGAACCTTTTATAGTATCATACATATGCCAGCGCCAATCATCCTCTCCCATGTTACCAAGGGCTGCGCTTATTCCACCTTGTGCTGCCACCGTATGGCTTCTAGTAGGAAAAACTTTAGTAATGCAAGCTGTATTTAAACCAGCTTCTGCCATTCCAAAAGTAGCTCTAAGTCCAGCACCTCCAGCGCCAACAACGACTACATCGAATTCGTGATTTATTACATTATAAGCTTTAGACATAAATTAACTTACTCAGATTACATTACTTGAAGTAGGGCTATTAACAGCGACACAATCGTCACTAAACAAAATGATTGTAACGAAATAATAAGGATATTACGCGCGGTAATCGAGCTGACGTAATCTTCGATAATAACCTTCATTCCAAGCATAGAGTGATAGAGCGCTGTTACCGCCAAAAGACCAAGAGGGGCTACAGTATATGGCTTTTGCAATATTTGCAAAAATCCCATCAAGTCTAAAGCGGCAGTATGTTTGATAAAAAATATTAGCCAAATGGTCAAAGGTATCATAATTATTGCAGTGAATCTTTGATGCCACCAGTGATGTGCGCCAGATTTGGAGGATCCTAAGCCTTTTGCTTTAGCTAATTCTGTTCTTAAATCGCTTTTCATTTTTCAAAATCCAAGTTCTAGAAATTTATATCCATAAAAAAATAGTAAGTGCTACTGCGCAAATTACTGTAGCATAACCAGTAAAATCAATAGCTCGTATAGAAAAACACCTTCCTGTATCCCAAACTAGGTGGCGAATACCATTGCAAAAGTGATAAAACCAGGCAAAACTAATAGCCATTAGAGATGGTTTTACTATACAGCACCCAGTTAATAGAAGAATCTCGGGGTTAAAATTACTATAGCCCCAAATGATAAACCACCACGATATAATTGATAACCCAAAAAACAATGCTGCGCCGCTAATACGATGGAAAATCGATAGACTGGAGCTTATTTGTATTTTGTATATACCAAGATGTGGCGAAGTAGGGCGATTAGCTTGTATTTCTTGTCGAGTTTTAGCCATGATAATATTTAAACTTTTTTGTCAGCATGATAATATCCAGTTATCCATAATCCTTCAAGTTTATTTGTATCACCTAGCTAAAGAAATGTTATTTATAGTGATATTCACTATACCTCTTTCAAAAATTAAATAGGGCAAGTAGATTTGGATCATTTAAAAAATGGGATTTGGTATTATTCTTGCTCTGCTACCGCTCTTTAGCATCACGTTATCTATTTTAGCTTTTCTATTTCTTCTTTGGAAAGCTTGGTATATTTAACGATTTTATCCATAGGTTCATTATCCGCTAGCATCTCTTTTGCTATCTCTATGGCTTTTTGAACTTCACCTTCAGCCTTGCCTTCAGCCTTACCTTCAGCTTTACCTCTAGCTTCGCCTTTTTCTTCGGCAGAGATTAAGCGGTCACGCTCTTTTAGCGACTCATTCATGTATTGGTTATAAACTTTGCGCTCTTCAGGGGTCATTTTTAGAATGCTCAGGCGGGCTGCTACTTTCTTCATATAGGCTGATTTGAAGTTTTCCTTGATATCAGAATGTTTCATCAAGTAGAGCCATTCGTCCATTTCATTTCTTATTACATCGTTAAAAAGCGGTACTGAAATAACAAAATACTCAGGGAATACGTTATGTACGTCAAAAGCTTTACCGCCAACATCTAGTAAATGTAAATCCAGCGGATGCTCTGTATCTGCTTCTCGCATTATGGTTTTAGCGTGATATAAAGGTTTTTCCATTTCATCGAACGGAAAGTAAATCAGGTTAATATGAAAGACTTTTTTGATAGTAGAGTAATCTTCACTTTTTGAAATACTATCTACAATTAGCCTTGAGGTATTAAAACAAGCTTTCTGCAGGAAAAATTTAGTATAAGCTCGGTCTATCTCTACTATATATTTATGCCCTTGCTGGTCTTCAACCACCACATCAGCAATACTGCGTTTAGCATCTTTATCCGCTTTATTACTTTCGCTTGCAAGCAAAGCTTTAATTTTTACAGGTGAGTAGCCTTGCGAGGTTAGCAGGGCAGAGATAAAGCCCTCCACGATTTCATAGTCGCCTTTATCTTTTAATAGATACTTAATCGCATAATCAAACGAGATTAACCTTTCATTACTCATTTTTTTCCTTCAATATTATTCATTTTTTCTGCCAGCTGGGCGCAAATATACAAAGAATCATTTTACCATCATTTGGATAAAAAGTCTTGCGATAAATTTATATTATAGGGTTGTTAATAGCTTTTATTCCTTTAGAGGACTTGCCACTCCTTCCTTTCATAATCAAAATGCATAAAGTAGCGTCCTTTAGGCTGGCAAATTACCTCGTAAGCTTTTTTATCTTCACGAAATTTTGGACCATTCTTAATGGACTCGCAAGGTAGCCCTAAATTTTCTAAAAACTCTTTGAACCCAAGTTT
>JAIXRE010000073.1 GCA_027485375.1 Rickettsiaceae bacterium | reverse complement strand
TTTTTGCTTGCGTGCTCGATGATAAAGGATACAGAGCCAGTCAAAGCACCGCCCATAGAAAGTCCTTGTAGCATGCGTACAATAATCATTAGGGTAGTAGCAGTGACCCCTATAGTATCATAAGTTGGTAAAACTCCAATCAGTGCTGTAGGAAATGCCATACAGATAACGGCAGCACTTAAGGCGGCTCTTCTGCCAAAACGATCCCCTAATACTCCAAAAAATATGCCGCCTATAGGACGCATTAAATATCCAATGGCAAAAACTAAGAAAGCTTTAAGTAGAGAAGTGCTAGGGTCAGAGTCTGGAAAAAACTTAGTGCCTATGAGTGGAGCAAAATGACCAAATAAGACATAATCATACCACTCAAAGGTATTAGCTATACCACTTGTTAAAATCAGCTTACCTTTATCCATTTTTGCCATATTGCTTTAGCCTTTATAAATTGTTGGTTTATAAAAAATGTACCATTTTCTACTAATAGTAGCGTTAATTATTAAGTTCTCTCATTAACTATATTGTTAAAGCATATAACCTTAATAATTATCTGCAGCTATAATTATCGCATGCAGCTCACTATTATCTATTCTTTAGCAGAATTCTTTTCCGAATAAATAATAAATAACGTTGAAGGTATTAATATCAAAGCACCATACAAAGTGTTTTGATCAGGCAATTCTCCAAAAACTAAGTAAGCCAAGATTGCTGCTATAATCAGCTCAAGGTATCTATAAGGAGCTAAGGCTGTAGCATCTGTTATGGCAAAAGCTTTGAGAATAAAGAATAAAATTAGGTTCCCTCCAGCACCAAGGGCAAATAATAACCATAATTCTTGAGACGTTGGTATTTGCCAGTAGTTAATTGATGGAATTGCCGCTAGCATTGATGCAATGATAGCCGGATAAAATAACATACTAAGCATTGATTCTCTAATAATGAATTTTTTATTTATAATATCCATTATTGCAAATATTGAGGCAGCGGCTACAAAAATTAATACTTCTGGATTAAAATCCTCGGCATGCGGCTTTAAAGTAACTAAAATTCCTATAAAGCCTATAATAGTTACAGCCCACCTTTGCCAAATAATGTTTTCGTTTAAGAAAAATATCGCTAAAACTAGTACAAAAAGTGGAGTAGCAAAGCTTATTACTGTAGCAGTAGTCACTGGTGCAATTGCAAGCCCATAAGTCCATCCAGTCATACCTAAAAATAACAATACCCCTCTAGCTATATGCACAAAAGGATGCGCGGTTTTTAAGGTGCTCACGCCTTTATAGGCTATGAAAGGCAATAATGTCGCCGCTCCAAACAAAAAACGAAAAAAAGTTATTTCGTAGCTATGTAATCTTATACCAGTATATTTGGCAATAATATCATTTGATGCGCTACTAAATAGGCTTAGGACAAACCAACCTACTCCAAAAAAATATGCTTGCAGCCTATTATTCATAAAAATTTCCTATAAAAGCTTGTTTCACTTGTAATCGCACAGAATATAGCGTGTTTTAGCAAAGGAAAAAAGCTTTTTTTATATAGAATAGAATTTGGCACCATATAACCGCATAGCAAAGATAGATGATTTTTGTTACAAAACCCCATCTATTTTTGTATGGAATATTGCACAACACCAGTATTTGCTAAATATAAAGCTAGATTTTTTGTATATATACAATTGGTAAGATACGGATTTTTGGTATGAAAAATTACGTACGAATTTCTGCCTTCATACTTAGCCGCTTTGCTAATAAACTCCTCTACGTCTTTGTCTGCATCTGTAATGCAGGACCACGAATTTAATACTTCATCTCCTTTGTTATAAACAGGTACAAAAATAAATATTTTGCCTAATAGAGCTTTGTCAACCGGCACAACTAGAGTTAGTTTTTTATTTGCCTCAGTAACTTTAGCCGTGTTATTACGAAGTTGCAGGATAATTTGATAATTTTTTAGCATTATTAAATGCTGTAAATATGGATTAGGTTTATCTGCATCTTTAGATAGCATATTTCGCTTTTCGCTTATATTCTTTCCGCCTAACTCTTCAAAGGTTTTTTGCGCTGACATTATTGAAGCATCAATAGATGCCGATATGTTTGCTAATGTTCCTTCAACCCCTATTAAGCTAGAGGCTTTAGCATTGCTAACAAAAAGGAAACAAGTAATAGCCACAGCTAATACAAGTATATTATGGTTTTTTATCATTTATCAGTACAAGATAAGTATAGGTTAATAGATTGTATAATATAATGGTTAATTAATAGTTAATTTACTAGGTGGCTAGATTTATAGATAGCTAGTAAATTTTTTGTAAAGATAAAACCTAGCTATAAACTTGCTTTTCTGGTAAAAATCGTTTACCTTAACTTGGTTAGTTTTATAGCGTGATTATGTCGGATTTATTTAGTTTTAATAACGAGAAAAGAGGCAAAGAAAAAGATTCATATACCGCTAAGGATATAGAGGTACTAGAAGGGCTTGAACCTGTACGCAGACGCCCTGGTATGTATATTGGCGGTACTGATGAAGCAGCTATGCATCATTTAGTATCAGAGGTGCTAGATAATGCTATGGATGAAGCCGTTGCTGGCTTTGCAAGCCTCATTACTATTAAAATGCATGCTGATCATAATATCACGATCACAGATAACGGACGAGGAATACCGGTAGATGATCACCCCAAATTTCCTGGTAAATCTGCTCTGGAAGTAATTTTAACCACTCTGCACTCAGGCGGTAAATTTTCAGATAGCGTGTACCAAACGGCTGGCGGTCTGCATGGCGTTGGTATTTCAGTAGTAAATGCTTTAGCAGATCACTTGAAAGTTCAAGTGTATAGACAAGGGCAATTATTTTCACAAACTTATTCACGTGGGGCACCTCTTTCGCCCCTTACAAGCGAACCAGTAGCTAAAAAGCTAAAAGGCAGCAGTATAACTTTCCACCCTGATCCAGAAATTTTTGGAGAGCAAGCGCATTTAAATCCTAAGAAAGTATATGAGCTTGCTAAGTATAAAGCCTATCTTTACCGCGGAGTGCAAATAGAATGGGAGTGCGCGTCTGAACTGCTAACTGATGATAAAATTCCTACCGCTTGTAGCTTGCACTTTCCAAATGGTTTAGTTGACTATTTAAGTGCAAAAATTGATCCTGAAAGTATTATTGGCAAAGAAATTTTTGCTGGTAATATCCATTCTGCTTCAGATCATATCAAAGTAGAATGGGTAGCAGCATGGCACGAAGGTGAAGGATTCATACAATCATATTGCAATACGATACCAACGCCTCTTGGTGGAACTCATGAACAGGGTTTAAGAGCCGCTTTGCTCAGAGGTTTAAAAGTTTATGGTGAAATGACTAGTAACAAGAAAGCCGCTAGCATTGCCATAGAGGACATATTAGATTCCGCCTCGATAATATTATCAATATTTATCAAAGATCCTTTATTCCAAGGACAAACAAAAGAAAAATTGGTATCAAATGGTGTTAGCAAAAGCGTTGAAAATATCGTCAAAGACCATTTTGACCACTGGTTAAGTAGCAATAAAGCCGCGTCAACGCAGTTACTCGAACACATTATTAATGTTGCAGAATATCGCATTAACCGCAAAAATGAAAAAAATGTTGCTCGTAAGACAGTTACGCAAAAATTAAGATTGCCTGGAAAATTAGCAGATTGCAGTAGGAATAGCGCAATAGGCACTGAGCTATTTATAGTTGAAGGAGATTCAGCAGGAGGCTCTGCAAAACAAGCTAGAGATAAAGAAACGCAAGCAGTATTGCCCCTGCGTGGTAAGATTCTGAACGTAGCTAATTCAACCATTGAGAAAATTAGCCAAAATCAGGAAATTCAAGCATTAGAAATAGCGCTAGCCTGCGGCAGCATGAAAAATTTCTCTATCGAAAATTTGCGTTATGAGAAAATTATCATCATGACTGATGCTGATATAGATGGAGCGCATATTGCCTCCTTGCTTATGACCTTTTTCTACCTGAGGATGCCAAAACTCATTACTACAGGACATTTATATATTGCACGCCCTCCACTTTATCGCTTGACACAAGGTACTAAAACTTATTACGCTGCAAATGATGAACAAAAAACTGAGTTAATTGAAAAATTATCCAAAGAATCAAGAGCTAAAATTGATATTGGTCGCTTTAAAGGACTTGGAGAAATGACCGCGGCGCAATTAAAAGAAACAACAATGAATATAAAAAATCGAGTGCTTTTGAAGGTAACTATAGACGACCTAGAAAGTATTAGCAAAATAGTGGATGATCTAATGGGTAAAAAGCCAGAAAAGCGCTTCCAGTTTATTCAAAATAACGCCCTAATGAAAAAGGACGAAATTATTAACAACCTAGATATTTAAGAGATTTTCTTTTTATGAAATTACGAATAATCACATTATTATGCTTAGTTTTAGCTGCTATAAATAGCATTAATGCTGCCGATAATAAAGCTAGTGACCAAATATATTATAAGCAGTTTCAAGAAGTTTTTGAACGTATTAATAAAGATTATGTGCAAGATCCAGATAAGCAAAAAATGACTGATTCAGCAATTAACGGCATGCTTAATTCGCTTGATCCTCATTCAAGTTATTTTACTGATGAAGATTTAGAGGATTTTGTCAACCAAACCAAAGGAGAGTTTGGTGGTATTGGTGTTGAGGTAATGTTTGATAATAGTGCTATTAAGGTAATTTCTCCTATAGATGATTTGCCTGCTGATAAAGCTGGTATTAAATCTGGAGATTATATAGTAGGTGTCGACGACGAATTAGTCTCTTCTTTAGGTTTTAACAAAGCAGTAAAAGCTATGCGCGGTGAGCCTAGCACGAAAGTAAAATTATTAGTAGTGAAAGAAGGAGAAAATAAACCACGCGAAATAGAATTAGTACGTGAAATAGTTAAAATCAAGCCTGTTAAAGCGCACCTAGAAGAAGGTAATGTTGCTTATGTTCGTATTGTTACCTTTAATGAGAGTACAATTGATGAATTAAAAAAGGCTTTCAAAGAGCTACAAGCAAAAGCCCTAAGCGATTCTAAGGCAAAAGATAACAAGGAAACAGCGTCCTCAGGTATAAAAGGTATTATTCTTGATTTGCGTAATAACCCTGGTGGATTACTTGACCAAGCAGTCGCAGTTAGCGAGTACTTCATTGATTCTGGCGTAGTAGTAACGACTAAAGGGCGTTCTGCGGGAAATGATACTACCCTAACAGCCAGTAAATCCTCTGAGAAGGCTCCTAAAGTGCCTTTAGTGGTGCTTATTAATTCTGGTTCTGCTTCTGCTTCTGAGATAGTTGCGGGCGCAATACAAGATGTACAAAGAGGAGTAATAGTTGGTACTAGGTCATTTGGTAAGGGGTCAGTGCAAACTGTTATGCCAGTGAGTCCACGAGCTGCTGTGAAATTAACAACTGCTAAATACTACACACCAAAAGGTAGATCTATACAGGCTGAGGGTATTGAACCTGATATAACTATTGAGCCTGCAAAAATAGAATATGCAACCTCTTCTGTGGAAGAAAAGCGTTTCTCTGAAACATCTTTAAAGAATTATATGAAAAATGATAAAGATAAAGAATTGAAAGAGAAAGATCTATTAGGTAAGGATAAACAAACTCAAACTGATAAGAATAAGGGTAAAGAGCCTGTGCAAGAGGCTCCAAAAAAATCGCAATCTGATAGCACAAAAGCTGAGGAGGCTAGTTCTGCAGCTAAAACTGGCAAACAGCTATCTGATTTTTATAAGAAGGACTATCAGTTTGCTAGAGCCTATGATTTGATACTTGGTCTAATTTTAATGCAGAACAAGTAATTATAACTTGCGCAAATAACGCATTTAGTGGTTTTAGTGCTGCGTGCTTTAATGTATTTGCGCAAGGTCAAATGAGAAACAAAAACTAAGTGGCAAAGGTAACTTTGCCTTATGCTTAATAATGAATAATATTATTTTTGATTAGCATTTTTATAACTAGTAAATTTTAAGAGATTTTTGTGAGCACAATACGTCAACATTATACCAATCTGCCTTATAGACCAGGTGTGGGGATGATGATACTGGATGCTCAAGATAGGGTATTTGTAGGTAGGAGGGTGGAAACCAAGGCTCTAGCTTGGCAAATGCCACAAGGAGGAATCGATTTGGGAGAAACTCCTAGTACAGCAGCACTGCGTGAAATGGTTGAAGAAATTGGTTGTGATAAAGGCTATATACTAGCTGAAAGTAGATATTGGTATAGCTATGATTTACCGAAGTTTTTAATACCAAGATTATGGAATGGTAGTTTTCGTGGTCAAAAGCAAAAATGGTTTTTGATTAGATTTACTGGAAATGATGAGGATATTAATATCAATACTGACCACCCTGAATTCGGTGAATGGCGCTGGGTCAAACTTGACGAATTACTGAATTTAATAATACCTTTCAAACGTAAATTATACGAAGCCGTAATTGCAGAATTTAAGGTAATTTTAGACAGCAAATAGCCTGACATAGCTAATTTATACCAACATCTCAAGAAGTACACTAGAACAAATAGATTTTGAATCGTAATGCTACTTTAGGCTTATACGAAATAACTACGCAAAGCCCTCAGTCCTACCAAATCCATTTGGATCATTTAAAAATGGGAATTGGTATAGGCTTCACTTCTCGCTCCTAGCGCCCTAATCAAAGTTGATTAACTATTATACAGAATTTTGGCGGAACGATGATTTAATGCTGGTGGGCCTGGCAGGACTTGAACCTGCGACCAACCCGTTATGAGCGGGGTGTTCTAACCAACTGAACTACAGGCCCTATTTAAATAGACTTTTCCAAACTGACTTCTAAGAGTAATTTCTCTGAAACTTCTTTCTTATAGTTCCTTAAGAAGTCTAATATAAATTTACGATAAGTAGAAGACGTAAATTTGATTAAATAGAAGGAGAAAATTGACTGCAATTTTCAAAATTTGTACTTAGGAAAATATATAAATTTTGTTCCAAAGTCCAGTACAATTTGTCAATTTTTTACAAAATAGTCATTTACTTACGTTTGAAGCACTGCATAAATCTTGCGCTGCGCCCTTCTTCTATAGCTTTTTCATGGTATTTAGTCTTAACATAACCAGAATGTGGCTGCAAGTAATTATTGCTTTTTACTACGAAATTGCCATTTTCTAGGAAGAGCTTTTCAACTGAAGAAAAATAATCTTCAATATCTGAGGCAAATGCTATAAACCCGTCTTTTTGTAGTTTACGCTCTAATATAACTAACCGCTCTTTATTCAAAATACGTTTTTTAAGCTGCCTGCGCTTAAGCCATGGATCAGGAAAAAGGATGTAGATACCTTGCAATAAATTATCTGGTAAGTTAGCTAAAATTAAGTCAATGTCATCAGACCATAGTAAAAAATTTGTAATACCCTCGTCTTGCGCTAATTTCAGTACATTAGCTACGCCGTTTAAATAGGGCTCTGCCCCTATAAATAAAGCGTCCTGATTATCCTTAGCTTGCTTGATGAAATGGTTACCCATTCCAAACCCTATCTCTAAATATACCTTTGCTACTTCAGGATTTGGTGCGTCAAACCTCGGGTCTCGTTTGTGCTCACTTACTATAGTAAGCTGCGCAAGCTCGCCGCTTGTTTTCCTACCATATCCCGAACTATCTTCGGTATACTCTTTGACTACTTCAGGATTTGGTGCGTCAAGATTTGTAGTATCTGCTATACACTCTCTCAACCTTTCTTCAGAAAATAAGTATTTTGGCAACTCCTCTGCTAAGAGCTGTTTTTGTGAGTTTGATAAATGCTTTCCTATACGACGAGCAAATGAACGATTTAACGGCGTTTGCAATTCTTCAGAATGTATCATAGCCTTAGCTAACCATATTATTGCTAAAACTGCGAATACGCTCTTCAATTTCGTGGCGAAAATGACGAATCAACCCCTGTATAGGCCATGCTGCGGCGTCTCCTAAAGCGCAAATAGTATGTCCCTCTACCTGCTTAGTAACATCAAGGAGCTGGTCAATTTCTTCTACTTTAGCCTCACCCCGTACAAGCCGCATCATAACACGCCACATCCAGCCCGTACCTTCTCTACAAGGGGTGCATTGACCGCATGATTCGTGCATATAAAATTTACTCAACCTTGCAATAGCGTAAATTATATCTGTGGAATTATCCATTACAATAACCCCGCCCGTGCCAAGTCCAGAGCCTGCATTTCTTAAAGCATCAAAATCCATCGTGATATCATCACACATTGCTTTTGGCAAAAGCGGTACAGAAGAACCGCCAGGAATTATTGCTTTGAGATTACTCCAGCCACCACGCACACCACCAGCATGTTTTTCAATTAGTTCTTTTAATGGAATACCCATTTCTTCTTCAATAGTGCAAGGTTTATTGACGTGACCAGAAATACAAAAAAGCTTTGTGCCAGAATTATTAGGTTTTCCTAGTGCTGCAAACCACTCAGCCCCACGGCGTAATATAGTAGGCACTACAGCGATAGACTCCACATTGTTAATAGTTGTTGGGCAACCGTATAAACCAAAGCTAGCTGGAAAAGGTGGCTTTAAGCGTGGCATGCCTTTTTTGCCCTCTAGGCTTTCAAGTAAAGCGCTTTCTTCGCCGCAAATATAAGCACCAGCTCCTCGGTGTAGGTAAATATCTATATCATGACCAGAGCCGCAAGCATTCTTACCAATCAAACCAGCGGAGTACGCCTCGTCAATAGCTTGCTGCAAGTGCGAGGCTTCATCATAAAACTCACCACGGACATAAATATAGCATATATTAGCACCTATAGCGCAGCTAGCAAGCACGCATCCTTCAAGCAGTTTATGAGGTTCATGACGCAGGATTTCTCTATCTTTACAAGTGCCTGGTTCTGATTCATCTGCATTTACTACCAAATAACTTGGTTTTGCGTTGTTTTTTGGCATAAAAGACCATTTAGTGCCAGTAGAAAATCCAGCTCCTCCTCTTCCCCGCAGTCCTGATTTTTTTACTTCCTCAATTAACCAGTCTCTACCTTTTAAAATAAAATCCTTTGTTTGAGTCCAGTCGCTGCGCTTTTTAGCGTTAGCTAAGTCAAAACCTTGAGATCCATCTAGGTTAGTAAAAATTTTATCTTTTTCTTGTAACATAATTTAGGTACTTTAATTAGTTAAGCTTTGTGCTTTTTAGTAGATATTCTGGTAATGTCACAATTGTGGCATTTTTTCTAGTTTTATTAGTGCGGTTAAAGACTAAATACCATTTACCCTTTTCAAGGTAGAATCCTACTTCCCTTTGCGTTTCTTTCTCCAAAAATTGTTCCCAGCTAGTGTCAACTGCCAAATGTTTTTGTGATAATTTTACAATTTCAGGCATAAAGTTTTTAGCTAGTGGACTTAATATATCGCTTAAAGAGAGCAGCTTACCAGTATTTATATTCAAGGTAAGCGCATCTACTCTCAGAGCTTTATTTGCTATTTTTGCTACCCATATAACGCTTAAATAATCATTTAGCCCTTGTTCTATCTTATAATCTACTAGAGGCGCTTTCCCTTTAACGTTGCATACGTTATAAGTCCTTATAAAATTATAAATAGCGCTATTAATTTCTGTCGCTGTAGTATGATTATCCAAATTACTAAACAGTACAGGATAAGCTATACTACCTAAACATTTAGAACGCTTAAGAGGCTTCTCAAATTTAAAGACTTCTCGGTTAGAAATAAAACTGCTTCCTATAACTTGAGCCTCAGCTACAGATAACAGCATTAACGTATAAAGAATAAACGACAAAAGGTATTTGGTCATATTTTATCACTCAAATCAATTTATCTATTTTCATTTTTTCTACCAGTTCTGCCATCGATTCTGGCGTTAGATCCTCGAAATAATTATCGTTAATTTGTACTACTGGAGCATTGACGCAAGCGCCTAAACATTCAACTTCCATTAAACTAAATTGTCCATCACTGCTTACCTCGCCGCATTTTATATCCATCTGTTTTTCGCAAGCTTGCATAATTTCTTTAGTCCCTCTAAGCCAGCATGGAGTAGTGCCGCAAACTTGTACATGGTACTTGCCAACAGGTTTTAAATTAAACATAGTGTAAAAGGTCGCTACCTCATATGCTCGCATAAATGGCATTTGCAGTAATTCAGCAACATACTCTATAGCTTCATGGGGAAGCCATCCTCCTGCTTGACGCTGCGCTAAGTCTAGTAATGGCAAAATAGCACTACGCTGCTTTCCTTCAGGGTATTTTGCTACAATAGATTTTACTTTAACTAAATTGTCTTGATTAAATACGAAAATTTTTGCTACCTTACTTGTATCGTTCATATATCTTACCTATCAATCTCACCAAAGACCAAATCTAAACTTGAGATAATGGTCACCACATCAGCCATCAAATGACCACGCGTCATAAAATCCAGTCCTTGTAAATGAGCAAATCCTGGTGCTTTTATACGACAACGATATGGTTTGTTGCTACCGTCTGAGTATAAATATACGCCAAATTCTCCTTTAGGTGCCTCAACAGCGCCATAAACCTCACCCTTTGGAACGTTATATCCTTCAGTGTATAATTTGAAGTGATGTATCATTGCTTCCATAGAAGTTTTCATTTGAGCGCGCGATGGTGGACTAATCTTTAAATCTGTAGTTTTCACAGCTCCTTTTGGTATTTTATCAAGACATTGCTGCACTATTTTT
>JAIXRE010000055.1 GCA_027485375.1 Rickettsiaceae bacterium | reverse complement strand
AGTAAGTATCGCTTTCAGCAGCGAAAGCGCTTGAAGATAGAGCAGCGATAGCTGCGGTAGCTAGAAGTAATTTTTTCATAATTGTTTCCTATAATTTAAAAATGTTGTTTAATTACCAATCTATGCGTGGAATTGCATTTTTAACAGTATATTTTTGTTGCAAATGCGCCACACTGATTACCCTGAAGTCAATAGCATATAACTTCACTTTTGTCATAAAAAAATACTAAAAAGGTCAAAAAATACATTATAAAAACAAGGGGTTGTGATAAAAAAATCACGCAACAGTCATATAGTTAAATCGCTATTAATAAATTTAAGGAAATTAAGGTTTAGATTTCTTTAGAGATACCCACTTATCTAAGCACATTCATTTTTCCATTTTTCAAATTGCTCTAGCGCCCTTGTTGAGTACATAGCGTACCTATCTTTCTTGCTCTGTTTTCCTGTAATAGGAGGCACAAGCCCAAAATTAATATTCATAGGCTGGAATTGCTCTGCATCCGCCCCGCCCGTAACATGCTGCAATAAAGCTCCTAGGGCTGTTTCTTCTGGCGGCAAGGATACCTCTTGCCCTAATAATTCTGCCGCTGCAAAAATCCCAGCCATTAAGCCCATTGCGGCACTTTCAACATATCCTTCAACGCCAGTAATTTGACCGGCAAAGCGTATATTTGGTTGCTGCTTTAGCTCCAGCCTGCTACCAAGTAGTCTTGGGCTGTTGATAAAAGTATTACGATGCAGCCCGCCAAGCCTAGCGAATTCAGCATTTTCAAGCCCTGATATCATGGCAAATACTTTTTTTTGCTCGGCGTATTTTAATTTTGTTTGGAATCCTACCATATTAAATAGCGTTCCAAGCTTATTATCTTGCCGCAATTGCACTACAGCATAAGGACGCGCGCTAGTATGCGGGCTAGTAAGACCTACTGGTTTCATTGGACCAAAGCGCAAGGTATCCCTGCCCCGCTCTGCCATCACTTCAATAGGCAAGCAGCCGTTAAAATAAGGGGTGTCTTTCTCCCATTCTTTGAACTCTGTTTTTTCAGCAGCAAGGAGGGTGTCTATAAAATTATAATATTGTTGCTTATCTAGCGGGCAATTAATATAATCCTTACCATCACCACCCGGACCGGTTTTATCATATCTTGACTGAAACCAGCATACAGAAAAATCTATGCTATCTTTATAGATAATTGGCGCTATAGCGTCAAAAAAAGCTAGTTTATCCTCGCCAGTAAATTTGATAATCTGCTGCGTTAGCGCATCAGATGTTAAAGGACCACTGGCAATTATCCACTGCCCCTCTGCTGGAAGATAATCAATCTCCTCTCTTATTATTGTAATATTTGGGTGATTTTGCAGAGCATCATCAACAGCATGAGAAAACAAATCACGATCCATAGCAAGCGCAGAGCCAGCAGGCACTTTATTAGCATCCGCCGCCTTCATTATAAGAGAGCCGCACCTCCTTAGCTCCTCATGTAGCAAGCCAATTGCGCTGTTTATATCGTCGTTACGAAAAGAATTAGAGCAAACCAATTCTGCGGCTTTGCTAGTTTGGTGTGCATTAGTGGTTTTTATGCCATCACGCATTTCATACAAATTCACCTTAATGCCTTTTTCTGCCGCCTGCCAAGCTGCTTCGCTTCCTGCAAGCCCCGCTCCTATTATGTTAAGTATTTTCATTTGTAAAGGATCTAAATAAATTAATTAATGGCACTATATTAGGTTAAGGTAATTTTGCAATAGTGTACTTCAAAATCTTGCGCAATAAAAGGTTAACTTAAACATCCTTGCATTGACAGAAAGTAATTTCGTATATATTGTATAATGGCTATATAATTTTAAAATGGATATAATGAGATATGCCAAAACAATTTTTACGTAAATTTTTAACTACCGCGTCTTCTCTTGCAATTATCACCACAAGTGCTACTAACGCTTTTGCAGTTCCTGCTGTTCATGTTTTTGAAACAACTGGTAATGTAACGCTAAGCAATCCTGCTCAAAATACCCAAGTTAGCGGAACTGCTGATGGCGCTCCTGATGCTGGTGACCCAGCTGATGTTGTTGCAGGAGGTGACGCATTCAGAAGCGGAACATCTTTAGACATAAGAGACGCTGATACTACCATAGCAGCAGATGCTGCTGATTTTAACTTACGGGCACTTTTGCTAAGAGCGCAGCCAGGAATCATGACAGTAACACAAAATACTATGTTAGGTAGTGTTGCTAATACAGACAATGTGACAAGGCTTAAAATTGCTTTTGCTGCAGGAGGAAACGCATCACCCACTTTAGTTCTCTCTGGTAATGACTCAGCGCCTTTTGCTGATGGTGCGAATGTAGGAGAGGATACTTACGATCTTGATTCAATAGATTTTCGTGGTCAAGCTGGTGCGATATCAGTCAATTTTCAATTAGAGGGAGGTGGGTGGAATATAGTTGATACTGGCAACGGTAATGGATATAATACTGAGGTAGTATTTTCAACAGACTCAAAGTTCTTAGGGAAAATAGGTGGCGCTGTGCTAGATGATCAGGGCAATGTAGTCGCTGCTGGCGTTCCTATAAGTGTAATAAAAATAAAGGATGATACAGTTCTACTTAATCAAATAATTAATGCTGGTTTAATAGAAATTGGTGTTGCCGCTGTTGCTCCTGCTGGAGGTAACCTTGGTACTCCTGCCGTTGACGCCACTCTAACTCGTGGAGGAGTAGTAGATTTCTCTGTGGGCGGTAATATACAATTCTTAACTGCTAACTCAACTTTAGAATTGCAAAATATTTTACCCACTCCTGGTGCAGCTAACGCTAGCAATAAAACAGTTACTTTAACAGCAAATTTAACTCCTGCTAACGACAGCAAAGGTATAATTAAACTAAAGGCAAGTAATGCTGCCGTTGGTTTAACCGTTAACCCTACTAACCTTCTAGCGAATGAGACAATAGGTGCTAATAATAATAGAATGCTGGCATTGTTATTAGAAGGTAATGGAAATATCGCAGTTAATGTACCCGTTTTTGCTAAAAAAATTGGGATTAACAATGGTGGTATTACTGAATTTACTAAGGCAGTTGATGCTGGAGGTGATGGTGAAATATTCGTTATAAAAGATGCTACATTCGCTCACGAAACATTAACCGCAAGTGCAATATTAATTGGTGATATTGACAATAACACTCCAGCAATTCTAACTCGTGGAGGAGAAGTAGATTTCTCTGTGGGCGATAATATAAAATTCCTAACTGCTGACTCAGTTTTAAAATTGCAAAATACTTTAGCCGCTCCTGCTGCCGGAGGTAACGCTAACGCTAACGATAGAACAGTTACTTTAGCAGCAACTTTAGCTCCTAATATGCCTAATCCTCTGTATGCACAGTATCTTATTGACTTTGCGGCACATAATGCAGATCCTCTAGCTAATCCTGCTCCCGCTGTTGTACAGCCTTTTATTGTTGCTGGCAATAACGGTGTCGTAGAACTACATTCTACAACTGCTGGCGTTGCTTTAACCGTTGATGGTGCAGCTAATGAGAAAATAGGTATTGATGCTGCTACTAGAATGCAGGGATTGGTATTAGATGGCGATGGAAATATCACGGTTAATGTACCAGTTTTTGCTAAGGCAATAGTGATTAACAATGGTGGTATTACTGAATTTACTAGGGCAGTTGATACTGGTGCTGATGGTGAAATATTAGTTGCAAAAGATGCTACATTCTCTCACGAAACATTAAACGCTAATGTAATACAAATTGGCACTGGAGATGTTGCTCCTGCTGGAGGTAACCCTGGTACCCCCGCCATTGCAAGAACCCTAACTCGTGGAGGAGAAGTAGATTTCTCTGTGGGCAATAATATAGGATTCGCAAGTGCTGACTCAGTTTTAAAATTGCAAAATACTTTAGGTGCTCCTGCTGCCGGAGGTAACGCTAACGATAGAACAGTTACTTTAGCAGCAACTTTAGCTCCTAATATTGTTAATCCTGCGTATCAGGCTTATATTGATGCCGTTAGGGCGCATCAAGCAGATCCTGTTAATAATCCTGTTCCCGGTCCTGCTGTAGCACCTTTTATTGTTGCTGACAATAACGGTATCGTAGAACTACATTCTACAACTGCTGGTGTTGCTTTAACCGTTGATGATAATGGTGTTGGTGGCGGTGAGAAAATAGGTATTGATGCTGCTACTAGAATGCGTAAATTGGAATTAACTGGTGCTGGAGATATAGGAGTTAATGTACCAGTTTTTGCTAAGGCAATAGTGATTAACAATGGTGGTATTACTGAATTTACTAGGGCAGTTGATACTGGTGCTGATGGTGAAATATTCGTTATAAAAGATGCTACATTCTCTGACGCAACATTAGCCGCTAATATAATACAAATTGGCACTGGAGATGTTGCAGGTGTTGCAGGTACTCCTGCCACTCTAACTCGTGGAGGAGCAGTAGATTTCTCTGTAGGCGGTAATGTACGATTCGGAGTTGCTGACTCAGTTTTAAAATTGCAAAATACTTTAGGTGCTCCTGATGTTTTAGGCGGAGCTGCCCCTAACGCTAACGATAAAATAGTTACTTTAGAAGCAAATTTAGCTCCTAGTATTCCTAATCCTGCGTATGATCCTAATGATCGTAATCCTGCACCTCGTTATATCGATGTTAACGATCACGGTATCGTAGAACTACATTCTGCAACTGCTGACGTTGCTTTAATCGTTAATGATAATGGTGGCGGTGAGACAATAGGTATTGATAATGCTCATAGAATTAGTAAATTGGATTTAACTGGCGCTGGTGATACCTTAGTTAATGTACCAGTTTTTGCTAAGGAAATTGCGGTTGCTTCCGCAATTGCAATATTTGCAGTAGACATAGATTCTGGAATGAATAGCTCGTTGACTATAGCAGCAGGGAAGGCAGCTGACCTTCCACTGAATGCAACCATTACAAATATTACTTTCACAGGTGCTGGCGGTACGTTAACAGCTCGTAACATTAATGGCGCGGTTGATAGTACAGCTGGTGCTGGTGGCACGTTAATACTTAAAGGTGGAACAGTTAGAGATGCAATTGGTGCTGCTAATGAACTAACTGAAGTTCAATTTGACGCTGGTGGTAATGCTATAATTTTAGGCGGCGCTGCTAAAGCTACCACCTTTAAATTCATTACTGTCGGTCAAGTCACAGCGAACGGTCTACTGACTGGTGATATTGACTTTAACGGTCTGGCTGGCAGGTTAACGGCTGGTGCTATTGATGGCGCAGTTAATAATACAATAGCTGCTGGTGGCACTTTAATACTTACAGGTGGCAGAGTTAGAGATGCAATTGGTACTGCTGCTAACCCACTAACTGCTGTTCATTTTAACGCTGCTGGTGGTAATGCTATAAATTTAGATGATGATGCTTTTGCTACAACCTTTAAATTCCTTGCTGCCGGTCAAGTCACAGCTCTGGGCTTACTAAAGGGTGATGTTGACTTCAACGGTCAGGCTGGTATATTAAACGTTTGGGGTGATATTGATGGCTCTGTTGACGGCAATGCTGCTGTTGTTGGTGGTGCCTCTGCTGGTACCTTAAACTTTTCATTAGGTAACACAGTTAGTGGTGCAATCGGAGCTAACACCGCAATAAATATAATCAACGTTAAAGGTGCTGCTGCGACAACTCTAACAAACGCAGTAGTAAAAGCAACCACTATCAATATCGGTGAAGCTAATGCGGCTGGGGATGCTACTTTAGCCCGTAAAGTAAATGCGAATTTTGATATTAACAGCGGAACTGGAATAAATTTCTTAAATCCGGACTCTGTACTTCTCTTAGAGAATACAAATGCAGGCGGCGATATAACAGCTACTCTATTTCAAAATTTAACGGGAGGAGCTGATGATGTTGGTAAAGTCAAGTTAGCCAGTGCGAATGGTGGAATATTAAATATTGCTAATAATGCTGGTGTTGGTGGTGGCGCTTTCACAATCGGTGCTGCTGGACAAAGGAGGCGCAGCGTAGAAACTCAAGGCAACGTTCGAGTTGAACCAGTGGTATTTACAAAAAACCTCACTTTGAACGGAGGTATTCATAACTTCGTAAGCGGCGTTGTACTTGGCGATGCTGGTAGCATAGATGTTGAGTCTAACAGCACTTTACAAGGCAACGTTACTGGCAATGATAGCACTATTAACCTAGCTGATAAAACTTTAACTTATAACCAAGGTCAGGCAACTTTTGAAGGTAATCTAGCAATTAATGTTACATTGTTAGCTGGTGGTGATGTTGGACATGTCTTAATAGTTAATCCCGGTGTCTTCGATTTAAGTAACGTAACAAATCTAACGATTACCTTGAATGGTGATTCAACTGGCGCTCACAACGGAGAAACTTATTCTATATTGCGAGCAGCTAACGCTGGGGATATAGTTGTTGATCCTGCTGCTGCTATCCCTTTTGTTTTCAATAACAATGACAATACAGGAGCAGCTTGGACATTTGACGTTACCAATTTCACAATAACGCAAACACCTGCGGTAGTGCCTCCAGTAGTGGTGCCTCCAGTAGTGGTGCCTCCAGTTGTCCATACCCAAGATGAAGTTGACCTTCTTAACCGCGATAAGAATAATGGTTATTTCGATTATGAACTTGACGGTAATAATATAATAAAGGTGGCTGATTTACCTACAAGTCTAGAAGAGGATTTTGGTACAACAAATCCTGAGTTAGTAAGCGCTTTCAGTGGTGTTGATATTAATGATGGTAGTGATGCAGCTGATATAGTATTAAACTTAGGTGAATTAAATGCAACTCCAGCACGTCAACAAGAAGCTGGCGATAGGTTAAAAGTGATTGTTGCTACTGAGGCGATAGAACAAGTTACTAGCGAAGTATCTCGTAATGCACAAAATGCTATTAGCTCAAGGATAAATAACGTATCCACAGCAATTCAGGTGACTCAAGGTTTTGGAGCAGCAGCTGGTGATGAATTAACCACTGCACATTATGGTGTTTGGGGAAGTCCATTATATGGTCAAGCAACTCAAAAACAAAAAGGCTCTAGCGCAGGCTATAAGAGTAAATCTTTTGGTGGTACAGTTGGTTTTGACGCTCTAGTTAATGAGAACTTGACTTTAGGAGCGGCTGTTACTTTTGTTAACACAAAGCTCAACCATAAAGATAAAAAAGCTGGCGATAAAACCAAAGTTGGCAGCGCTTTATTCTCTATCTATGGTGCTCAACAATTGAATGATAACTTCTTTGTTCAAGGTATTGTTTCAGTTGGTACAAATGATATACGTAATAAAGAGAAACGTGTAACTGGTTTACTAACAAGCCAAACAGCTACAGCAAAATATAAGTCAACTACATATACCGGTGAGGTTCTTGGAGGATATAAATATGCTCTTCCAAACACCAGCGCCACACTTACACCTATGGTAGGTTTAAAATATGCCAAGTTTGTTGACAATAGCTATACTGAAACTGGTACAACTAACCGAAACTATACTGTCAATAAGAAGACAGTTAATAGATTTGAGGGTGTGCTTGGTGCTCGCATAACCAACTTGTCCGAAATGAATGGTGCTATGTTAGCATTAGAGGGACATGGTTTTGTCGACTATAACTTTACTAATAAAGCCTCAAAAGGCGAAGCAACTTTGAGTGGCTTAGCAAAGCCTATGGTCTCAAAATCAGCTAAACCTTCAAGAACTGCTTTCAATCTTGGAGCAAGCGCAAGCTTGAAACATAATATGATGGAATATGGCGTAGGTTATGACGCTTATCTAGCATCAAAATATGTTGGTCACCAAGGTTCTCTGAAAGTCAGAGTTAATTTCTAATATATCTTTGTTACTTTAAAACAAGCGTCTAGTGAAAACTCGCCGCTTGTTTTACTGGATTCCCTCCTTCGAGGGAATGACATTTCTATTTCACCCCGCACCTTTTTTTGTCATTCCCTCGCAAGAGGGAATCCAGTTCTCCAAGAAACTCTTGCAATCACACCTAATAATTTTGACTTGAAATTTACGAGCATAGTAACCATATTAATAATATTAGTTGTAATTAGATTAGTATGATGAATATTGAAAAATTTACTGCCCACGCGCAAACTATCATTTCTAATGCGCAATCATTAGCCGCAAAAAATGACCACCAACAAATCCTGCCTTTGCACTTGCTAGGAGCCTTACTTTCTGAAGAAACAGGAATTATCAGCAACCTTATTAGTACAATTGGTGGCGATATAAAAGCAATTCAAGTTTTCTCAAAAGCAGAACTAGCCAAATTGCCCAAAGTGCAGGTAGCTGGTGGCGGGCAAATTTACTTCGCTTCTGAGACGCTAAAAACTTTAGAAAAAGCCGCCAGTTTAGCGCAAGAAAACAAAGATAGCTTCATCACTATTGAACGTATTTTAGAAGCTTTAACTTACGACTCCACAGAGGCTGGTAAACTATTGACTTCTAATGGTCTTGGCAGCAAAAAAGTCTCTGCTGCTATTATGCAGCTGCGCAAAGGTAAAACCGCAGATAGCAAATCAGCGGAAGAAACTTATGACGCCCTAAAAAAGTATGGTCGTGACGTTACAGAACTTGCAAGCCTAGGCAAGCTTGATCCAGTCATTGGTCGAGATGAAGAAATACGGCGTGCCATTCAAGTTCTATCAAGGCGTACCAAAAATAATCCTGTACTCATTGGCGAGCCTGGCGTTGGTAAAACCGCTATTATAGAAGGGCTTGCTTTAAGAATTTTCATTAACGACGTGCCAGACTCATTAGCAGATTGCCGCATTATTGAGCTTGATATGGGTGCCTTAATAGCTGGTGCTAAATATCGTGGCGAATTTGAGGAGCGCCTCAAAGCAGTGCTTGGCGAAATCAAAAACTCTAGCGGCGAGATTATCTTATTTATTGACGAGCTACATTTGCTTGTTGGCGCAGGCAAAACTGATGGCGCTATGGATGCTTCTAACTTGCTTAAACCTATGCTTGCTAGAGGAGAGTTACATTGTATTGGCGCAACGACTTTAGATGAGTACCGCAAATATATTGAAAAAGACGCAGCCCTAGCCCGCCGTTTCCAACCAATATATGTTAGTGAGCCAACAGTTGCTGATACCATTTCTATCTTGCGCGGAATTAAAGAGCGTTACGAGTTACATCATGGAGTCAGAATTTCAGATAGTGCCATTGTAGCTGCTGCAACTTTATCTAATCGTTATATTACCGACCGTTTCTTGCCTGATAAAGCTATTGACCTACTGGACGAAGCATCAAGCCGCTTAAAAATTGAAGTTTCCAGTAAACCAGAAGATTTGGACGAGCTTGATAGGCGTATTATCCAAATTAAAATAGAACTTGCTGCTCTTAAAAAAGAGACCGATGCTAATTCCAAAACGAAAGTTCAACATCTTTCAGAAGAACTTCAAATACTAGAAGCTAAATCGTACGATATGAACGCCAAGTGGCAGGCTGAAAAAGCTAAAATGCAAGCTGGGCAAAAGCTAAAAGAAGAATTAGAAAAGGCTAGGTACGAGCTAGAAAAAGCTGAAAGAAATGCCGACCTTGCTAAAGCTGGAGAGCTGAAATATGGCGTTATCCCTGAACTCACAAAGAAACTGCAAGAATCTGAGGCAGAGGCTGGCAGTAAGTTACTAAATGAGGTGGTAAAAGAAGAAGATATTGCCGCAATGGTTTCAAAAATTACCGGTATTCCTATGGATAAAATGCTCTCTAGCGAGCGTGAGAAATTGCTAAGCATGGAAAACAAGCTGCGCCTTTCAGTTATAGGTCAAGATGATGCTATTGCCGCGGTGAGTGACGCCATCAGACGCTCCAGAGCTGGCGTGCAGGATATTCAGCGTCCTCTTGGTTCTTTCCTATTCCTAGGTCCAACTGGCGTTGGCAAAACAGAACTAACAAAAGCATTGTCTGAGTTCTTATTTGATGACCGTAGCGCTATTTTACGTGTAGACATGTCTGAGTATATGGAAAAACATTCTGTGTCTCGCTTAATAGGCTCGCCCCCTGGTTATGTTGGTTATGAACAAGGAGGTGTATTAACTGAGGCTGTACGCCGCCGCCCTTATCAAGTAATCCTATTTGATGAAGTAGAGAAAGCGCATCCTGATGTTTTTAATATTATGCTACAAATTTTAGACGAAGGAAGACTTACAGATAGCCAAGGGCATGTAGTGGACTTTAAAAATACTATAATAATCCTTACCTCTAATCTTGGCGCTGAAATTCTTGTAAACCAACCGGAAGGGGAAGATACGGAAAAAGTCAGGGACCAAGTTATGGAATATGTCAAAGCAGCTTTTAGACCAGAATTCCTCAATAGGCTGGATGAAATTATTCTATTCCACCGCCTAAATCGAGCGCATATGCATGATATAGCAAAAATCCAGCTTGGCTTGTTGCAAAAGACTCTACAACAACAAAATATTAGGCTCGAATTTGACGATAAAGCTTTAGATTTGCTGGCGGATAAAGGATTTGACCCAGCTTTTGGAGCAAGACCTTTAAAACGAGTAATTCAGAGAGAACTGCAAAATATTCTAGCAAAAATGCTACTTGGTGGCGAGATTGTAGCAGGTGATACAGTGAAAATTACCGCAGAAGGTTTAGAAATTAAAATAGCTAAAGGGATTTAAACATAATGACTTTTGAAATAAACCCGCTACCACAAGATGTTATAAGCAGCATGGTTGCAAAAAAAGTGTGGCAAGAAGCTTGCCCAGTGAGCCTTGATGAGCTTTCTCTTGTGACTATAAAACATTATGATTTCGCAGGAGAAATTCGCCAAGGGCAACTGGTAGTTAATAGCTCTATGGCTAGCAATGCTCTTAGCATATTTAAAGAGCTATTTGAGCTAAAATTTCCTATTGCTAAAATGGTGCTGATAGATGAGTATAATGGTGATGATAATGCATCAATGGCAGATAATAACTCTTCTTGTTTTAATTACCGCAGAATATTAACCTCAGAGCAGCTTTCTATGCATTCTTATGGACTTGCTATCGATATTAATCCTGTGCAGAATCCATATATTGTGATAAACAAAGAGAGTAACGAAGTGCAGGTTTTTCCAAAAACAGGCACAGGGTTCTTAAATCGTCATAATTACAGGGGCGGTATGGTAGAGCCTATAGTAGCTATATTTGAAAAATATGGTTTTAATATTTGGGGTGGAAAATGGAATGAGCTTATTGATTATCACCATTTCCAGGTCGATATTCCTAGGAGCTAGTTAAAAATACACAATGCACAATATTCATATTAAAAAATTAGTATTAGAAAACTACCGCAACTTGTCCAAGTTTAATCTTGAAACAGATAGCAAGTCGATAGTTATTATAGGTGAAAATGGCACTGGGAAAACTAATATTCTAGAAGCAATATCCTTACTTTCTCCTGGTCGTGGTTTAAGGTCATCAGCCAAATTAGATGAAATTTGTCAAACAGGCGCGAATTACTGGCAACTGCAAACTATTATGCAAAGTAAACTGGGAATCGCAGATATACGTAGTGGGTTTAAGCAAGGCGATCGCAGATGGATAGAATTTAACGGCAGCAAGATGTCTAATGGTGAACTTAGCACTCTTGTCAACGTATTATGGCTTACCCCACAAATGGATGGTATATTTTTGGATGGAGCTAGCACTCGTCGTAGGTTTTTTGATAGGATAGTTTATAATTTTGACGCCATGCACGCTACTAAAGTAAGCAAATATGAGTACTATGTGCAGGAGCGGATGAAATTGCTGCAACAACCAGTATACGAAAATAGTTGGGTCAGTATCCTTGAGCAGCAAATTGCAGAAGTCTCGGCAGAAATTACATTTAATAGACTTAAAATCCTAGAGCAGCTGCAGACCGCCATTACTAAACTTGATAATCAGTTTCCAAAAGTGAATTTAATGCTTAGTGGAGCTTTAGAAGAGTATATAATGCAACAAGGAGAAACGATTCTAACAGATGAGATTGCTGGTTTCATTACAAGCAAATTACTGGAGTGCCGTACTCAGGATAAACTGACTAAACGAACAAATTTCGGTATCCACCGCAGCGATCTTACTGTTGTGCACCAAGAAAAACAACAATTGGCTAAATTTTGTTCAACTGGTGAGCAAAAGGCTATGCTAATAGCCATTATTTTGGCACAAATTAACAGCGCTATAGATAATAACCTAACGCCCCCTATAATCCTGCTTGATGAGGTATTCGTGCATTTAGACGATCGGCGCCGGCAATATCTGATAGAATTTTTTTCTTCGATAAACCTGCAATTATTTGTCACTTCTACTGACCTAAATGGTATAGAGTCATTAGCAAAACAATCAGAGGTAATAAGGCTCTGAAATCTAAGCCTTCTTATCCTTATCAACATCAACAACCAAAGCGTTAATGCTATCCAAAGTAGTCTTAAGCTGTTTAAATATCTCTTCTACGCTACAATTACTTTTAAACATTATATTAGTAATGCTACCATTAAGCTTCTTGTGATCCTCATCGTTTAGCTCTTTAGCAGTATTAACTATAATAGGTATATTTTTCCACTGCGGCGACTTTTTAAGCTCTGCTATCACGCTAAAACCGTCCATTTTAGGCATCATAAGGTCAAGGACTATAAGTATTGGTGCGTGAGCCTTAATGCGCTCTAATGCCTCCACGCCATCTAGCGCCTCTTCCACCTTTACTGAGAATTTTGCTAATGCATTTTTTATAATAGACCTAGAATCAGCATCGTCATCGACTACTAGGACTGTTGCCCCTTGAACGCTAGAGCTTTCATCAGTAATGTATTTAGAAAGAGCCTTAAGTAATTGGTTTTGATTAAATGGTTTAACCAAATAATCATTAGCCCCCATGACATAACCTTTATTTTTCTCATCCATCATCGACATCATGATTACAGCAGCGTCCCAAGTCTCTGGAGAGCTTTTTATAGTATGTAGAACGTCCCACCCGCTAATGCCTGGCAATAATATATCTAAAATTATGACATGGTAATGATTTTCTAAGATCATTTTCAGCCCCGCTTCTCCAGTTGCGGCAAAATCTGCCTGATAACCAGAACTTTTTAGATACCTAGTTATTAGGTCACGCTGCACTTCATTGTCATCTATTACTAAAACTTTTAGATCTGATGCTACAGTTTTAGTTTGAGGAACAATTTTCTTATATTCTATACGCTCGCTACCAACTACTGGAATAACAATTTGCGGTATTGTTAAAAGCACTGTTGTACCCTTATTAAGCTCGCTATCGATAGTGACATTACCACCCATCATTTCGCACATTTTTTTTGTTATAACTAGCCCAAGACCTGTACCACCAAACTGCTTCGTTGTTGAAGATTCTGCCTGAACGAACTTATTGAACAATTTATCTCTCTGCTCGCTGGTCATACCAATTCCTGTATCAGTTAAAGCAAATTGTAGCCACTTGCTGTTATCCTCTTGCTTAAGGTACTGAGAAATTTGAAGGGTGATAGTGCCGTCTTTAGTGAATTTACAAGCATTACCAATTAAGTTGATAAGTATTTGTTTTAATTTTGTTACGTCGTTTTTAATAGTAACCACATCTGTAGTATTATTGAAAATTAGCTTATTATTATTTTTCTTTGCCAGTAGCTCTGTTATTACAAATGTTTCTTGCAAAGCTGGTTTTAGTTCCACCTCCTCAATATACAATTCCATTTTACCACTTTCAATTTTAGATAAGTCTAGAATATTGCTAATGAGAGATAACAAGTGCTTACCTGCGCCACAAATACGATCCAATGGTTCTTTATAGCTTGTATCACCGGAATCTTTTATCTCTTCCAGTACTAATTCACTAAGACCAATAATCGCATTTAAAGGAGTGCGCAGCTCATGACTCATATTAGCCACAAAATTACTTTTAGACTGGTTTGCATTGTCTGCAATGGTTATTGCATCTTGTAATTTTGTATTCTTTAATTCTAAATCTTTAGAAAGCGCTTCTAGTTCAGTAGTTCTTGAGTGTATAACCTTTTCTAAATCAGCATTAAAATACTGCAGCTCCTGTTCTTTCCTTCTTAATTCTTCATTGCTTTTATGCAGCTTATTCAAAACTCTAGTTCTATATATTATAAAGTAAATAAATGCTAGAATTCCTGTAATACTAATATATTTAAAGCGTGTTATAGATTTATAATCAGCATGATTATACCAATTGTCATTAGATACCCCTACCCATAATTGCCATTCGCTTTGTGGGTCATTTTCTTCAAGGCTCAGTACTTCTGAGTAGATCAAATTTGGATCTGGCAAAGCTTTTTTTATATATTCAAGAGAGTCAATAACCTGACCAGTATTATTAAATAAATTTACATAATTATAGTTTTTATTAATTAAAGCAGCATCAATACCTACAAATTTTTGTTTTAAAACATTATTTCTTATAATTGCTGTAATACCACCCTTTAAATTACCATCCACTCCATAAAAAGGAATCATAAATACGAGCCCCATGCGATCAGCATCGTTACCGGTGTTGTTATATTCTGTATTATCGCAAGTAATAACATCTTTACCACTAATTATAGGTACTTCCAGCCCTTTGATTTTACTGCTAGTTGGATAATTAGTTTTTAGCCAAGCAAGCTGCGTTGTCATTAGGTCGTATTCAAATTTTTCTACCTCCTCATAACGCTTGCTTGAAGTCTTTGTAAGCTCTGTTGCTGTTGATTCATAGCTAATTAGCTCATCAAACATAATAATCGGCTTTTCTAATACACCTGTTGTAGAATCTATAGCGTTTGGATTAAAATCTAAAGGAACGATATATATCTCAGAAATACTAACCGCACTAGCTAAGTTACTATAAAGTTGCTTAATAACCTGCAGGCTCTCCGGGGTAAGATTTGTTGCATGTCTGTCTATATTTCTTACGCTTGGCAGCATGCTTATAGTTCTTAGATTCTTATAAATTTGATCCAAGACGCCAGACATCCTATATTGTATAGTGTTAGCGCTTATGCTAGAGTTCTTTCTGTAGCTTTCTAGAGCAATATCGTAACTTTTATTAGATTCCCAGTATACTAGAGAAATAGCTATTATTGCGGTAACTAAGATCGCTATATATTCTAATCTAAACGTTTTTCTTAATAAATACATAATAAGCCATTTCTTTTGTAATAAATATTGCGCCAAGGATATTAATCAATTATACCTTTTTTATTTATATTACACCACTTTATTAAGCGACCTTAGATTTTCAAACAGCAAAAAATTCTTATATGCGTTAAGTTTGCAGCAAGCAGGCTTGCTAGTTTAATAGCAAAAACCTAAAGATTCCTAGATTTTATCCATACAATGAAAGAATTATATTGCAAATATTTAAAACTTCTTTATGTTACCGCAAAGTTTTTATTTTTTAGAGGTTAATTTATGTCGAAAGATCCAATACCAGATCCAACATCCATAGCACTGTCAAAGCTTTTAGCACGACAAAATTTATCAACAGCGCTGTATCAAGGGGCAAGAATTTACCCTGCAACTAGAGAGATATCGTTAAACGACTCTACCACTAGAGACCTATGGCTTAAAATAACCCCTTTGCATAAAGCGGCAGCACAAGGCGACCTAGACATGATAAAATCATTAATAGCTGAAAAAGCAGATATTAACGCTAAACAGTATACAGGCTTTACACCTTTGGACGAAGCTATTCAACATGGACATAAAGAAGCCGCCAAACTATTGCTAAGTACTGATGGCAATGTAGCAACATTTTCTTGCAATCATGCTATAAAAAATAAAGACTATGACATAATAAAACTATTATTAGATAATAAAAAAATTGATTTAAACCAAGGTTATTTATCACTTGTACAAACAGCAGTGGAAGTATCAGATTTGGAGATTTTATCGTTGCTATTTAAGCACATAGTTAATATCAATGTTGTAGACGATGAAGGCAGAACTCTTATGCATAGTTTTTTAAGTGCTAAAATGAAGATAACTTTTAATGACCCTATAATAAAATTACTTATCGAGAGCAAGGCTGATTTAACGATTAAAGATCACAAAGGCACCACAGCATTAGATATATTATTGCCAAAAATAAGTAAATCTTATCTAGAGCAATTATGGGGAAAGGTTAGTGATACTATTAAGCAAGCTATAAATCTTACCCCCTTAGTCACAGCAATATCTAAACCCATTATTGAATATTTAGATCTAACTCCCGACAAGATTTACACTAATAACGATATTATAGGTTATTTTACACTTGAAGATATTTGGGATCACCAAAAACCCTTTTTAGCTTCTCTGAATAGCCAAGCAAGTGTAGAACAAGTATTATCAGGCAAGGATGGTCTCCAAGAAGAATAATACCAAATAACCAAGATTAGACTAGGACAAATAGACCTCCAGCGAAATCCTAATGCAGAGAAGGAAGTTGCAGGAGGTCTATTTTTTTTAATGGTATTTGGTATTAACTAATTACGCCGTTTTTACTTATATTACACTACTTTATTGACCCATCTTAAGATTTTCAAACAGCAAAAAAATTCGTATATGCGTTAAGTTTGCAGCAAGTAGGTTTATCAGTTTAACGGCAAAACCCTAACTATTCCTAGGTTTTATCCATTCAGTACAAAAATTACATTGCAAATATTTAAAACTTCTTTATGTTATCGCAAAGTTTTTATTTTTTGAAGGTTAATTTATGTCAAAGTCCCCAGTTGAGCCCAAATCATACGAACATCGAAAGCACCTTTTAACAAAACCGAGCTCTCCATTAGAACCCGAGGAGTCGTTCTTCGCAATATCAAAACAAGCCTCAGCTTTACGTGACGCAATAAAGGAACGTAATTTTGACCTTACAAAATCACTTATAGAAAAAAAAGCAGATGTTACAGCTATAATAAATCCTATGAACGCCACTTTTTTACATCAAGCCGCAGGAATCGGGGATAAAAAGATAATTGCATTATTAATAGAGAGCAAAGCAGATGTCGATGCTAAAACTCGTACAGGTACTAAACCTTTAGATATGGCTGTTGAGAATGGACATATAAGAGCTATAGAACTATTGCTAAGTAAAAGTACAGATACTACTACCAAGGTCAAACCATTTTATTTTGTTAACGCTATAAAAGAAAACTGGGGAGAAGTAATAAAACTATTACTAGAAAAGCAAAAAGCTGATATTAGTTTAGAATATATGCGTACAGCAGTGGATGAATCAAATCTTGATGTTTTATCGTTGCTAATCAAACACAAAGCTGATCTTGGAGCTACTTTCTTAAGTGGCAAAACGATTTTGCATTATGCAGCAATCAAAGGGCTTACTAGCATTGTAGAAACATTAATATATCATAAATGTGACCCACTGGCACAAGATACCAAGGGTAATATACCTATTATATATTCTATAAAACAACATAGCTCAGATATTGAGGGTTTGTTATATCTTGACAAAACTATTAGCTACGGCGCAACTACTAAATCTTTATTAATACGCTGTCCAAAACAAATAGAATTTACAAACCCATTAACAGGTAGAACCCTTTTACACGAAGTTTTATCAACTAAATGTGCGGATGCGGATTTAGATATTATAGAGTTATTGATACGGAAGAATGTTTTAGCTATTAACGCTCAGGATAAAGATGGTAACACTCCTCTACACTCACTTCTGTCAATTAAAGACCTAAAATATTCAAATATAGCTCCTGTAGTAAAACTACTTCTAGAGAATAAAGCTGATTTAACAATTCAGAACAAAGATGGCATAGATGCGCAATTATTACTAGATGAAGCAAAAGACCTTTTTGCTACACCGCACAGAAAAGTAGAATTTGTTGATACCCACGGTATTTTGTACTCTTTGAGCGAAGAACCTTCTGTTTTGGGAAAAGAACCTTCTGTTTTGGGAGAAGTACAAGTACAAGATCCGTATACGACGTAAAATTTAACTTAAAACATCAATTAGGACAAACGGGTTGAATTTGGTATTAAATATTTTACCTAGCAACCCATTCATAGCAATATGGATTTTCAAACACATGGCGCAGAAACTGGTTATTTAGAGCATGACCAGTTTTATAGCCAGTTATTGAGGCTATAATAGGGCTACGTGCTGTGTATAAATCGCCTACTAAATCAAGGAGTTTATGACGAACAAATTCGTCGTTATACTTAAGCCCATTATGGTTCAGTATTGTATCTTGGTCAATACCTATAGCATTATCAAGTGACGCCCCTTGCGCTAGCCCTTTGCTTTTTAAATACTCAAGTTCATGGACAAAACCAAATGTTCTTGCATCAGCGATTTGTTCTTTAAAGGTATCTTGTGCAGGTGAGTTTTGATTATCAAGGGTAAAACTTTGCTTACCTATAACTTGGTTTTCAAAATCTATAGTCAAGTCAAGCTGGAAGTACTCAGAAGGAACAGCGATTAGCTCACTATCTTTATTAGCCACCCTAATTTCCTTCAAAATTTTTAAAGATTTCCTAGGAGCATTTAAAGCCTTTTTTCCAGCGCATTCTAGCATAAAGATAAATGGCTTGCTGCTGCCATCCATTATAGGTACTTCTGGACCATCAAGCTCTACTATAATATTATCAATACCACAAGCCCAAATGGCAGCCATTAAATGTTCAATAGTTGAGACGCTTGCTTTATTAGAATTTGCAACGCAGGTTGATAGCGCAGTGTCGTGGACATTAGAATAGCATGCTTCTATGACATTACCCTCAGTTATATCAGTCCTAACAAATAGCACTCCAGTATCTTTTTTTGCAGGTCTAAGGGTTAACTGCGTCACTTTACCAGAATGCACCCCTATTCCATAACAACTAACTGGATTTTGTATTGATATCTGCATTAGCATTACAAATTGATTAATGTCTTAAACTTGACTGAAGTTTAGTATTATATCAACCTTTTGACAAGTTACGTTATGTTACAAAATATTACAATAATAGATTATATTTTAGAAATTTATTATAACTCTAACACTTGCTATAAATGAACTTTTTGGGTATTGGTTACCCAAAGATACAGGTTGTGCTGGCTTCAGAATATATTGTAAATCTGGCTGCACTTGAATATACGGAGTCAGCATATCAGCATAAGTTAATTCAACAGCCGTCTCTTGTTTCCTAACCTTCAAACCTTCATTATCTTGAGCTTGGCGAAATTTTTTAGAGAAGTGAGCTTGTGAAACAGCCAAACCCAATTGACTATCGGCTCTGCAAGGCATAATTCCACTATAAACCAATCCAGCACTCCAAGAATAATCAAACTGGTTTACGTTCTTATTTGCTACACCATAACGTATAAACCCAGTTAAATTAGAAACATCAGAATTTTTATATAATGCTTTCTCTAATGTAACATAAGCACCTTGACTTAATTTTTGCTTATTATTACCATTTTCATCTACTTCAGTATAATCGGCAAATTTTTTAGTATATCTCCATAACCCTAAAGCATAATTACCAAAATCAGAATTAGTGCCAAACTCTGTAATCATCAAAGCACCATCCTTCTTTTTTAAGCGTACATGCGTACCTGTTGGCTTGGCTGGGTCACCAGCAACGCCGTTAAAAACAGCCGCTTGCAAATAAAAATTGCTACTTGGTTGCACCTTAACCCTAACAGCAGGGGAGGTATTAGGAAAAACTGAAGGACCATTTTCTCCAGTCGCTGCAAACTCAGTACCTATGCCATAAGTTGGTTGTAAAAAAAGCCCGCTTGAGCTAGTAATATAAAATTCTGAATTTAAATCATACAAACCAGCTAAAATCGATAATTTATCATTCCAAAAATTTTGAGAAATCCAAGCTTCATATAGCTTTGTAGTCATTTTTTGTGGAACTTCAATATTATCTACCCCTGAAATACTAGTTACTTTTTTACTATTTGGCTTACTACCATGATTGTTTAAAAAATAGATAAAAATCTTTGAACCATCTAAATCGTATAATGTTTTTCCATCGAATGAAAATTTTAGGTCAACGTTACCTAGATACATTATCCCCCTTTTTTTACCGCCAAACATATTATATATCCCATCAGCTTTATAGGTTAGCTCGATATCTATACCTTTTGTAGCTAATTTAGATCTATGTCCTTGCCAATCACCAGTTAAAGTCTTTGAATAATCAATATTCTCTTCATTTGCATGTACTTGCAAACTAATCAGTAAAACTGAGATATATAATATCAGGTGTAATTGTTTGCTTTTCATAAAAGTTCCTTTGTTTTTGTTCTATAAATAATTAGGTAAAGGGCAGGGCAACGGTAATTCTTGGTTCATTAACTATAAGGGCTAATTAATTGTAGTATAATGGCATATTTATTTTTTAGAACTATCTTTAGGAAGCTAATGTTAAAACAATATTTGCTTGTGCCTTATTAGCAATAGGCTTTGAATAGACCTTCTGCGAAACTCTAATGCTAGAAGAAGGAATTTGTAGGAGGTCTAATATTTTCTTCTAGAATTTTGATAACAAGGTGAGCTAGTGATAAAACTATAAAAATTTTATCTGGCTGGGGCGGCTGGATTCGAACCAACGCATGACGATATCAAAAACCGTTGCCTTACCGCTTGGCGACGCCCCAAGAATTTACTTGACTTATAGGATAGTATAACTAAAAGCCTTTATAACAATAAAGAAGCCTTCAGTCAAATATAAAAATACTATTGCCTAAAGTTTTTTAGTATAAGGAAGGTTTTCAAGCTTACAAAAGTTGAAGTACGAAACAAATTCAAGTAATATAAAGCTTTAACTCCTATTTAAATCAACAAAATGCTCCAAGGCGCAGAAGTAATTAAATCACACTTGCAAGACGCCCCTACTTTGCCAGGCGTTTATCAGATGCTAAGCGCAGCTAAGAAAGTAATTTACGTTGGCAAAGCTAAAAACCTAAAAAATCGCTTAACTAGCTATGCTCAAAATGATTTAGTAGGCAAAACCGCAAGGATGGTAGAGCAAACAGCCTACCTAGAATATACAGTCACTAGCTCTGAAACAGCAGCCTTATTGCTAGAGGCGCAGCTAATAAAAAAATTTCAGCCTAAATTCAACATTTTACTAAAAGACGATAAATCTTTTCCTTATATTAAGTTACGCTTAGACCACCCCTACCCTCAACTACTAAAATATCGTGGCAAAAATTTAACTGGCGGTGAGTTTTTTGGTCCATTTGCTTCAGTCCAGCAAGTTGACGTGACGCTTAGTGAGCTACAAAAAATTTTTAAACTAAGACCATGTAGCGATAATTACTTCGATGCTCGCAAGCGCCCTTGCTTGCAATATCAAATAGGACGTTGCTTTGCGCCTTGTGTTAATAAAATTTCACAACCAGAGTACAGTGAATTAGTAGCGCAGGTAAAGGCTTTCTTGCTTGGCAAAACTCAAGATCTGCAGCAAGAATTGTCACGAAAAATGGAAGAATATTCAAATGCTATGAGATTTGAAGAAGCGGCAGAGTTACGTGACCGCATCAAAGCTTTAAGCTACATTCAAATTAATTCTGGTTTGATGAATAATAGCATTAGTGATGCAGATTTTATTGCTATAATAGGAACGGGCGACTCTTATTGTATAGAGGTATTTTTATACAGAGCTGGTAGTGCATGTGGTAATGTTGCGTATTTTCCTGCTCATACTGAGGGAGCTAGTATTAGCGCAGTGCTTGAGTCATTTATGTTACAATTTTATCAAACAAGGACTCCTCCTAAAGATATTTTCATGAATTGCAAACTGGGGCAAACACAGCTAGTGATAGATGCAATACAGCAGCTGCACGGCGTCAAGTTCAATATAACCTACCCTACTCGTGGCGATAAGTTAAAACTACTTGAAAACGCTGAAGTAAACGCTAGGCTTGCGCTGCGTAAACATTTAGAAAATACCGTAAAAAACCAAGCTGTTTTCCTGCAGATACAAGAACTATTTAGCTTGCGTGCATTACCAGAACGTATTGAGGTTTATGATAACAGCCATATTATGGGCGAATTCGCCGTTGGTGCTATGGTCGTTGCCACGCCAGATGGTTTTGATAAAAAAGAATATAGGGTGGTGAATATTAAATCAACTAAACTAGGTGATGATTACGCAATGCTAAAAGAGGTGTTAACACGCAGGTTTGCCAGATTACAAAAAGAGCCCTCAACCGCACCAGATCTAATGATCATAGATGGCGGAAAGTCTCATATGTCGGTGGTTATCAAAGCTATGCAAGAATTTGGTATTAATTTGCCATTTGTTTGTATGTCAAAAGGACCTCTAAGAAACGCTGGTCTTGAGCAATTCCATATGCTAGGCAGAGATACATTTACCCTGGATAAAAACCAGCCTATGATGAAATATTTACAGATACTTCGAGATGAGGCGCATAATACCGCTATTGATAAGCATCGCACTAAACGATCACGAGCAATTAAATCTTCAAGTCTTGATGACATAGCTGGAATAGGCGCTAAGCGCAAGAAAGCATTGCTCAATCACTTTGGCTCCATGCAAGCTATAAAAGAAGCTAGTATAGAACAGTTAATTAAAGTACAAGGAATCAACCGCGCAGTCGCAGAGGCGATTGTTAAAACTGCATCTCAATAGGGACAATATGGGTAAAGTAAAAAAACAATATAGCTGTTCTAATTGTGGAAGCGTATCAGCAAAATGGGCAGGACAATGCTCAGATTGCAACGCTTGGGGCACTATTGAAGAAGAAGTCTTTAGTGCTAGTAAAATTCAAGTTAGTCGCTCTGGTACGCCGCAACAAATAGGGTTGTTAGATGATAAGGTTACAAGCAAAGCTCGTACCACGACGTCTATAGAAGAGTTAAACAGGGTGCTAGGAGGGGGCTTAGTCGCCGCTTCTGCTATCTTAATAGGCGGCGATCCAGGTATTGGTAAGTCCACATTATTATTGCAGCTTTCCTCTACCCTCTCCTCAACGGGGACTCAGTGTTTATATATCACAGGCGAGGAATCAGCAGAGCAGATTAAACTCCGTGCTATAAGGCTTGGTATTACGCAAAACACCACGCAAATACTAGCAGCTAGTAATGTTGAAGACATCCTAGCTACTATTGATGCTAATAAAAATACAATTGATTTAGTAGTTATTGACTCAATCCAAACTATGTATACCAGCACATTATCCTCTGCCCCTGGTACGGTTTCACAAATTAGAGCCGCAGCGCATGAACTTGTTAATTACGCCAAGCAGAATAATATTATCCTAGTTATGGCTTGCCACGTTACTAAAGAGGGTCAACTAGCAGGACCTAAAGTACTTGAGCATATGGTAGATACGGTGCTATATTTTGAAGGCGACCATAATAACCATTTTCGTATTTTACGTTCGATTAAAAACCGCTTTGGTGGAGTAAATGAAATAGGGGTTTTTGAAATGACAGCCAGTGGTCTTGCTGAGGTATCCAATCCTTCTGAGCTATTCTTAATGGAGCGAGAAAATAACGTAAGCGGCACAGCTGTTTTTGCAAGTATCGAAGGCACTCGCCCTTTGCTGGTAGAAATCCAAGCTCTCACCTCGCCTTCCAACATGGCAACGCCAAGAAGGTCTGTAGTAGGTTGGGATCTCAATAGGCTTTCCATGATTATAGCAGTACTTGGTGTTAGATTTGGGCTTAACCTCTCATCACATGAAGTATATTTAAGCGTTGCTGGCGGTTTTAAAATTATAGAGCCAGCTGCTGACCTTGCTGTAGCTGCCGCTTTAATTTCTGCAGCTACTAATAAGCCTTTGCCCCAACAAAGCGTATTTTTTGGAGAAGTTGGCTTATCTGGAGAAGTAAGAAAAGTGACGCAAACAGAGGCTAGGATAAAAGAGACTAAAAAGTTAGGGTTTAACAGCGTTATATGTTCTGCGATGTTTTCTGCTGATGAGGCAAATTTTGCCAAAGATTTCATTCATCCTATCCGTCACCTGCGGCAGCTAAAGAGTCTAATATAGGATATGAAAGTCCAAAAACAAGTGATCCGAGGTAATGAAAAAACAAAGTTTGGCGTACCAGCCTTTGAGGTAGAAAAGGTTTATATTATTAAGGATCTGGCAAGTGCCCGTGCCTTTTTAATTTCAAATCCAGAGCCTATTATACTAACTAACGCTAAAGGTAGCACCCGTTATTATGGCATGGTCGTGCTAGATTATATGTTCGAAACACTGATAAAGCAGTTTCCACAAATTGTAAAAGTTGTTGTTAATGTTGAGGATGATAACGCTGCTTTCTATACAGCACTTAAACTAGGTTATAGAGTAAATTAGCTTAAGAGATAACGTCTCTTTTGTCATACCAGCGCCCCCCTTTGTCAGTTATGGCAAAAAGGGGGGATGGTATTATTCCTTTAGAGGACTTGCCACTCTTTTTTTTCATAATCAAAGTGCATAAAGTAGCGTCCTTTGGGCTGGCAAATTACCTCGTATTTGAAAAATGCTCCTATCCTTATTGTTGATGAAGAGACAAGCCAACTGGACTCAATCACTGAGAGTCTCATTCAGGAATCATTAAGCCGTCATTGCGAGGAGCAAAGCGACGAAGCAATCTAGTAAATTAAGTTGGATTGCCGCAGTCGCTGCGCTCCTTCGCAAAGACGTTTAGCTGACCGCTTCAGGCTGCCGCCTTCGTAAAGATGCTAAGGGCTAAACAGCTTGTGGCTATTCTAGTTGCTATTCTACCTAAGATTGCATGCAAGTCAAGTAAGTTGTTTAAGGGGTAAATAGGTTTTTAATGGAAGAAACTACTTAGTAAATTCTTCAAGGTTACGGTCTAGATAAGCAACTGATGAATCGATATTTTTAAAAGCATATTGTTTTGCTGAATCGCTAACGCCAAGCATTAAGTTAAGCGCATTATCAAAGTTTGCTTGTAAGAATTTCTGCTGTGCATTAATTGTGTCTACAATATCTTTACATTTCAATAAGTCTTGAGTCATTGCTACATTTTGTTCTACAGCCTTACTTGCAGAGCTAGAATAGGCACTCAATAATTGCTGGGCTAAATTAGTAGTAGCATTTGTTGCAGTAGCGCAGTTATTTACTAGATAGGCACTAGAGGATGATAAGTAATCAATAGTTTTTTGAATATCTCCTACCAGCGCTGATTTATTATGTTTATGATTTTTGTGTGTGCGAGTTTGACCATGCTGCTCGTTGGAATCGCTAAAAGAAAAAGCGTCTTGTTCAAGCTCCTCTTGGTTATCTTCTACTTGGGTCTCGTTTTTAGTAGCTAATTTAATTTTAGAGCTAACCTTTGATTTATTCGAGGCTGCCGTCAGTTTTGATGATTTCTTGCTATTCATGGATGTCAACCTATTAAAATATTAGTACTATTTTAAATTTATTACACCACAAGTCGCTAGTAATTATTGCCGCACATGCCTTAAATTATTTATGGATGTTACATTTAGAACGCAGCCATTGTGTTTTGTCGAGCGAATAGGATTAATGTCTACGCCTCCACGTCTTGTATAACGGGCATAAACTGTAAGCTCTGCAGGCTTACAGTTTGTTAATATATCTTGAAATATACGTTCTACGCATTGTTCATGGAACTCATTATGATTACGAAAGGAAATTATATATTTGAGTAAGGAGGAATGGTCAATTTGCCTGCCTTTATAGCTAATTTGGATAGAGCCCCAATCTGGCTGGTTGGTAACAAGGCAATTAGATTTTAGCAAATTTGAGTATAAAACTTCTTCAGTGCTATTAGTGGATTGCGCAAGATGTGGTAAATTATTATTGATGGCAAAATCTGTGATGCTTATGTCTAAAAGGTCTAAATTTACTCCTGTAAATGAGGAGAGGCTAGAGCTATGGTAAGATTCCAAACTACGCATTGCGAGGTAAACATCAGCTTTTACGGTTTTGCTTAAATCTTGTTTTATTAAAGAGGCGACTTCTGCGTCGCTGCTAAATTTGCTATTGTTAAAGGAGTTGAGATATAATTTTACTGATTTTGATTCCACAATATTTTCAGATTCCGCTGGTACAAAAAATTCTAGCACTCGCACCTCAGGTTTGCCTTTAGAATTAAGCCAAGAAACCTCATAGCAATTCCAAATATCGTAACCATAAAATGGCAATTCTGCCTCAGGTTCTATACCAATTTCTGCTCTAGCCGTACTTCTGTTAATAGGGAAGAGTAGGCTAGGGGAGTACTCATCAAGGTAAGATGCTTGTTTGCCAAGTAAAATTTGGGACATGATGTTAGTTTAAATTTAGTGAAAGAGCCTATTATATACCAATTAGGCTAAATAATAAACCGTATCTATCTTTTTTGAGTGATAATTTTGTTATGCTAATCGATTTATTAGTCTGAAACGATTGTTCCGGCTTGCTTGTGAATTTACAATAATGTT
>JAIXRE010000101.1 GCA_027485375.1 Rickettsiaceae bacterium | reverse complement strand
CTAGTCTTCTAAATTCGTCTTTTAATTCCTGCTCTGTTTTTCCGGCAAAAGGATTGAAAAAGTCGGCGACTGTATTCATTGCCGGATCTGGTCCTGCCACTACTTGACCTGGTTGACCTCCTCCCACTCCCAATGCATTTGCAACGGCTCCTAAAAGACCTCCGCCAGCCTGCCCACCTTGTTGAGGTAAATTCATAATTTGGACTGGAATCCCTTGTATTCCACGGGCGCCTGAAACCTGTCCTGATAATCTATTTAAAATAGATGTTAATTTATTACTCAAGTCTTCAATACTACTAGCCCCTCTTAATTCCTCAAGTTTATCATAAATATCAGGGATACTTGCACCCTGACCTGTGCGTAGGCCAGTAATTGCCTCTAATGGTTCTACTAGTTGATCTAATTGATCTTGAGATATTGCTGGTCTAACATTCTCCATCGCTTCTATCATTCCGCTCATATTCATATTTTGTGCAATTGCATCTGTAATAGCTTCTGTTAATTGTTGTATTTGTGGTCCGGATATTCCCTCTTCTCTTTTAATTGAGGGCCCTGCACCCCCTGCATTTCCTCGAATACTTGACGCAAATTGTGCTATTGCGCTTGCTATTTCCTGTAAATTTGCTTGTTGTGCCATATAAAGGTACAACAAAATAAATTTATACAGTTGATTTCAAATATTTTGCAATGTATAATAAATCGTCTCCAGTCAGTCTAAAACTACGAAGTGTATTTCCAGGAGTGGTATTAGTAATGTCTGGCAAATATATTCCTATTTCTACGAAATCATTTTCATCTATAAATGTATTTGCCATCATTGAAGGTGTAGCTGTAGCGGTTGAAGGAGTGTAATTGGTTGCAGTTGAAGGTGTATCTGGAGGTGTAGCCGTAGATGGAGTAAATGTGAGTTCTCTTTTTATCGCTGAAACTGGGGGAGCTGATGGTTGCATATTAGCAATTCCCCTTCGATTCGTTGCGGGAGTTGAAACGTCCTGAAACATTCCAGGTCCAACTCCAAACTGTCTCTGTTCAATTGGACCACGAACTGACCTAGGAGGAGTCATTCCATTTATTTTGGTAATTGATTGTTCCAAAACATGTTTTTGTAGAGGAGTTGAAGTAATAAATGGATGTTCTCTAATATTTTGTAAAATTCCTAATGCAGAACCTTTTAATTTACCCCATACGTCGTCATTCCATAATGATTTTGATGTTAAATCGACTTTACTTCGTGTTCTACTTGAAACAGGTAAATCCTCTATCAATGAAACTACTTTTTGTGCTACGGGAGCTATGTCCTGTCTGTTAATTGCCGGAGAATTTATCATTTGTTGTAATTCTTTTGTTGCATCAGATATATTCTGTATTTGCTCTACTTCTTGTGGAGTCAAGTCTTGTAATACTTGGTTAAATCTAAGAGGCGTTTTCGAATCTATAGTTTCCTTGTCTCCTCTAAATGTCCGTTTATTTACAAGAGTAGTTAATTTATTTAATATACCCAACACTTCAACATCATCGTCGTATTTTGGTTCATTTAATAAAGCTTGAAAAGTATTAAATATTTGATTTCCTTTTATTCCTTTCGGCCATATTTTGAAAAACTTTACCTTTTCTTCTGCCGAAATATACTCGAGGAGTTGATCTTTAAAGTAAGCATTTTTATCGGCCGCCGCTCCACCTACACCAGGGTCTATCACCATGTCCCTTTTAATTATATCAGTTGATAGTTTGGGAGCATAACTTCTCGTAATTCTTCTAGTTGGTAATTCTTCTTCATTTACACTAATAATCGGTTGTTCGAATGGTTTTGGTGGGCTTACTGGTTTTGGTGGGCTTTCTACTACCGGGGCAGAAGGTAAGCTTTTATCGTATGCATCAAGCCATGTTTGTAGTAGAGGAGGAGACTGTCGACGGTAAAAATCTATACCTTTCATTATTACGGTTGCTCTATCTACTTTACTGATGTATTTTTTTTCTATTGCTTCTTCTAAATTACCCTCAAAAAATCCAATGATTGCTTTTCGCGCGATCTCATTTTCTTGTTCATTTAATCTATCTGGAGGTTTTCGTTGGGACTTGTCAGGTAATTTATGAAACTCTGTTAATCCACTACTTCTCGTATTTGGCCTTCTTGGAGGACTTGCTGGTTTAGGTGGGCTGTCTTTTTTAGGGGTTGGATTTAACTTTTTTTCATATAATTGGATATAATTGTCTATTGTTTCTGGTTCTAATTTAACATACCAATCTATACCTTTCTTTAATATTTTTTGCTTATCTACTTTACTAATGTACCCTAGATTAATTGCGTCTTGAATATTACCATATTTACCGATAAGTGCTTTTCGTATTCTATCTTCTTCTTCTTCATTAAATTTCATTGGGGTTTTTTTTCGCGGTTGTTTATCTGGTAATTGCTGAAAATCTGTTATTCCGCTACTTCTCGTATTTCTTCTCGGAGTTGTCATATAAATAGACAAATAATTTAAATTTATAAAAAAATTCTCTATAAATTTAAATGGAATTATTTCTTGCAAAAATGAAAATTATAATTACAGACTTGATTACTGAAAAAGTCTATTTATACTACGAGCCAAAATTTTCTTGTAAAGACTTTATGGTTTTTATAGAAAATGTAAGAGTTGAAAAGGGTCTTGAATATGAGAATATGAGTATTGCAGTGGAAAAAATTGATAAGGCAATTTGCCATTTTGATTAAAGAATGGAGCGGGTATAGCATTTCTTGAGGAATTCGTCGATATCTACATATTCCTCCTTTTCGAATCCCAGGCGTCCTAACTCGTATTTGTCTTTTCCATCGAGTTGGCCATGATCTTCAGTCGTCCAGAAGCAGTCGGTATGTACTCGGACGATTTCTCCTCTAATTTTACTTAAAGCCATTTGCATCATTCTGACTTTTCCTGTGGCTAGCATGAAAGGCTTGATCCGTGGCAGTAATGAAGAGTATTTCTTGATGGGGCGAAATATTTGCGCAACCACATTCATATTTTGGCCTCCAAGCATTTTGTTAGTAACCAGTTTTTGAGTTTGTAAGCTTTCTGAGTTCATTTCCAACACTTTTGTACACTTTCCGTCTATCAACATATAATTAGTCTTCATTTGGCCTATAGACATTGGTTTCATTTTTTCTCTTGCGCACAGCGAGCCCCAGATGCGATTCAGGATATACTTGGCGTAGGCTTTTCCTTCAGGGGTGTTAGGTCTCATTTTCACAGCAAATAATTGGTCAATACTTTTTTTAAAAAATGCGGATGATTCAATACAAGCGTTTTCTTTAGTCCAAAACACATGAGGAAAATTGTCTTTACCATCAAGTGATGTAATTG
>JAIXRE010000109.1 GCA_027485375.1 Rickettsiaceae bacterium | reverse complement strand
TTCTTCTTGTATATTTCATATTCTTAAGCAGCTTTATATGGAGAGATGGCCGAGAGGCCGAAGGCGGCGGTTTGCTAAACCGTTATACGGGTCATACCGTATCGAGGGTTCGAATCCCTTATCTTCTCCAAATTCAACTTTTACTTTTTCAGGAAGTACCTATCTCTCCGCCAGAATTTACGAAGCTAAATTTTCTTGCCGTCACCAAAAATCGTCATTGCGAGAAGCAAAGCGACGAAGCAATCTAGTATGTGAATTTTCTGGATTGCTTCAGGCTGCCGCCTTCGCAAAGACGGTTATTTGCTATGATAACCCCGCCACCGTCATTGCGAGGAGCAAAGCGACAAAGCAATCTAGTATGTGAATTTTTCTGGATTGCTTCAGGCTGCCGCCCTCGCAATGACGGTTATTAGAAGATATTACACGTCAGGCACAGCAACAGGTAATGACGGTTACTACCCATATTACACGTCGCGTACAGCAACAGGTTTAGGCTCTTTTTTCCTAAAAGGGTTTAGATTGCGCAAGAAAGAAAAACTTGGCTTAGCAGTAGGATGGATATTGCGGTGATAAGTCGTATTAGTCATAGCATTATAGCTTTGGATAAGCGATGGTATAACTTCATCGTAATACACTAAGTATAGATTTTGCATGGTAGCCATAGTTGTTAAGTAACCCCATTTCATAACTTGCTGAGGTACTCTAGCTAGCGCTTCAATGCAAGCAATCGCCTCCTCCTCATCTTTATTATTGCGGCGGTAAACGTCAGCAACTGGGCTTAAATTAAATTGCATATCTTCAATCATGGTTTTAAGCATTAACGCCATATAACGATCACTGACAAAGCGTTGCACAAATAGCAAATGACGTTGCCTAGCATATCTTAATAATTTCCATTTATAATAACGAGCATTGATGGCGCTCCAAATTACTCTAAAATCAGTCAATTTATTTTTATGATAAAATTTTAGATGCTCTTCATGATATAAAAGCTTTGCCATACCAGAGGCAAGCAAATCAGAGAGCAATTTTTTACAATTAGAAATATCTTTAAGACGCCCTTCTCTTACATGCTCAGTTGCCTTTGTACCAGAGAAATTTGCTGAATGTCTTGTAATTTGCCGCCCCTGATTATCTCTCTTGATATCTGCAAAATGTCCGAGCTCCTGCCCTGCGATAATTTGCAGGCGAGCAATAGCAGCCCAGCCGTCTCCTTGCGCTGGATGATCTTTGTGATTTTCACCAAAAGGATTGCCGCCGCATGAGACAAATACTGCCACGTTTTTACCATCAGTGCTCTGCATACCGCTATTAGAGCCTGAGCTTTGCCAATTTTGGATATCCATCATGTCACCTATATTATGAGAATAAGTGATAAAGACTTGTGTTTGGTCACGCAAAAGCCACTTTATTACTATAGGGTGGGCAGATTGCACAAGCAACCTAGCTAATTTTATTCGCACTTCTGGATTAACAGGAACATGTTTGCTAATTTGTTTGCGCAAGTCACTGAAAATCATCGCTATTTTACGATCAAGTTCTTCTCCTGCTAGCCTTTTATTATATAAATTTTTGAGATATTTTTTAGTTTCTGGAATTAAATGCGCATCATTTAACTCTTCTTTGCTAAGCATGAGACTAAGATTTATAGCTGGGTCGATTAGCCTAGCAAAATTACATGCATAATCAGTATCAATTCGCAATTTGCCAGACTTTACTAACGCCTGAGCCAAGTTCTCATATTCCTCTTGCATATCTTCATAATATACAGCAGGTACCTTATCAAGTATATGGTAGACCGAACTCATACTAATTAACTAAAAAATTTTGCTATAATGATAAACATATACTTATGATACTCTTTAAAAAAGACAAGATAATTTGGCTGATTAGAGAATACAGGATGCGGCACAATAACCGTACCATAAGGAGCTTGTTGCCTAGTTTCTTCTAGAGCCCTTGGCATATGATAAGAAGAGGTGACAAGCCTAATAGAACGCACGGAGTGGCTAGAAATAAAATCTGCTACCTCTTTAGCGTTATCCTTGGTTGAACTTGCATTTAAGCCATATATAACATGGTCAGTATTCACAGAATTTTCTATTAAAAACTGTTTGAGCTGCGCCAGCGATTCTACACCAGAAATAAAAAGCACCGGTGCGTAACCAGCTTTTAAAAGTTGTACCCCAGTGCTGATACGTTGTTTACCTCCAGTAAATACAGCAATTGCGTCAGTTGCTACATTATTAACGACATATGAATTTGTATAGTGGATATAATAAAAAAAGCCAGCAACCCAAAGCACCAACGTCACGACAATAATCGTAAAAAAGGAAATAATTATACGTTTCATAGCTCCACCCTATTAAATTCTCGCTTTAGCACTTGGTCGAATTCCTCTAATTCAATCTTAATTCCAAGTTGACAGAAAGAGGTTACCCCAAAATTAGCAAGTCCACAAGCAATAATACCTTTAAACTTATCTAAATCTGGTGATATATTGACAGCAATACCATGGTAACTAACCCATTTTTTCACCCTAATCCCTATAGCTGCTATCTTAGACTCTGCAGCTCCTTCCTTAACCCATACCCCTACCCTATCTTGTACTACGTAAGCATTAATGCCAAAATGCCGCAAGGTGTTTATAATCCACTGCTCTAAAAAACGGATATATAGTTTTAGATCACGTCGCCTGCTATCAGTCGCTAGATCAAGGATAGGATATATTACCCTTTGACCTTTACCATGATAGGTAAACTTCCCCCCTCTTCCTGTATAAAATACAGGAATATTACCTGAATCTAGCAGCTCTTCATCTTTAAAATTAGTGCCAGCGGTGTAAATATCTTGGTGTTCTACTAAATAGATAGTATCCTGCGAAATCTTAGTTATTACCTCCGCTACCTTATTTTCCATAAGTTCTAGCGTTGTCTTATAATCTGACAAACCAGGAAGAGTAATCCATTCTGGCAATGACCTTACTTGTTGCATATTGCCCCTATAATTTATATAATAACGCTTAGTGGTTACTAATAATTCGTATATACTTTTTCCTATGATAAAATTTTTTGCTTATAAAAACAAGAACATAGGAATATTTGGCTTAGGTAAAACTGGCAACGCAGCTTATAACGCACTCAAAAGCGTAGCAACCCTTATCTGTTATGATGATAACATAGCATCTAGAGACAATTTTGTCATTACTGGAAATCAAGCGCTACTAGTGGATTTATCAGACCCTAAGTGGCAAAAGCTTGATAGTATCTTACTGAGTCCTGGCTTGCCGAGCTCTCATCAAATCATGCAATTAGCTACTGCTAACAATATTCCTATAATTTCTGATATAGAGTTGCTTTTTGAAGAATGCCCAAATTCTAAATTCGTTGCTATAACTGGAACTAACGGCAAAAGCACTACAACAGCTTTAATCCATCATATAACAAAAAGTGCTGGTATAGATTACCCTTGCGGCGGTAATATAGGCGTTGCTGCTCTGAGTTTGCCTGTTAAAAAAGATGGCTATGTTCTTGAATTATCCTCTTTTCAGATAGATTTGCTGCAAAATTTTAAAGCTCACATAGCCGTGCTTTTAAATATAACTCCAGATCATTTAGACCGGTATGAAAATATGCCAAACTATATTCATTCGAAAGAAAGGATATTTAACAAAATGACAGAGGGCGATTTTGCTATAATTGGTGTTGATAATGATATTACTAAAACTATAAAACCTTTAGGTCCTAAAATAATACCTATCTCTAGTATGGAAATACAGGAACAGGGAGTGGCAGCTTTGGATGGCAAACTATACGATAATATTGCAGAGCCTCTTATTTTTGATTTATCCGAGAATCAATACCTACTTGGCAGCCATAACAGAGAAAATATTGCCGCTAGTTATGCTACTTGTAGAGTGCTTGGTATTCCTCCAAAGCTAATTATTCAGGCTATAGCCACTTTTCAAGGGCTTGCTCATAGGATGCAATATATAGGCAAAAAGGAAGGGTTTATACAAAATCCCAGATTAAATATTCGTTTGAATCATTTAAAAATGGGGTTTTGTATTAGTTTTTATAATGATAGCAAGGCTACTAATGCCGACGCAGCAAGCAAATCTTTAGCAGCATTAGATAACATATATTGGCTAGCAGGTGGTATTGCAAAAGAAGGAGGTATCAGTAGCTTAGAGCCATATTTTAATAAAATTCGCACAGCTTATCTGTTTGGACAAGATAAATTATTATTTGCAAGTAGCCTGGAAGGTAAAGTGCCTTTTAAGCTCTGCGAAGATTTAGAAGAAGCCTTTGCTTCTGCGGTTAAGGACGCGCAAGCTAAAGCTGAAAATGCAGTGGTATTGCTAGCACCAGCTGCAGCCTCTTACGACCAGTTCAAAAATTTTGAACATCGAGGAGATAGCTTTATTAAGTTATGTAATTCCTACCTGAAAGAAATAAATTAGGCTATTTTTGTTTTAATAGTAATAGCATGCAATTTCGTGTGCAATATTTCAGATAAGGCAGCTTTCACCATTTTATGTTGGTCAATTAGACTTTTGCCTACAAAGTTAGCATCTATAATTTCTAAAGCATAATGATCTTGGTCATCCACTAACGCTGTTATATTAATCTTAGCATTAGGAAAGTGCTGCCTTAAAATTGTTTCGAGTTCGTTACTAGATATTGCCATATATTTTATACCTTTTTATAAATTTGGTTTTACACCACATGCCATTTTTAAATAATCCAAACGGATTTTGCAAGATTCGTCTTTGTTGCCCGTATTAATGCCCGTTCTTTGTCAGTTATGACAAAAGCCCAGTAATGATATTATACCAATGTCTTGAGAATTGCTATTGGTTGCGCAAGTAAAAAACTTTTGGAGCAGGACGAATATCAACTACTAAACTGCTCCTTAATAATGCGGTCTTCTAGGCTATGATTCTTATCAAATCGCAACTTAATTTGTTGACTTTTTAACGACCTAACCGTGACAGATTTTATATTGCTAAATTCATGGAAATCAGCAACAGCGTTGACTGGTCTCTTGTGATTCTCTAATATTTCAAATTTAATTACTGCAGAGCTTGGTAATAAAGCGCCTTGCCAGCGGCGAGGTCTGAAAGGACAAATAGGTGTTAAGGACAAAATATCCGAGCCAAGAGGAACAATAGCACCGCCCGCAGACAGATTGTACGCACTACTACCAGCTGGTGTGGCAACTAAGGCACCATCAGCTATTAGTTCTGTTATTCGCTCTATTCCATCAACTGCTACCATAAATTTTGCCGCTTGGTTAGTGCTACGAAAAATTGACACTTCATTTATTGCTAGAGCGTGCGAGATTTGCCCCTCAAAACCCTCTGCTTCCATTGATAAAGGATATAAAATTGTCTCTAACAGTTCTTCAAAAACAATCTCTTCTATAGTACTCATCTTATTCATCAAGAAGCCAACGCTACCAGCATTGATTCCATAAAATGGAATATTCAGGTGCATATATTTGTGCAAAGCGTGCAGCAAACAACCATCGCCTCCTACAACTAAAATTAAATCAGCGTATTCTGGTGAAACAAAATTATATGTTTGCCTTAGAGCGTTTGCAATTTCAAAAGCTCTAGGGTAACCGTTATGGACAATTGCTAGTTTTTTCAGATTTTTATACCTAGTTTATGTTGCTTTCATTTTTTGCCAAGCCAAATATAGCACATGGTTAGTTAATAAAATGATAACGCATGACGCTGCTACGTCACTTAAAAAATGACCACCCATAATTATGCGTATAAATCCAACAAGCCAGCCAAACAAGAATCCTGCGCTATAAATAATACTAAAGTCTTTAGTGCCATTTTCTTCTACAGCGCTTTCTTGTTTTTCATTATTTCGTAAAACATATGCATAGGCAAGGGCAGTAAAATAAAAAGCCATTGCAGCATGCCCCGAAGGAAAAGAGCAATTATGAGAGCATTGATTGCTCGGAAATAGCGCTGGTGAAAATTCTAGTCCTCCGTTAAATTCAGCAATATGTAATGGTCTGGCTCTGCCTATATTTTCTTTTAATACGCTATTAACTATAAGCCCTGGTCCTAAAATAGCCGCCACTAGTAAGTAAGATATTTTGGAAGTTAAAACAGCATGATAAGATTTTCTTTTTACTAATTGCCATAATAAATAGATGCCAAAGCAACCTGAAAGTAATTTGGTTAATAATGGAACGGATAAATATAAAAATCGTACAAATACAAATTTCTTATAGACAAATCCTTGTATAGAATCATAGAATAGTGAAGAGAATTTAATATCTAAAAAAGGGAAAGTTGTAAAAGTTCCTACTAAAATCAATGATAAACCTATTGTAAGGTAAATTAAAGTTGTATTAACTTGGCTTTTCATCAAATTCTCCTACTGCTTTTTAGGTAACGCTTTTCATACTAGGGAGATCATGGATAAAAGTAAAGTATTTCATAACTTAGACGCTAAAGTAAAACCAAAGAATCTACTCGATGTACTAAAGTGGAGGGTAAGCTCTAAGCGCAGCAAATGGCCAAGCTTTATGCAAGTAATCCATACTGATGTTCCGCCAGCAAGAGTAGAGGGTGATAATATTCGTATTAGCTTTGTTGGGCACGTTACGTTCTTAATTCAGACACAAAACCTTAACATTTTGACAGACCCTGTATGGTCACAAAGAGCCAGTCCCTTAAGCTTTGCTGGTCCTAAAAGAGTCACCAAACCAGGTATCAACTTTGACGATTTACCTAAAATAGATTTGATAGTTATTAGCCATAATCACTATGATCATATGGATATACCAACTATTAAAAAACTGTGGAAGCGTGACAGACCACAAATTACCGTGCCTTTAGAGAATGATAAGGTACTTCTTAAACATATTAAAGGCGTTGAAGTCACTTGCTTAAACTGGTATGAAAATACCATTATAAATGATAAACTCACTGTAGCGTTAGAGCCTGCACAGCACTGGTCGGCTAGGGGGTTATTTGACCAAAACCACGCTTTATGGGGCACTTTTATTTTACGCACACCAAAAGGTAGTATTTGTTTCATTGGAGATTCTGGCTATAATGACGAATTATTCAAAGCTATAGGCGAAAAGTATCAAGATATACTGGTAAGCCTTACTCCTATAGGAGCTTATGAGCCTAGGTGGTTTATGAAAGAGGTGCATATGAATCCAGCTGAGGCGGTGCTTGTGCATAAAGATTTAAAGGCAAGATACTCAATTGCCACTCACTTTGGTACTTTTCCGCTTG
>JAIXRE010000027.1 GCA_027485375.1 Rickettsiaceae bacterium | reverse complement strand
GTAACTGCTTAGAGACTGATAAAGTTGCTGGATGCAACCTAGTACCGTTACCGCCTGCTAAAATTATACCTTTGCGCTTCATTAACCTTGCCTATTTATCATTATTAGATTTAGTCACGCTCTCCTGGCAGGTTTAAACAATATCCGCTAGAACGCACAGTTTTAATTAACGGCTCGTCCTCTTTATTTATCTTCATTAGGGTACGCAACCTATTAACGTGAACGTCAACTGTACGGTGATCTATTTCTTTATCAATACCCCAAACATTTTCAATAATTTGAGCACGAGAGTAAATAGTTCTAGGTGCATTAACAAATAGCTGTAAAAGCTTAAACTCTGTAGGTCCAAGGTGAATTAAATTATTTTGGCGATAGACTTTATAAGTTGCGAGGTCCATGCTAACATCCTTGTACTTTATCACTTTCTCATTAAAAATTGGCTGCGACCTCCTAAGCAAAGACTTAATCGCCGTCATGAGCTGGTGAGGAGTAAATGGTCGATATAAAATTTCTGTAAAGCCGTTATTTAATGGATTATAATTAGTTGTTGGTTCGCTTTCATCAATTATAAAAATAATAGGAATATTAGATAAGCGGCTAATTTTCCTAATTCTAAAGCCCATTTCTACAGCTGAAATGCCTTTTATTCTAGAACTAATTATCACTACATTAGGAATAGTTTGAGTGGCAACCTTGATAGCAGTGTCCTCGTTATAAACACGTGATACGTCAAACCAATACCTTTCTATAGTGTTGCATATTGATGAGCTTAGTACTTCATCGAATTCGATAACTAGTATTTTTGGTGGTAACTTATCAGACATAAATATTTTGACCTCTATTTTAAATGTTGCGCATTTTAGCTGGATAATAACAAATAGCCAAGGAAATTAGCGCTAAAATGGTTGAATTTTTTAAATTGTACTAATGCTTTATAGACATTTTTCTATTAAATTGAAGATAATACTTGAATTCATCTGAGTAAATTGTTATAAACGACTTTAATTTAAAATTTCTTAGATATTTAATATTGGAGCTTTATCATTATGACCTTTTATGAATCAGTTTTTATCATTCGTCAAGATATCTCTTCTGCTGATGTTGATAAAATTATTGAAGATTTTGTAAAGATTGCGAAAGATAATGGTAGTAATTTAGTAAAACAAGAATACTGGGGTCTTCGTACGCTTGCTTATGAAATTGGCAATAATAAGAAAGGGCATTATGTGTTCTTAGGTCTTGAAGCTACTTCTGCTGCAGTTAAAGAAATAGAAAGAAAAATGAAACTTAGTGAAAACATCATAAGATTCTCAACCATTAAAGTAGATGAAATTAGTAGCGAGCCTTCACCTATTTTAAGAAGCAAAAGCGGAGAAAATGAAGAAGTGGTCGATGTAACAGTTAATAAAGACCTAATCTAAGCTTATCCTTCTTTCAACTAAATAGAACAATTATTTTTAAAGAGTGTAATATGTCTGAAAATATCGCTGACCCACAATCAATGTCAAGGATGGCAGATAGGAATAATAAAAAAGTTTTCTTTAGAAAACGTAGGGGTTGCCCATTATCTGTTGCTGGTGCGCCAGCTGTGGATTACAAAAACCCAGAATTATTATTAAAGTTTGTTTCAGAAGGTGGCAGAATGCTTCCTAGTAGAATTACAAACGTTTGCGCAAAGAAACAAAGAGAACTAAAAAGAGCTATCAAAATATCTAGGATATTAGCTTTGATGCCTTTCGTTTTTCAAGGTAAATAATAGGTATATAAAATGGAACTTATTTTAGTTAAACCAGTTAAAAAACTTGGTAAAATTGGTGAACTTGTAAAAGTTAAAAGTGGTTTTGGTAGAAATTACCTAATTCCACAAAATTTTGCTATCAGAGCTACTGAAAATAACAAAAAACTAATAGAACAGCAAAAACATGAGTTTGAAGCTAAAAACACAGAAGCTAAAGCAGACTCTGCAGTATTAGCTAAAGTTATTGAAGGCAAAGAATTATCATTTATTAGGCAATCTGCTGATGATGGCAGGTTATTTGGTTCTGTTAATAACAAAGAAATAGCACAAAGTTTATCAACAACTATAGCAAAACAAATTGATCGTTCTTGCGTTGTGCTTGAGAATCCAATAAAATCTACAGGTGTATTTGTTGTTGAGATTGCCCTTCACGCTGAAGTTTCTACACATGTATTAGTAACAGTAGCAAGGTCAGAATCAGAAGCTCTAGAAGCTTTAAGGACTTACAAAGCTAGTCTTAATGCTCCTGCCGCTGAATAAATTCTTCTTAAGTAGCAAATTTTTAAAATACTAAAAAAGGCTCTGTGTTTACAGGGTCTTTTTTATTATTTATTTATTAGAGTGAAAAAAAGTAGTAATGGGCTAAATTTTATAACAAAATAAGTTGAATTAGCATTGTATATATTGATGAAAGTGGTATTGAGATGAACATTTGCAAAAATAGAGGTTGGGGCAAGAAATGCGACCCTTTGCTTGGTAAGAAGAGTGGTAAATATTACCAAAGAACTAATATTATAGCAGGACTAGTGAATAATAAATCTATAGCCCCCTATGGTTTTTAATGGCTCACTGATATTATATTTCTTAGCTATTTTCCTATAGGAAAGTTCGCTTTTCGCTATCTCCATCCTTATAACAGGAGTTGTTCTAGCGTTCTTATTAAGCGTTAATTTTGGTATACGCACCCTCTATCCTCTAGGTATCCTATCCCTATATCTACACCATAATTTTCTATTACGCAATCATGCGATATAAAATACCTTCGAGGTAATGACGCTAAAGGCGCAGGAATGAGATTATACCACTTCCAATTCGTAAATGATCCAAATGGATTTTACTATTAGCTGCTATCATCATCTGTTTCTATAAGCCCTCCTATTAAAAGGCTAGCTTCATTTAATTCTTTTAATATGACTTCAATTTTTCGATAAAGCTTGCAGTCTTCATCTCTATCAAAAAGCTCTCTGAAGTTATACAATATTTCTTCGTTATTTGTTCTTAAATTTAAATATACCTCAACACCAAGTGAGGTTTCAGATAATTCCTGATTGATACTAGTTAAACGGCTGATAGTTTCTTGAACACCTGTGTTATATAGATCTAATTGTTCTAGGCTTTTTTCTTCTAGGCGCCTTGTATCTTTTTCATCTGATAAATGCGTTATAAGTTTTAATACAGCGATATGTTTTAAATGATGAGTTTCTTGTATTTTTAATAATTGTCCTGAGGAAAATGTTTCTTTAACGCCACTATGGTAACTTTTAGGAGTAAGACAAAAAAAATCTTGGATTTTTGAAAAGCTTTCCTTAATTTTGCTATCATTTTTGCTCATAGATGCCTCTTATAGGTTTAATGAAAAATTGATAATCTACAAAATCTTGCTATATTTTCACTACGTATTGCTAGGAGTATGCATAAGCTAGTAAAAAATATAAATACCCTAGAAATCTTTGCTAGTCATACAGCGCCTTCTTGGCTTCCACTATGCGCTCCTATGAGTTCATGTATCATACCTTGAGTATTCTCTAGCTCTCCTAAAGCTGTTTCTATTTTTTTATAAATTTGATAATTGGGGTCTTCTTCTATTATTGTTTGAATAACGCGGGGTGTAGCGCTATCATGTGGTTTCAAGTATAAATATGCTGACACATTGACAGAGCTACTAACCATAACCTGAGCAATATCTCTTAAATCATCGATGGATTCATCTACACTAGTTGCATATTTTTTTAGCTGCCTTTCCTTATCAAGATTTTCTTGAGCATTTATATCTCGAGGAGGAGAACCAAACAGTTCTAAATTTCTATGGTCATGACGCGATAATGGCGACTCTGAAGGAGGGCTTATATCGTCTTGGCTAGATACGCAGCAACAACACTTTAAAAAAGTACTAATGATGCTTAAACTAGCTTTACCTTTAAGACTATTACCATCATTTCTTGATAAATCGATACTCTTACTCATAGATACCTCACGACATTTAATTAATATATAATCAATTCGGTAGTATTTGGTGCTAGGAATAAGGAATCTGTGCCTATATATGATAGGCAAATGACGAATGATAATGCACCAAGTTTTTTATACCTGCTTTATTTCAAGGACTGCTTGGAAAGCATACTAGAACATTTGCGCTAACCATTAATTTACACAGGTATATATTAATTATACCTAATTTTTATAGTAATAACAGTAAAATTATTAACACTTTATTTTTGAATGGTAGCTCACTAGAGATGCTATAGTTCTTTACTCTGTTTGAAAATCAGATAATTCTAGGAGAAAATACTGTTCAGGAGGTAGTTGATCTTTGGGAAAAATTGGACTAACTTTGTTAGCTAAACTATAAAAACTTTTACCTTTTGCTATCACTGTACGTGTTCCTACTGGTATTTTGTTATGCAAAGCATAGGAAAAAATCATAGGATATGTTATATCGCCTATTTTAACATTAAGTTTTTTACTGCTAAGGCTTGAATCGTAAACGAGCTTGCCGTTGCTAATATTGGTAATTTTAGCGTTGAATTGCGCTTTATCTCCGCATGTTAGGGGTAATCTATAAGCTATTTCGTCGTCAAAAATCTTAACTTCATCATCTTTAATAAAGTTATTAGGGATAAGTGCTTTTAACGTTACATTCACCTTATAAGCCGAGTTGATATCAAACTTAGCTTTTTCAGGGTGGTTATTGTTTTTATGAAAAGCAGCTGCAGCTGGAATGGTAGCATGGCGAGTTTGTCCAGTCATCATTCCAACAATAATGGTATCAAGCCCTGGCATGACTGGACGACTACCCAAAGTGTAGGTTTGGGCTTTTTCTTCTACTAAGTCATTGCTTAACGTAAGTATTTGATAATTTACAGTTACTATATGCCCGCAAACTGCTGGTCCTGTTGTTCCTTCACCAAAAGTGTTAATGCGATATAATGATTTTAGCAAATTAGCATTGTTGATTTTAAAACTATTATTCTCGCCCGTAAGGGGTTTATTCATGGGTTGTAGAATATTTTCAAGAAATAATCTTCCTTCTTCTGTCTTAAGGACATTAATAAGCACCCCAGAAAGTGTTTTTTCAAAGAAATTGCCGCTAAGTTCAGGAACGTTTGTGGCTTGCTGGTTGCCGGTGCTAGCTGAGACACTTGGATTATTAGCCTTATCAGTGCTATGGATTTTTTTTTTTTTTTTTATTTCAACGATAAAATAAATAATCGCTGCAGTTATGGCAAGCGTCAGAAGTTTTTGCATAATAGATATAAATAATTGAAAAACGTTATCACTAAAAGAACTATATATTGTAATTAGGTGAGTTTCTAGTAAAATTTCATTTGTAGTAATATAGGCTTAAAAAGAAAAAATGAATCAGTTTAAAATAACCATACTAGCAATAGCAATCAACTTAGCAGCAAATGCATTTGCTGTTACAGAGGCTGTATATCTTAATAAATTAAACCATTGCGACATTACCACTGGTTTTCATGATGATTACGAGCCAGCTACTTTCCAGCCCTCAAATAACTTGCTAAGAAGCAACGGAGGAGCAGCGGTATATTGCGGAGAGAAAATAATTATAACAGGGCGAGTATTAGATCAAAATTGCGTTCCAATCTCAGATGCAAAAATATATTTGTGGCAAGTGGCGTGTGATGGCAAATTTCCTTATAAGACTTTACGCAAGCACCTTGATAAAAGTTTAATTAACCTAGAGAATGGCTCGAGTTTTCAAGGATCAGGTATAGCTACAACTAATAACGAAGGTAGATTTGTTTTTATCACAACCTTGCCAACCGCTGTTAAAGGAATGCCTCCTCACGTTAATGTAAGGGTTAGGCATTATCAATTAGGCTCTTTAGAAACAAGGTTGCGTATATCTCCTAGCCATTTAATAAAATCAATCAAAGATGTAGGCTCAATGGCGCAGCAATTGCTACCCTTGCTAGAGCAAGATACTTTAATATATAATTTTGATATAGTCTTGCCTAGCGAAGGAATCAATAATTATTAATTTGGTATTAATCCTGTGTTTGGTCAGTATTGCCACTAAATGTTATGACACTATCTGTTGAATCTATAATCAGTCCTTTGTGTTCTATTAGGACTTTTTCAAAGTTGGTAATGCCATGGTCATCTTGTAACTGTCCCACTCCAAATTCAAAACCAGCAAAAAGCTTTGCCCATTTATATGGACTGAGTAGGTTACTTGCTTTAGATAATGTGCTGTATGTGCTAGAAAATACAGTAGAAAGAGCGCTCGCTGTAGTTCCTAAAATAGATAAACTAGGGGCAGAACCACTTGTTTTTGCACCATTATCTAATAACTCTAGAACAGGAGCGTCTGCTTTTGGGTATGCTCCTGACAAAATCGAAGGAAATGCACTTACTGCGAAGCAGGTTTTAGATAAGACCGAGGCTATTTGGCTAACCCAGCCTTTAATTAATGGCTTTTGATCATAGGGCAAGATTTTATAGGTATTTTCTACAGAGCTTATAGACTCATTTAAGCTGTTTATAGGGTTTAACCTGTTGCTAAAAGTATAAAATTCTATAGGCACTCCTTGTTCTGTGGGCGCAAGTATAGGGTTATTATAAAGTAAACTAGCCGTTCCTGGATTTTCAAATGTTATAACATCAATCTTACTGTGAGGAATATTGCTAGCCTTTAGCTGGGTTGCTAGTTCTACTGCAGCTAGCTCTGAAAGTACACCACCCAAAGAATGCCCAGTAAAGGTTATTTTATAATCGCTTATATTTATCTTTTCTTCTTTTAATGCACTAAGTGCATGCATTATAAATATAGGTATTTGCGCTGCCTTAGGAGGAGTTTCTTCAAACCAGAAATACCTTATACTATTCATAAGGTCAGAAGCCGCTGCCCCTAAGGGAAAATACCTTGATCCTGAGTGGGCAATTATCAATTCTTTTGTAGTATCGTTTGTAAATACCAAGGCTTTGTAATGGTCGTAGTAGCTTACTTTAGATGCGTAAGTGTCTATAAGTAATTTATAGCCGTCTTCATCAAAGAGGGTCTTGAAATTTTCTATTGCATGCTTTTCCTTTTTATTATCTAAGTAGGAAAAGCTAGTAAATAATACACTTTTAGCAGCTTTAGCAAATAAGCTATTGCTATATTTAATGCTTTTTATTTCAGCTACATCTAAATTGCTTTGGTTATTTTCTTTACTCATAGCAAACCTTTTTGGTTAAATATATAATAAATATAACAATAATATTAATAGCTATATTAACACATAGACGCCCCAAATTTCTAGCAAAAACCTTTCTAGTTTTGGGTTATATAATATTTTATTATACTGCTGCTTGCCAATATTATCTGACTTTTGGCTGGAACTTATATACTACTCAGTGGTTTTATGCAATAGGCTTTTCAATGTTAGGTTGAAGAATTTAGTAAGCTGTTGGCACTAGACTTTTTGGAAGAAGTCTTTTATCTAATAACTAAAAATCCTTTTGGATCATTTAAAAATGGGATTTGGTACAAGCCATCATAGCTTCTTACTATATAAATTTACCTCAACTTGCCACCGCGGTGATACTAGCTTTGCGTTAGATATGTATCAATGACAAAAAACCTGTGTCTATAATCCTATTATAGATTTGATTTTGCATGGAAATTTCAATTACTATTACTAAGTTGAACTTGTTTTTGGTACACTCAGTAAACTTCTAAAGCTAGCATAATCATTTATGCGCCATTAGCAGTTAAAAAATCTTGAGAAGTTTATATGCGTTTAACTGAAGACATTTCATCCTTAGCGCAACGATTAATGAGGTATTTATGGCTGGAACTTTAGCATCTGACCCTTTGTTTGTAGGGCTTACCAGACCAACTATGATTTTTGGCGTGAGCGTGCAGTTTGCTATGCTTAATATGATGGTATCTGTAACTGCTTTTATCCAAACTTCAGGAATAAAAATTATTTTTATTGCTTTTGTCGTGCATTTAATAGGGTATCTACTTTGTTTTAAAGAACCGCGGTTTATGGAGATTTATTTGAATAAGGGTAGTAAATGCAATCAATGTCCAAATAAATCTTATTACGGAGCTAACTCCTATAGTATCTAAACCTTAAAGGCTAGAAAATACGAAAAATGATAAAATTACTCAGAACTAAAGCAGCAAAAGAAGCGCAGGCGAAGAAAGAAAAACATGTATCGCATTTTATACCTTATAAATGCCATTGGGATAGTAATACGATTCTTACTAAAAACAATGAATTATTACAGGTAATTAAGATAGGAGGCTTTTCATTTGAAACAGCTGATGATGAAGATTTAGATATTAGAAAAAATATCAGAAATGCACTTCTGAAAAATATGACTTCTGGAAATATTATTATTTATTTTCACACTATAAGGCGTCGCAAACCAATTATAGCTGGTGATAATAACTATAATTTGGACCCTACAGTTAAGATGAATCATGACTTTATTAGTTATTTGTCAAAAGAATGGCATAAGAAGCATGAAGCGTCTGAGTCATTTTTTAATGAGTTATATGTCAGTATTCTGTATAAGCCAGACAAAGCGGGGGCGGCGATTGTTGAGTATTTACTGAAAAAATTGCAACAAACTTCTAATAGGTCTGCTTGGGAGCATGACATGCGAGAGATGAAAGAGAGTTTGCATGAAATGTCAACTAGGGTGGTAAATACCCTTAATGATTACGATGCAAGACTACTTGGTATAACAAAATCAGAGCATGGACATTATTGTGAAATTTTAGAATTTTTAGGTACAATAGTAAATTGCGGACAATCTATGCCTATGATAGTACCGCGCAGTAATATTGATGAATATATTCCAACGCATAGGTTATTTTTTGGTTCTAAATCTATTGAAGCACGAGGACCAAAAGGTAGAAAATATGCTGGTATAGTTAGTGTAAGAGAATATGGACCAAATACTGCTGCTGGTGTTTTTGACGGCTTTCTGCAAATGCCTTTTGAATTTGTAATGACCCAAAGTTTTGTTTTTGCTAACAGGACGGTAGCGATTAACAAGATGCAGCTGCAACAAAATAGGATGATTCAAGCGCAGGATAAGGCGGTATCTCAGATTGCTGAGATAAATCAGGCACTTGATATGGCAATGAGCGGCGAAATAGGCTTTGGTGAACATCATTTTTCTCTGCTTTGTATTGAAGATGATATCAAGACGCTAGAAAATGTTCTATCTATGGCAGCTGTAGAACTTTCAAATGCTGGTATCCAGCCAGTACGAGAAAGGGTTAATATGGAACCAAGCTACTGGGGGCAATTACCTGGTAATATAGATTATATAGTACGTAAATCTACCATTAATACCTTAAATATGGCTAGTTTTGCTTCTATGCATAACTACCCGCTTGGAAAGATTTACAATAATCACTGGGGCGAATACGTAACTATTCTTGATACAACTTCTGGAACTCCTTTTTATTTTAATTTTCATTTAAGAGATGTAGGGCACACCTTGATTATTGGACCTACTGGCGCTGGTAAGACCGTCTTGATGAACTTTTTCTGCGCAGAAGCGCAAAAATTTAGACCTAGAATGTTTTTCTTTGATAAAGATCGTGGTGCTGAAATTTTCATCAGAGCTATTGAAGGAGTCTATACCGTAATTGACCCAGGGGCTAGATGCTATTTTAATCCCCTGCAGCTTGATGATAATAGCGAAAATAGAACATTTTTACTTGAGTGGTTTAAAGTATTAGTTAGCTCAAATGGTGAAGCAATTACTGCTGAGGATATGAAACTGCTTGGGCAAGCAATAGAAGGTAATTACAGGTTAGAAAAGAAAGATAGAAAACTTAGTAATATAGTTCCATTTTTAGGCATAGACGGTCCTGGTACTCTGGCGGGTAGAATAGCAATGTGGCATGGTAATGGTTCTTATGCTAAGATTTTTGACAATGAAGAAGATCGTATTAACCTAAATATTGCCAGAGTATTTGGCTTTGAGATGGGTGAATTGCTGAAAGATCCTATAAGCTTATCGCCTGTGCTGCTTTACGTTTTTCACCGCATCAATATCTCACTAGATGGCTCGCAAACTATGATAGTGCTGGATGAGGCTTGGGCACTTATAGATAATCCAGTATTTGCACCAAAAATAAAAGATTGGCTTAAGGTTCTGCGTAAGCTTAATACCTTTGTGATTTTTGCTACTCAAAGCGTGGAGGATGCAGCAAAAAGTAGGATAAGTGACACGTTAATCCAGCAAACCGCAACGCAAATTTTTCTGCCAAATCTGAAGGCAACTGATATATACCGCAGCGCTTTTATGCTAAGTCAGCGTGAATATGTCTTGATTAAAACCACAGACCCTGCGTCAAGATATTTCCTTATTAAACAAGGGGTAAATGCTGTAGTTGCTAAGGTCAATTTGAATGGTATGACTAATATAATTAATGTTCTTTCAGGACGTGCAGATACAGTTTTACTGCTTGATCAAATCCGTGAGAAATATGGTGATGACCCAGAAAAATGGCTACCAGTTTTTTATGAGGAAGCAAGAAATCAATGAGACTGCTCAAATTATCCTTATCGCTACTCATTATTAAGTTATTGCTAGGTGGTTTTGTCGCTAACGCTTCACCATCAACCTCGCAATCAGCTAATTCAGCAGGCGATATAGACTCAGTAGTTGATATTTTAGAGCGCCTAACTTGCGAAACAGAAGGAATTGGCGATTTACTTAGCTCGGAATTTTCTCACACCTGTATACCAGCTCCTTTTTTTACAGCGTTAATTGCTGCGATAGTTGTACCTGGAGTGTATCCAGAGGCTATGCTGCGTCTTAAAATTAATGATGACGAATTATACCCTGGTGCTTGTCATAGAGACCAAAGGATTGACCCTAATAACAGAGTTCTTAGCTTTGCCCTCTGCAACAACATAAAGCTATTAGCAGTAAATGCTCAAGCTATAACAGAGACAATCGTTAACCTTGCAATAGCTAAAGTAAATAATACTGATCCATGGGAGGCTGTAAAGTCTGCTTGGACTAGACGTAAGGAGGAGTACCATGATAGGTTTGAGAATAAGTCTGAAGGCGACCAAGGAGAGCTCTATGATATACCTTTCCCTATACCTTGGAAGGTTACCGCTGAGAAGGACAAAATGTGCGTATCGGTGCGGATACCAGTTTTAACTGACTGGACACCTGTTGGCTGTAAATATATAAGAGAACCTTATCCGCAATCAATATACGCTGGTTTCATGGATTTAGGCGGTGGTGTTTCTACAGCTAATGAACCTAGCAATTTGACCGCTTGTAGTGGCATGGAAGGTTGTTATCAAAGGGCTTATCAGAATTCTAAAACTGCGCTAGTTATGACAGCGCCCCTGATAGAATGCGTTAAGGCTATGACAACGAAATTATTAGTTAGCCAAAATGTCTGTTCTGCGCAAGGAGTTGAAGCGGTAACAAGGGCAGCCCAGCAGTCAAGCAGCGCTCTATACCAGTTTCAAAATAGAATGCATCAAACAGTAGCGGCGTTGCTTTCTTTATATGTAATCTTCTTTGGCTTTAAGATTCTTCTAGCTGGTGATGTTCCGCAAAAAGCGGATATTATAAATTTTGCCTTAAAAATTATTTTTGTTACTTATTTTTCTATAGGAATCAATATTAATCCAGCTGATAGTGGTTCTGCTCGCTTTGATGGTATAAGTCAGTGGTTATTGCCATTGTTACTTAATGCAGTGAGTGACTTTGCAAGCTGGGTTATTAACGCTTCGCCTTCTAATTTATGTAAGTTTGATCCTGCTGATTACCCCGCTGATTTATCCTATATTGCTTTATGGGACTCGCTAGATTGCAGGGTAAGCCATTATCTTGGGCTTGATGCAATGGCAAGTTTATTTATGCAAAATATGTATCAGACTGGAGATTTTGCTAAATTTGACACATTTAATTTTTCTGTGCCGCCTTATTATTACCTGCTGATACCCGCAGTAATGAGTGGTCAAATGACGCTGGTAAGCATAGCATTAATGTATCCATTGCTAGTAATTTCTGTGGCGGCTTACCTTGTTAGTATGACGGTTGCTAGCATTATAATAATCGTAATACTTGGAATGCTAGCACCAATATTTGTGCCTATGTTATTATTCGAATACACCAAAGGCTATTTTGAGTCGTGGCTAAAATTAATGATATCTTTTAGCCTGCAGCCTATGGTAGTTACAACTTTCATGATAGTTATGTTTAGCGTGTATGATATGGGGTTTTATGGAACTTGCCAATATACTTCACGCGATATTACTAATAACCAGCGAACGGTAAAAGTTTTTACAATTGATGCCGAGTTAGCAGCAGATGATCCCAAATGTAAAGATAGTTTGGGCTATATGCTCAATATGCCTTTATTTAATATTTATGATTTTACTAAAACAGCAGTTGAAGATATAGCAAAAATGGATGGTAATCCAAAAACTGAAGATCATATGAAAAGGTATCCATTTTTAGATGCCATCACTTCTTCTGTTGGGTTGCTATTTAAATCGCCAAAGCTCTTTTTTGAGAAAATCAGAGACATAATATTATCGTTAATAACTGCCTGTTTTAGCTTGTATTTATTATATTACTTTAGTTCGCAATTAGCTGAATTTGCTGCTGATATGACGGAGGGCGTATCTCTTAGAAATATGAGTGTTGATCCACAAAAAATATTCAACAGCGGTATGCAGGCAATAAATACTATGGGCAAGATTGCTGCCCAAAAATCAGGAGCAGCAGGCGCTAAGGATGCTGATAAAGGAACGCCAAGAGCTGGCGGCGCCTCAGATAAAATGCAAACTGGTGGTACAGGAGGAGCGGCTGGAGGCTCAGGCGGTGGTAGCTCAGGAGGAGCAGGTACAGGAGGAGCAGGCGCAGGTGGCGGTGCTTCAAGAGGGGGCGTGGTAGATACTGCAAGCGTTGGTGCTTCAGGCGACACTACTCCTTCCGCCACTAGCCTAGGTGATGCTAAAGCAAGTGCGGCACCAACAGCCAAAAAAGAAGCAACGCCTATGCCTCGCTCCTCTACCACAGAAGGTGCTGCAGGGCAAGAAGGAGCTGAAGGTAAAGCTAGAGATAGTATATCGCAGGCGGAAGAAGGAATAAGCTTAAAAGAGGCAACGCCAGTTACTCGCTCTACTACAGATGATACTGCGCCAGCGGAGGGTGAGGGTGCTATAGGTGCTAAAGCAGAGTCCGCAAAGCCTGCTGAAGAACAAGTAGCAAGAGAGCAAGGCGGTGAGGCAAAAGGCGATATAAGAGCCACAAAAGACTTTGTAGATTCTCCAAATAAAGGGGCGCAAGCTCCAGATATGCAGCGGCAAGAAACTACTAAACAAGACGCTGACGAAAGAGCGAAGCAGTTAAAATCTGACCCTGCAAAAGGAGGTGATGATGGGAAAAAGTGACGCAGCCGGTTTTTCAAAAACCCTAAAACTGTTTTTAGTATGTTTTGCTACTATTATGCTTAGCTGCGCCCCTAAATTAGCTCTTGCTAGGTATGGGGAGTTATGTACTACCTTGCCCTCCGTTTCAACTGATAATTATTTACAGACTAGTACAGTTTATGGAGAAGTTATTAACAGTATAGATATGAGAAATTATATTGCTAATGCTTGTGACCTTAACGATCCACAATTTAAATTTTGTTTGCAG
>JAIXRE010000029.1 GCA_027485375.1 Rickettsiaceae bacterium | reverse complement strand
TATCATAGCAAATAAGCGTCATTGCGAAGGCGGCAGCCTGAAGCAATCCAAAAAAAATTCACATACTAGATTGCTTCGTCATCTGCGATTCCTCTCAATGACGATTTTTGGCGCGGGGTACGGGGTCTCAATCGTCACCCTGAGCGTAGCGACGTGATCTAGGCATCTACTGGGCGTAAAATAATAATACTACCAAGCTCAGCGGAGATTGTTAATAACGTTTAGATTTTAGACTAAAAATTATCATCATACTAAAATACTTGATACTAAAATAATATAAACTATACTAGTATTTCAACCAGCTTATAGATATAAAAAATCGCAAAAATTATCAACTGCTCCTTGAGATGGTATTAAGCATCAACCAGGCAAATTAATAAGTATGAAAAATAAAAAATCATCTCAAAATATTATTTACTACTGGAACGCAGTAGAGAGGTTCACTCCTCATAAACTCGATACAAAAAATAAATTAGGTTATGTACAATCCATCCAACAAGAAGTTTTAGAGACGAAAGATATTCCGTGGCAAAGTCGAGAACGTTTTTGCCATAAACAAACACCAGGCAAGACATGGGTATATAATGTGTTTTTGGGTATTGTAAATTGTAGCGATATTACGCGCTTAATTAAAGAAATGCTAGAAAGTGGCGAAGAAGACTATAACTTGCAAAATGATAATCAGATAAGTTGCCTATGCACTTTTCAATTAAATAATTATGGCGAAATATTGGAAGATACTTTTGCTATCCCTGACTATTTCATTTCTATGGCTTGTCTTAATCAAAAGAAAAAACACCCTCGAACTTGGCTGGATTTAGTGCCTAAAATCTACCAAAAAATTGAAGATGTTTATAATAATTGGGTTGATATTTTACAAAACAGACCTAATCACAGCGTGGTATTTGAAGATTTAAAGGCACTGCTTGCTGATATAATAAATGTTTCTGATATTACTGAGTTTCATAATATTATAAGAAACAATGCTGTTATTTATTCAAGCCATATTCCTGTACCTAACCAATTTAAATATGATAAGGAAAATGCTCAAGACAAGTTTTTAAATGTTACATATTATGAAGATATCATGAAAACTATCACTAATTCAGATTTAAATATTCTGGGTAGTTTCTATATAGATGATATTAAAATTGTTAGCGACACTTTAAAAGATGAAGAAAAAACTATTGGGATAGGTTTAAAACAGTATTTAGGATTAATTCATAAAGATGAAAAACATGATCTCCGTACAGATAAATTAAAGATTAAGCAATTATCAAACCCTGAATTCTTACCCAGCTCAAGGTGGCCTATTAGTAATAAGGTAGCTTTATCTATTGCCCAGCAAATAGCCGTTAATCTTGCTACTGGCGAAACTAAAGGTCTTTTTTCAGTTAATGGACCACCAGGTACCGGTAAATCAACTCTACTACGAGATATAATCAGCGAAGTAATAACAAATAGAGCAAAAATTTTAGCCGATTTTATAAATCCGAAAGATGCCTTTACTAATTCAACAACTATATCAGTTGACAGATTTAAATATAAAGCTTGGAGTTTAGACTCTAGATTATTAGGTTTTGAGATTGTTATAGCCAGTACTAACAATACTGCAGTTGAAAATATCTCAAAGGAGATACCAAGACTATCTGAGATTGATCAAAGCTATGGCTTAGAGTATTTTTCTGAAATTGCTACTTATATTAATGACGAAGAATGTTGGGGGCTTGGATCAGCAACTCTTGGCAACAAGACAAATCGTTCTACTTTTTTTGATAAATTTTGGGGTAAGAGCCCAGGCAAGAACTCGAATAATGAGATCGATGATCATTATGGGCTAGAATATTTGTTAAATACAAAAAAACCTCAATCTGATTGGACAGAAGATCGGCAAAGGTTCTTATCAACTTTAGCAGAGTTTACAGAGTTAAAATCAGAGCTTATAGAGTTTAAGACCAGACTTGAAGAGTATGCTTTGTATGATTTTGATATCGAACAAGATAAGATTCTGAGTCAAATTAGTGATATTAGTGATGAAATAAAAATTTATAAAACCAACATTAGAAATTATGAAGATAGGCTTCTACAAAACACTTCAACTATCGAACAAAATAAATTTCAACTTGAAGAAACAAAAAAATTAAAGCCTAAATGGTATATAGTTCTCCTGGAATTCTTTAAACAAGAATCTTCATATCAAAAATGGTCGAATAGATGTTCAGATATTCTTCAAGAAATATTTAAATTATTTACAGAAAGTACAAAATTAAAGTCAGAGATACTGAAATTAAGTCATATTATATCCGGATTAGAAGCTGAAGCTTCTAATCTTTCACAAAAGTTAAAAGGATTATCTGATACAATAGAGAAAAATCATGAATATATAAATTTAATGAAAAATAAATATTCATGGTCCTCGAAAATAGCGGATGAAAGTTTTTGGCAACTATCTGACAAGGAAATACAATTATCATCACCTTGGATTCATGAAAAATTGCAAGATTTGCGAGCCAGGCTTTTTGTTGAAGCTATGAAATTACATTATTCATTTATTGTTAATACGTCAGAATATATAGTCAATAATTTAAAATTAATACGTCAGGGGCTTATTTTTGGCAACTGGTCTATGGAATCCAAGGAGATGTTAAAACATTTATGGGCTGTATTCTTTCTTGTAGTACCTTCAGTTTCAACAACGTTTGCTTCATTTAGCAAACTGTTTAGGGGCTTAGACGAAGCTGAATCTTTAGGTTGGTTACTAATTGATGAGGCTGGACAATCTGCTCCTCAAGAAGCTTTAGGAGCAATTTATCGAGCAAAAAGGACAATCGTAGTTGGTGATCCACTACAAATTCCTCCAGTTGTTACCATATCCAAAGCAATAAATGATGCTTTAATGAAATATTATAATGTTAGCGAAAACTGGAGTGTTTTAGAAGAATCAGTGCAAACTTTATCAGATAGAGTAAATACATATGGAACATATATTGATAAAAGTGGTAATAATCAGTGGGTTGGTTGCCCACTTCGTGTTCATAGGCGGTGCATTGAACCAATGTTTAGTGTAGCAAATAAGATTGCTTATGACGGTTTGATGATCCAAGCAACTACAAAGGCAATCTCTACACTTGATCAATTATATCCTGAAAGCCAATGGATGGACGTACAAGGTGATGAATTTGATGGTCATTGGTGCAAACAAGAAGGTGAAGAAGTTTTAAAAATTATTTTCCGCATAGTAGAACAGCATAAATCCATGCCAGATTTATATATCATATCACCTTTTAAGTCTGTAGCTTATAAGATGCAAAGACTGCTGAAAGAACAATCTAAATACTTGTTGGATAACTTAACCCCCGAAGAAAGACCAATGCTCAACAAATGGATAAGTAAATCGATTGGAACGGTTCATACATTCCAAGGAAAACAAGCGCAAGGAGTTATATTGCTCTTAGGAGGTAATCCTTCTAAATCGGGAGCGATAAATTGGGCATCAAATTATCCGAATATACTAAATGTAGCACTTACTAGAGCTAAACATAAAATTTTTGTTGTTGGTAATTATAAGCTTTGGGCTTCAAAGCCTCATTTTCAAGTTTTAGCAGATGTTATATCTGTAACAAAAGTACTTCCTGAAAAAGTAAAAGTTGAATTTGGAGAAAGTGAGGTACTGGTGTAAATCGTCACCCTGAGCTCTGAAAAAGTATCCGTTCAAGGGGTTGGGTGGAATAAATTAGGTAATTAAGAGGTTTTGAAGGTTTATTACTGGATTTTGCTTTTGCTGCTTTGAGGTGAGATATAAAGAAATAATTCGTTCTAAAAATCTATTTCCTCTCTCTGACTGAGTAAAATATGAGTTTTTACGATAAGTCAAATAATGCCTAATTTGCCTTTCCGCATGATTATTTGTTAATGGAATCGCTACTGGGTCATCCAAAAATTTCCACATCATATTTTCAGATTTCATCATGTTTTTTGCTACCCTAGCTGCATGCTGGGCATTTTCTATATAAGTAATATTCTTTAAATAATACCACGTTCGCTTTCTTAAACGACGAGCTCTACGCAAAAATCTTAATACTTCAATTTTGCCTTCTAATAAACTTTTCTTTAAAGCAAAAAGTTCACAAGCTGTA
>JAIXRE010000072.1 GCA_027485375.1 Rickettsiaceae bacterium | reverse complement strand
TTAATATTATATTCCATATAATCAAAATAAAATTGCTATGAGCCATTAAAGTGGAGTCTACAATAGAGGTAAGGCTATTACAATAAAAAAAACATCGCTTCTTAAGCTAAAAGTAATAAGCAGGTCTATTATAAGGTGGCATCAACCTAGACATTTCCTACCTTCCACGATTAGTTCGATAGGATATATTTGCATAGCAACAGAAAAAACTACACAAGGGTAATAAACTAATGTTTGCAACGTCCATATAACTAATATTACAATTAAATAATTAACCTTTGGCTTTATTTGTTTCATTCTAACAAGGTACTTTATATGCAAGTTGAACAGCTTAAATGGTCTGAAAGTAACCAGTGGCACGGGGCAGTTCCTGAATTAGGAGCTAAGGCAAATTTAGTTATAGTTTTTGGTAATAAAGACTTAATGGCTAGAAATAATAATGTATTGTTAGAGATAAAAAAACTATATCCAAATGCTATCAGGATTGGTTGTAGTACAGCTGGCGAAATATACGATACGCAAGTACAAGATGGTATATTGTCTCTTGCTGCAATTGCTTTCAAGGACACTAAATTGCAAGCTAAATTTATTGATGTAACGTCTTTAGATAATAGCGCCGCAGCTGGTAAATCTTTAGCTAAAGCGCTCATTGCAGATGACCTTACTCACGTTTTTGTACTATCAGATGGTCTTTCAGTCAATGGTTCAGAGTTAGTATCAGGGCTCGCTTCAGAGTTACCAAAAAATGCGAGTATAACTGGCGGACTAGCTGGGGATGGTAGCGATTTTAAAGAAACTTTAGTATATTTTGACGATACCGCAAAGTCTAAGGTTGTTGTCGCTGTAGGGTTTTATGGCAATAAACTAAAAGTAGGGTGCGGCTCTATGGGCGGCTGGGACGCTTATGGCGTTGTCATGAATGTTACAAAGTCAAAAAATAACGTATTATATGAAATAGATAATAAACCAGCCCTTGATGTATATAAATTATATCTCGGCGAGGAAAAAGTAAAAGAGTTGCCAGCAAGCGCTCTCCTATTTCCTTTAAGCCTCAAAGGTTCTGACGGCAAGGAATCTGTAGTACGCACTATTCTTGGTATAGATGAGCAAGCTAAAAGCATGACTTTTGCTGGTGATATTCCTGAAGGTAGTAATGTGCAGTTTATGAAAGCTAATTTTAACAGACTCGTTGAAGCTGCTGCTACTGCTGCCTCAAAAAGCAGCCTCTCAGATAATAACCAAGCAGCTGATTTTGCTGTATTAATTAGTTGCGTTGGACGTAAATTGATTTTGAAGCAGCGTATAGAAGAAGAAGTAGAAGCCGTGCGAGATACACTAGGCAAGAAGACCTTATTAACTGGCTTTTATTCATACGGCGAGATTTCACCATTTACGCCTAATGCTAAATGTGAGTTACATAATCAAACAATGACTATTACTACATTTAAAGAAATAGAATGATGCACAAGCTCCTAGAAAGACAAATTAAGCGATATATTCATGAAAACTCTTTAGTACCTAGAGAGCTGGCACCATTTATTAAGGCTATAAATGAAGCATATATTGCAGCAGACCAAGATTTAGCCATGATGGAACGCTCTTTAGAGATCTCTTCTACTGAATTAATGGAACGCAATAATAAAGTATCTAGGGCTTTAGAGGATCTTAAAGTCATAAGCAAAGAACTTGCAGTAAAGAAAGAGCAAGCTGAACATGCTAGAATAATAGCAGACGAGGCTAGCCGCGTTAAATCATCATTTGTTGCTAATATGAGCCATGAACTTAGGACGCCTCTGAATGCTATTATTGGTATTAGCGAACTACTACTTGAAGAAGTAAGCGAGTCGGAGGATAAGGCTTATTTGGAACCGTTATCTCGTATCTATAATGCTGGTAAACATTTGCTAGGTTTAATTAGTAATATCCTTGATTTATCAAAGATTGAAGCTGGTAAAATGGAGCTATTTATGGAAGAAGGTGAAATCATTTCTATAATGCAAGATATTGCAGTCATTACTGAAAAAAAAAAAAAAAAAAATGGCAATAAGATAGTTTTTGATTACCAAGCTAATATAGGCAACATTAAAACTGATATTACTAAACTGAAGCAGATTATTATTAACCTAATAGGCAATGCCTGTAAATTTACTAATAACGGCACTATTACTGTTCAAATTATAGAAATCAATAGTAACCAAGATAGCATGAGCTGGATTCAGATTAATGTGCAAGATACTGGTATAGGAATCCACGATGAACAATTATCTAAGCTTTTTGGAAACTTTGTCCAAGCTGATTCTTCTACTACAAAGAAATTTGGCGGTACTGGACTTGGGCTTGCTATTAGCAAGAAATTTGCCGAAATGATGGGTGGGGATATAACGGTCACAAGTGAGATTAATAAAGGAACAACATTTTCCATCAGGTTACCGCGATACTCTTCAAACCATCAAGATAATGGCTTTGCGGCAATACCAGCTAAAGATATTAACAAGGCAACTAAATCTATTGAGGATTTCAAGGTACTTGTTATTGAAGATAACGAAACTGAACGTGAATTAATCGCAAAATACTTAAAAAGCGCAGGCTACAAAGTATCATTTGCTGATAATGGCGAAGAAGGGTTAGCAATGGCAGAAGCTCTGCACCCTGATGCAATCTTACTAGACATATTTTTACCTAAAATCAACGGCTGGGACGTTCTGCAATCGATAAAAAAGAACCCTAAAACTTGGGATATCAAAGTCATCATGATTTCAATGATTGAAGAAAAAAACAAAGGATATCTAATGGGGGCGGCTGATTACCTAGTAAAACCATTTAATCAACAAAAATTACTAGTAACCCTATCACGTTATGTAATAGGCAATAATTCTGGTCTGCAGGATTTAGGCAAGGTATTACTAGTAGACGATGATAGTAATGCTAGGCTGATTTTGCGAGGTGCTTTAGAGAAATTCAAAGCAGAAATTTTTGAGGTAGAGAATGGACAACTTGCTATAGAGCACATAAGTAAAGATAAACCGAATTTAATATTCCTTGACCTCATGATGCCAGTAATGAATGGTTTTGAGGTAGTAAACATATTAAAGCAATCGCCAGAATGGCAAGATATTCCTGTTATAATCAATACCTCTAAAGAGCTTGATGCTGATGAGTACGCCAAGCTATCAGGCAGTATTGTCAAAATCCTGCATAAAGGACAAAAAACCATTGAAGGTTTATGCAAAGAAATAACTGGCACCCTGCAAGATACTAAGCTACAAAAACCTTAGAGTAATAGGGGTTTTTTTATAGAAGACTATTATTGTACCTTATTAACCGTCATTGCTACGGCGGCAGGGAAACAAGCGTCTTTGCGAAGGCGGCAAGGAAATAAGCGTCATTGCGAAGGCGGCAGGGAAATAAGCGTCATTGCGAAGGCGGCAGCCTGAAGCAATCCAAAAAAAAATTCACATACTAGATTGCTTCGTCGCTTTGCTCCTCGCAATGACGGTGGCGGGGCTATCATAGCAAATAAGAGTCATTGTGAAGGC
>JAIXRE010000038.1 GCA_027485375.1 Rickettsiaceae bacterium | reverse complement strand
TACGTCCCTTTGCTACTCGCAGCGCCGGTGGCATGGTTATCATAGCAAATAAGCGTCTTTACGAAGGCGCTAGCCTGAAGTAATCTAGTAGAACCATAAACTCCCTTGACTTACATGCAATCTTAAGTAGAATAATAACTAGAATAGCCAAAAGCTGTTCTGGGGTGTCACAACCTCTGTTTCCTGTAGTTAATACCAACTATAAAATGGTATAATCCTCGATTTTACGATCGGGGAAATTATGGCGCATGTCCAAGATTTAGAGGGCTTATGTCCTCTAAGTCCAAAGGCTATAGTAGACTGTCAGGAACGGTTTTGTGAATTCCCCGATCACCAACTAGGCAATCCTATTTCCCTTGTTGGTGGTTAAAATAATTAGGGCTAAAGAGCCCTTTTTGTTTAATCTAAGCTAGGGGAAAATCATAATGAAAAATAAAGCTATCCTTCTATTAACACTAACCTTAATCACAGCAGCCTGCAAACCATCAGAAGATCAAACAACACCAGCCTTTAAAGCTAAATCCTGCGCAAAAGCCGTTAAAAAAGAAATCCACCAAAAATACTTGAGTTGCTATGCTTTAAACGAGCAAACTAAAAAACAATGCGTGGATGATTTAGCTGCAATTTATGTTGAAAGACACTGGAAAGGAAATAAAGATTACACCCAAATCTTTCAATTTGAATCTGAAAAGCTTGGTTTTAAGGAGTTTTTAGAAAATTTAGGGCTACCTTGTGAATCTATCAAGGGCGGTCCAAAATTTCGTGAAGATAAAAATGCTTACGAGGTAATTTGCCAGCCTAAAGGACACTACTTTATGCCCTTTGATTATGAAAAAAAAGAGTGGAGCGTTCTGTAAGGAATAAAAACGTATAATGTTTTACTGGATTCCCGCCTGCGCGGGAATGACGCTAGTCACCACTTTTTTATCATCCCTTCGCTCCTTCTTTGTCATCCTCTCGCCCCTTCTTTGTCATCCCCTCGCAGGAGGTTATCCAGTTCTACTTTTGCCGTCTACGTACCTTTGCAAGGTGGATTCCCGCCCGCGCCGGAATGACAAGGGGGGCGCGGCAATGACATTATTCCAAATTCCAGTTAATTTATTACTATAGAGTTTCGCAGGAGGTCTATTCTAATTCCTTACCAAAGCTTTATGGCTTGCAATTTAGTGGTATGTTTAATATGTCATTCCACAATGAATCCCAGCCCTTGCTATGAGTACAGTTAGAATAAGTTTTCTGATGCACACATGGTGAGCTACTTGCGTTTGTATAGTTTGCCGCAATAAATGGTGGTACTATTCTATCCATTCCGCCAGAAAGGTGCAATTGAGGAATGTTATTAACCTTAGTAGCATAATCAAGAGGATTTAAAGAATCAGCTAGTTGCCTGTTTTGAGGGTTGCTTGGCGTGCCGCCTGAATGAAAATCGCTAAAGCCAACAATATCAAGGTTACCGGCAATTGTAATAATGTCTTTAACGTTATTGTTACGCGTCGCAACTAATACCGCTATTCCGCCGCCGCCTGAATAACCAACTAGGCTAAATGACTTGCCATTATTAATAGAATTAATTACAGAATTAGTAGAAACCACCACCTCTTCTGATAACCTTTTCGTTGTCCAAAATATAGCAGATTCCCTACATCTAGGGTTTAACTCCATAGGCGTGTACTGGCAAGGTCTAGCTACATATATCACGTTAGGTCTTGTATCAAGAACCGCTAATTTTAGTAGGTTTGGATGATATGGCGTTGGATCGTCTGAAACTCCATAACTAGTAAAAGCATGCCCATCACTTTCTATATAAAAGACAAAAGGATCTCTATTATTGCTTACTTTTTGGTAAGTTGTGAGGAAGAAATCGCCTCCTTTAACGATTTTTTTAGTAAAACCATTAGCAGCTGCCACATTATCAGCCTCTGCAAGCCTTGCAGTATTTGTGACAGCACATCCAGCTAAAGCCAGTAGAGCAAGTAGCATTAAAAATGCCCTTGCTCTTTCTTCTAATTGTAATAGATATTCTAGGGTATTAAAAAGGTATTTCATCATCTAATTCACTATGAACAAAGTTCGCCCCTGTATTTTTTGGTGAAGAATGTTGCGTTTCAGCAAAATGATCATCCCCGCTGCCTTTGCTATCAAGCAAAATTAGGCTGGAGTTGAAGCCCTGTAGGATGATTTCTGTGGTGTATTTTTCTTGACCAGCATTATCGACCCATTTTCTGGTTTGCAGGGCACCTTCTATATAGATTTTGCTGCCTTTTTTTACATAATTTTTAACAACGCCAACCAAGCCTTCGCTAAATACAACTATTCTATGCCACTCTGTTTTTTCTTTTCGCTCTCCTGTTGCACGATCTTTCCAAGTTTCAGACGTAGCTAGGGTAAAACTAGCTAATTCTTTACCGTCGCTAATACTTCTAATTTCTGGGTCACGCCCTACATTTCCTAATAAAGTTACCTTATTCAAACTACCAGCCATAAATAAACCTCGTAAACAACTTTTTAATTCCAAATAGCAGTTGCAATGATATTATAAAAAGCAGTATAATGCTAGATATTTTTATGATCAATCGCATAAAGATCATATTATAATAAATTACATCACATCTCCACTTTAACCTAAACCATAAGTATAGCTAATGCAGGAATATATCAAAGTAGTAGGTGCCAAAGAGCATAACCTAAAAAATGTTAATGTTGATATTCCGCGTGATAAGCTTGTAGTAATTACCGGGCTAAGTGGATCTGGCAAATCCTCTCTTGCTTTTGACACTATTTACGCAGAAGGTCACAGGCGTTATGTAGAAAGTCTATCTTCTTATGCAAGACAATTTATGCATTTGCAGGGTAAACCAAATGTAGAGTCAATTTCTGGTCTTTCTCCGGCTATTGCTATAGATCAAAAGACTACTTCTCGCAATCCTCGTTCTACTGTTGGAACTATAACAGAAATTTATGATTATTTAAGACTTCTTTACGCAAGAGTAGGTGTACCATACTCACCTGCTACGGGCTTACCTATTAAAAGTCAAACTATTTCTGAAATGGTGGACATTGTTAAAGGTTTGCCTACTGGAACAAAAATTTACCTATTAGCGCCTATTATTAGGAGTCAAAAAGGAGAGTTTCGTCGTGAAATATTAAGCTTAAAAAAACACGGGTTTGAGAGATTAATAATTAATGGTGAGCTATGCGATATAGATGACTTACCAAAACTTGATAAAAACAAAAAACATAATTTAGAAGTTGTCGTTGATCGACTTGTTATTAATGATGACCTTGGAAATAGGATAGCAGATAGCATAGAGGTAGCGCTTAAACTAGCAGATGGCATAGCTTATGCAGAAATTGTAGAGGTTCCTGAAGAATCAACAAATGTTACGCAAGGTGAACGTATAGTTTTTTCTGAAAAATACTCGTGCCCTGTGTCTGGTTTTCAGCTTGCAGAGATCGAGCCTAGGATTTTTTCTTTTAATAGTCCATTTGGTGCTTGCCCTAAATGTGAAGGGCTAGGAAGAGAAATGTTTTTTGACCCAGATATGATAGTGCCTGATAAAAAACTGAGCATAAGAAATGGTGCGATAGTTCCTTGGGGTAAAGCTCCATCAAAATTTGTGATGGAAACTCTTGATTCTCTAGCAAAACATTATAATTTTGATATAAACGCCTCGTTCGCTAGTTTGCCTAGTAACGTTAAACAAATTATATTTTATGGTTCTGGCGCAGAACTAATAAATTTCTCGTATTATGACGGGTTAAAAAAGCATAATGTGGAACAAGCTTTTGCGGGCGTGATACCTAGTTTAGAAGAAAAATACCGAAAAGCTGATGCTGCGTGGATTAAGGAAGACTTATCACAATATCAAACAGAAAATCGTTGTAGTGCTTGTAATGGTTACCGCCTTAAAGTTGAATCTTTATGTGTCAAACTCGATGGCTTGAATATTGGTGAAGTATCTAAAATGACAATCTTGCAGACTAAAATTTGGTTTGAGGAACTAGAGCAAAAACTTACTAAAACACAAGCGATTATTGCTGAAAGGATATTAAAAGAACTTACTGAGAGACTAAAGTTCTTAATTAATGTAGGATTAGATTACCTTAGCCTTTCTAGAGAGTCAGGCACTTTATCTGGCGGCGAAAGCCAAAGGATAAGGCTAGCCTCACAAATTGGTTCTGGGCTTAGTGGCGTGTTATACGTGCTTGACGAACCTTCTATTGGATTACACCAGCGAGATAATACTAGGCTTATCACCACTTTGAAAAGATTGCGAGACTTAGGAAATACAGTGCTAGTAGTGGAACATGATGAAGAAACGATGTTTGCATCAGACCATATAGTAGACGTTGGACCTGGTGCTGGTATCCACGGTGGAAGGATTGTTGCACAAGGAACTATTGAAGAAATTAAGCAATCTAAAGATAGTATAACTGGGCAATATCTTAGCGGCAGCAAATACATAGCTGTGCCAGCTACTGTAAGAACTGGTCACAAGGAAAAATCTATAGTCTTAAAAGGAGCGAATTCTAATAATTTAAAAGACGTAGATATCGCAATTAAGCTAGGAACTTTTACAGTAGTTACCGGTGTTTCGGGTAGCGGTAAATCTAGTTTGATTATCCATACTTTGTATAAAGCAGCGCTAAAATATCTTGAGCCTGCTTCTAAAGTACATCCTGGTACTTATCAATCAATATCAGGTCTAGAATATATCGACAAAATTATCGATATAAATCAATCGCCTATTGGCAGAACGCCAAGGTCAAATCCTGCAACTTATACTGGTGCTTTTACTCCTATCAGAGACTGGTTTACAGAACTGCCTGAATCAAAAATTCGTGGTTACAAAGTTGGCAGGTTTTCTTTCAATGTAAAAGGAGGAAGATGCGAGGCTTGCCAAGGCGATGGTTTAATCAAAATTGAAATGCATTTCTTGCCGGATGTGTACGTCAAATGCGATGTATGTGATGGTCAACGTTATAACAGGGAAACACTCGAAGTAAAGTATAAGGACAAGTCAATTGCAGACGTTCTGAACATGACCGTTGAAGACGCTATGAATTTTTTTGAAAAAGTACCTGTCATTTTTGAAAAATTAGCAACTTTAAATGAAGTAGGACTTGGTTATATAAAAATCGGACAATCTGCTACAACTCTTTCTGGCGGCGAAGCGCAAAGAGTAAAATTAGCCAAGGAACTATCAAAACGCTCTACCGGCAAAACACTATACATATTAGACGAACCTACAACTGGTCTACATGTTGATGATATAAACAAATTGCTCAAAGTCTTGCATAAGCTTGTTGATATGGGTAACACTGTTTTGGTCATCGAACATAATATGGATGTTATAAAAACAGCAGATTATATTATTGATGTTGGACCAGAAGGAGGAGATAAGGGCGGAAGGATATTAGCTGTTGGTTCTCCTCGTGAGATCGCCGCTTGCGAAGAAAGCTTTACAGGGCAATATCTGAAGCATTATCTAATACCAACCCCTATTTAATCTAGGAATTGGTATAAGTTAGTTACTAATAAATTTAATTAAATATATAAAAAGGAGATTTTTATGGAAGAAATAGCACAAAGTACTTTGACAATTTCGGTAACTAGTGGCATCACAGGTACTTTAGTAATTGGCGGTGCTGCCGTTATAACTGGCGATATAAACGCACCATTAGCACCTATTGAATTAGCAGGAAATGCACCAGCTGCAGAAGGCGAATAATAATGCTTGAAATCTAGTAGTAGCTATGGTGTCATTTAATTAAAAAGTGACACCATAGAAGAGAGGAAAGTAAGGCAATAGCTAAAAACTGATGTAGTAGAGCAAAGCCTATAGGTACTACGTATATTATGGTCGCTATACCTGCAAACATTTGTGCTAATAGGCAAGCCACAATCACTAGCGCAACTTTCTGTAACCTAGGATGTTTTGTAATAACTAGTTGTCCCGCCAAAATTAATGTAACAAAACATAATAAATAAGCATTCATCCTATGCATAAATTGTACGAATACTGGATCAGAAAAGCTCGTTAAACTAAGTGGCTCTGAATAAATTTCAGTTGGCACAAATTCTAATCCCATCAACGGAAAACTATTGTAAATTAGCCCTGCCTTAAGACCAGCTACAAGTGCACCCAAAAATATCTGACCACATAAAACAATAGTTGCAATAATGCAAGAGGCTTTAATAGTTGAAAAATCTGTATTTCCAGTAATTAACATATCAAAGCTGTGCTTCATGAGCTGCCAAAATAATAAACTATAAATAGCGATAGCAAGCATCAGGTGCGCTGCTAAGCGCCAATGGCTAACGTGAGGTAAGTTCACCAGACCGCTTTTGACCATATACCATCCCATAAAACCTTGCGCAAAAAATAAGCAAGTAATAAGCAAATAAGCTGGGTGTGAAGAGCGATTTAACTGCTTAGTAAAATAAAAATAACCAAGAGGCAGAAGATATATAAGACCAATAAATCTACCTAAAAGGCGGTGCAAATACTCAAGCCAAAAGATACGCTTAAACTCGTCAAGCGTCATATTATAATTGCTTTGCTGGTATTCAGGAGAGGTTTGGTATTTACTAAATTCTGCTACCCAATCAGTACTATCCAAAGGAGGAATAATGCCAGTGACTGGCTTCCATTCTACTATTGAGAGACCAGAATTAGTAAGCCTAGTTAGCCCCCCTACAAAAACTATAAGCACAAGCATAGTACAGCACAAGATTAGCCAATATGTTATGCTTTTAGACTCTTGATGCATTAGTTGTAATCCTGTTTTTGAAATCAGCAAAACTACTGAAATTTAAGTCACGTTCATTAATTATTAAATCATTTTTATCCAAAAGCCAACGAATATTTAGCTCTATATCATCAAAACGTATACCACTTTCGGCTTCCTTGTTGTAATAATTATCACACTTATATTGTACGATAGCATAATCACTTAAAACAACAAAACCATGTGCAAAGCCACGAGGCACAAAAAGCTGTTTTTTATTATCTTCTGTTAGTTCTGTAGAAAAATATTTACCAAAGGTTAATGAACGGAGGCGTAAATCTACTGCAACGTCAAGGATTCTACCTTTTATAGCACGCACTAACTTGCTTTGAGCGTGTGCGCCAGTTTGGAAATGCAATCCTCTTAAAGTCCCATATTCGGAATAGGATTCATTATCTTGCACGAATTCATGCTCTGGGCTAACATTTTGGAAGAATTTTTTGTTAAAACTTTCGAAAAAATATCCTCTTTCATCGCAAAAAACCCTAGGCGTTATAACTACTAAATCTTTGATAAAAGTCTGTTCTATATGCATATGCTAATTTATTCTAAGGCTTATAATACCATTTTCCATTTTTAAATGATCCAAACGGATTTTGCAAGATTCGTCTTTGCCCGCATATTTAATATACGCCTTGAGCAGACTCACTTTAAAATCCATTTGCCCTATTTAATCTGGAAAATGGTATAATTATGTTAGGGAGCTTAATATAATTATAAGTAGTGTCAAGTTAAATCCTAGCTAATATGGAAGTTGTAGCTCTTGTAGTTCTGTGTTATTATTAGCAGGAAATATAATAGCTTAAAATATTATGAACAACGCAAGCCTAAATTTTAAAAATATCTTTGAAATAATAGATGATTATGACGCTTTTCTGTTTGACCTTTGGGGTGTTATTGTTGAAGGCACAGAGCTTTATCCAAATGTGGTAGGTAATATAAATAAAATTATTGACTATCAAAATGGCGCTAAAAAAGTGTTTTTTGTTTCGAATGCGCCTCGTCCAAGTAGGGTGTCTTTAGAGAAGATTAAATCTTGGGGTATTAAGGCTAAAGAAAGTTCAGTAATGACCTCAGGAGAGATAGCTAGGAGCTTGCTGCAAAACCAAAGACTAAAACCTGTAATTTACCACTTAGGGGCGGATAGAAATTTTGATATACTGCAAGAATTAGATTATCAGGTGACTAATGATATAGGAGAAGCAAATATTTTATTGCTAACGCTTTATCGTGATGCGGGCGAGAATTTGCGAGAATTCGACGAGCTGCTAAAAACAGCAGCCCAGCTTGGTACTATTAATATTTGCGCTAACCCTGATACAATTATTCCAAATCAGGGAGTAAATAGGTATTGTCCTGGCTATTTTGCAGCGACTCTAGAGCGTTACGGGGCAGAGGTAATTTATACTGGTAAGCCCTATAAGCCTATTTACGAGGAAGTATTTAAGCAAATAGCTGATATTCCTAAACATCGTATCTTGATGATAGGTGATACTCTAGAAACTGATATTTTAGGTGCGCAAAATAGCGGTATCCATTCTGCCCTTGTCTTATCAGGAAATGCAGAAAAATTTCATCGCAATGATGATTCTTTGCAGGCTAAACTAGAGAGTTTGCGCAAAGCAGCAAGCAGCGCAGAGGTGATGCCAAATTTTGTAACTAGCTTGACTGATATTTGAGTAAAAAATATAAGTATATTTTGTTGTGGATTTTCTTGTAAAAAGCTTATAAATTACCATAGTTATTATTTTGGAGTATAGAATTTTATGGATAAGGAAAAAGCTTTAGCAGCAGCGCTGGGGCAAATAGAGAAAAGCTATGGCAAGGGTTCAGTAATGAAGTTAGGGCAACGCCCCGCTGTTGACGTTGAAGCTGTGCCAACTGGTTCTTTAGGGCTTGATTTAGCACTTGGTATAGGAGGCTTGCCTAAAGGTAGAATAATTGAGATCTTTGGAC
>JAIXRE010000025.1 GCA_027485375.1 Rickettsiaceae bacterium | reverse complement strand
TTGGAGCGGCTAAAAGATTAGGCAACAGCCTTATGCGCTTAACGCCAAGCATTTGCCCACCATAAGATTTAGCCTTATAACTAGCTTTAGTATATTGCACAAGTGTTGCGCTAATATTCCTGCGTTCAATGCGTTTTAACTGGCTAATTCCAGCATAAGCTAGACCCTCTATAAACATATCATGGTTTAAGCTTGTTGCTCCGTATACGGAAATATTTTCAGTATTTGCCGAGCCTTTATCACCCGCTTTAGCACCGCTATGTTTAACCCTAGTTTTGATTAAATGTAGTGCAGCGCCAACCATATTATCTTCATTTGGCATTGTATCTACACCTATTGTTACGCCATGGCTTGCTGTTTTATAACCAGGGTCAAGTCCATAAGGTTTTTGAATAGCTGTGGTATAAAAAGGAGAGATCCAAGCTCCATATTTTAGCTTATCGTCACCAGCTGAGGTAGAGATCTTGCCTTCCTGGTTTAAATTGCTAAATGCGGCTGTTCTATTTTCAGTATTTTTAGTTGCCGAGTCGACAGCTGCGTTGACTGAGCCTTCAGGATCATTTATAACGCTCCTTGCCAGAGCTTTAGCTTGTTCCTCTTGCGTCATTGTACCAAAACCGTTTTGGATTTGCGCTACTTGTGTAGTATTATCAGTTTGCGGCGTATTAAGGGCGTCAGATAGATTGTCCTCATTGCTATTATTGCCTCCAGGGATATTTATTTTCGTAGTGGTTGATAAGGTATAAGTATCCTTGTTATACGCCCAAATTAAAAAATTGTTTTTTTCCTCTGAGACAAACTTAATATTAGCTGCTCCTGGCACAGCGTTATTACCTTGGTTACTATTAAGCAATTTGTAACTATAACTGCTGCCAGCTGGTGGTAATATACTAGTTCCCTCTAGTACTACCGTAGGGTTTGCGCCAGAAAGATCTAATACTGAAGCTCCTGCTAAAACTATACGCCCACCTTTGTTATTAGCGCTATCATAGGTAGTTTTAAGTATGACATCACCTGTAAGCGTCATGTTGCCATTTTGGGTCAGGCTATTGCTGCCTAGGTCTAATGTCGTGCTGGTTGCATTATTATTTTCAGCATCATAAGGCATTGCAATAACGCCGCCGTTCATCTCAAGATCTTTGATAATTTTAATTCTAGATTTAGAGATATCAATAGTGTCTCCATATAGATTGCCGCTTAATATTGCAGTCTTGTCTAGAATTTTTGAAAAACCTATTAACCTAAACCTGTTGTTACTTGAACCAATATTAACGGGGTTTGACGCCGTGCCAGCTGTGAGTGAACCTTGGAATACTATTGTGTCTTGTGAATTATTAGTAGTAGTAATACTACCGCCACCATTAATTATAGTATTAGCATTCTCGTAGATTACAACACCTCCTCCAGAATTGATAACCAAGTTGTCAGTGTAAAGCGATTGTTGCAGATTACAAGATAAAGCGTTAATAGTAATAGTATGAGCATAAATTGGTAATGATATGTTAGTAGGACCAAGAGAATTAATTGTAAAGCTTCTTAGCATTAAAGAATTGCTCGGTACTAGACTATATACTGCTAAATTTACACTTGCATCAGTAATACTTTCAATAATTATGTTACCCGTATCATTTACTTGAGTTAAAGGATTTTGAAAGGAAATAGGTATGTCGTTTTTATTAACTAAATGCAAAGTTGAATCAGGGTGCAGGAAATTAACATTACTTGTGGTCAAATTTAATTCAGTAGCTAGGTTGAGGGCAGTAGTAAGGTCAACTTTTAAAGTAGCAGGTGCCGCATTTGTACCGATATTAATTGTCCTGATAATGTTATCAGGATTAGAGAAAAAACCTGAGTTAGTAGTAACATTATTAATGCTAGCGTCAATCGTAAGATCAGTGTTGACGTTCAAAGTAACCCCAGTAGCTTGTATGAAATTGAACCTCGTAAGCGTCTCGCCGCCATCTGTGGCATTGATTGTAAGCGAACTTTGGTGGCTGTTAAAATTTATGTTAGCAACACCGTTATAATCTCTTGGATGTCCAGCATTATTGAAGTCAACTCCAGTAAAAACCAGGTTACTTGGATTGTTATATTCAAAATTTATATTGCTTGAGCCGTATATCGAGCCAACAGATAGGTCGCTTAAAAGCGTTAAAGTACCCGTTCCTTCTAGAGTTGTTTGCACGCCAGCGATATTTGAAGTAGCACCTACTAAAGGAGCGTCTACTGTAAGAGCGGCGTCAGTTGGTACTATTAACCAATCACTGGAGTTAGCTCCAAGTGTGCTTAAATTAGTGGTTATTCCACTTGGCACATTAATTCCTATGCCATGGGCTGCAAAATTCGTAGATATTAGGCAACTGGAAGCTATCAATGACCTCAGTAGAATACTTATTTTACTAGTTTTAGTTTTGCGGTTAGGCTTAGTAATATGGTTTGTCATAAAAAAATATTGTAATATTTATTTACTTATTAAACCAATTGATAATGGATTTGTAAAGTATAGTAGGAAGATTAACAGGATTATTTCTCTAGGCGTTGTAAAAATTTTTGCCCTTTGAATTTTTTGCTAATAAAATAAATTAGTAATAAAGATGGTATGGTGATTATTGTAGTAAAAGCAAAAAAGCTGCGCCAGCCGAAATCAACCACAATATAGCCAGATAATGCAGGAAAAATGGCGCGCGAAAACCCCATCATTGCAGAAAAGAACGAGTACTGAGTAGCCCGAAACCTACCATGACAAAGAGAAGCAATAAAACTAATATATGCCGCCATGGTCATTCCACCAGTGATGCTTTCAAAGCCAGTAACAAGGAAAAATAGGTATAAATTTTTACCGTAAATTTCTTGAACTATAAATAAACTATGAGCCACTGCATGAATTATACCAAATATCAACAAACTATCCATTAGGTTGCGGTTTCTCATTACTATGCTTGCGATAAATCCTCCTATTATTGCTGTGACGATACCAAAAAATTTACCTGCTGTTGCTATTTCTGTAGCATTATAGCCAACATGTAGCAAAAATGGATTAATCATCATATTAATAAAGTTATCTGGCAAGCGATAGAGAATCAAGAAAGCTATTATTGCAGCGATTGATCGCCAAGGACCTATAGGCTTTAAAATAGTAGTAATAAGCTTGGGTAAACTAGCCTTATTAGTAAAACTAGGCGGAGTTTCTGGTAGGCTAGGGTTATAAGTCAAGCCAGCTGCTTGCAATTTTTTGATATTCAGAATAAGCAGGATAGGGCAGCTTATTACTAGCAAAGCAAATAGCTGATAGATTTGTTGCCAGCTAATATATTGAGATAAATAAATAGCACCAAACCCAGATAGCAGCATGCCAATACGGTAGCCAAAAATATATATGCCTGATATTCGCCCTTGTAACCTTGGTGAGATAATTTCTGTTCGCAGCGCGCCAAGCAAAGTATCTTGTGCCGAGGCAAGCAAAGATACAAATGTTGCTATACAAGCGAAAATTAGGGTATTAGAAACAGGATTTAATAAACTTAAAAAGAAAATAGTCACAGCAAGTAATAGCTGGATTAACCAAATCCAAGATAGACGTTTACCAAAAAAACTCGTTAGTTTTCCCAAGGTTTTAGTATCAAAAATAGGTGCCCAAATAAAGTTAATGGCGTAAGGGGTGTAAATGAAAGCAAAAACTCCTATAGTGCGCAAATCTAACTTTTCTGCTGCTAGCCAGTAATTTAATGTATTACCAAGCATTAAAGTAAAGCCACTCATAAAGCCTATGAGCCAAATCATAAATAATTTATTTGTTGTTAGCATATAATTATGATGATTTTATCCCTAATTTTAAACCTATAATACCTATTAATATCAGGCTAACAAATACTATGCTGCTAGCTGATATAGGATCTTTAAGTATTAATATGCCGTAAAGGAAAACTCCCACTATTCCTATGCCTGTCCATACAGCATAGGCAATTGACATAGGAATTTCTTTTGTAGCTAGTCCCAGTAGAATTATGCTAATTGCCATTGAAATTACAACGAAAACTAATGGCAAGGTTAGTTTTAACCCATCGCAATATTTTATTCCTACCGCCCAAAATATCTCAAATATTCCAGCTATTAATAGATATAACCAAGCCATTTGTAAGCTCCAATTTAATAAGTAGTTATGAACTATACATGATTATTTTGCACTTGGCAAACCAACTATGGTACAGTTTTTTAATCCTTTGCTGTGAAAAATATTTTGGATAGATTCAGGATCTCTTTCATTATTTATATTAATGAATACCATTCTTCCATGGTCATGATTTAGGGCGTTATGCAAATCATATACTGCGCCTATAATAATAAGCTTATCATTTGCAATTAAATCGTTAAACCTTGATGCTGCAACTTCTACTTGATGGTGGACATTAGCTAGCACATTCTTAATTATAGAGCAATTAATATCCACATTTAAGGTAGTTAATTCTTCTATAATATGTTCAGATTCATTGCTAAAATCATGCATAGCAGCGTCAACAGCGCCGCAATCAGAATGTCCTATAATTAAAAAGATAGGAGTATGCAGGTGTCTTATACCATATTCTGTTGACCCGTCGGCAGTATGTATCTGATTTCCTATGTTACGAATAACGAATAAATCGTTAAAAGCCTCTGTATCAAAGGCTTCATCTTGCACCCTAGAATCAGAGCACATTAACACTGTAGCTCGTGGAGTTTGACGGCTTAAGGCTTTTGAAGCTTTTACATTGCCTTCATTGACGAATCTCTCGTTAGTATCGAGCATTTCTTTGACAAATCCCCAAACATCATCGTGATCATGATTAGGTGGGGGTGGTGCTGGCGGCTTTTTTGGCTTGATAGTTCTGTGCGATATGGGCATATGAGTTTTATTTTGCTTTTTACTAAAGGGTAGGGGTTTTTCTTATTATACTAGATAAACCATTGCCTCCTCAAGTAAAATAAGCAAAAAGGTATATTTGCAACAAAGCTTTTATTTACAAGCTAATAAAGGTTAAAGTTTTAATTTTTACAATTGCTTGCCCCGTAAATCTAGTGTCTAATTAGTTAAGTATAAACATTTTATTATTAACATAAAAAGAGGTATTTATTATGGCAAAGGGTGGAGAGCAATCAAAGACAACGGCTGTTGTTGATGTCCAAAATGAGATAGAAAGAATGAGGGATACTGTTAAGAACTTACAGACTATAATGATGAATCAAGCAATTATACCTGTAATGCGTAGAGACCTTAAAGACGGGGTTGATGTAAATAGCCTAGGGTATTTGGATAATACTGACTTTAAAACAGCAAAAGATATGTACTTGGATTCTAAACATATAGAGGGGTTTACCATGGCTGCTGTGCAAAAAGAGGCATATAGCTATATGGAATCTCTAAACACAAAAAAAGGAGTGAATGTAGGTTTATTTAAGGATTTTAAAAATGAATTAGGGACTATAAGATATAACGAAAAAGAAGAAAAGGGGAAAAAAATAATTAAGCTTGAAGATAGAGTTTATGGAACAATAGAAAAAAGTTTTCGTAAAAGATTGTCTACAGTATATGGTTTGCAGGAATTAGTTAGAGAAACCTTTAAAGAACAAGTTTTTCGTAATGCTAATCCTTTTTTTCAATCACGTGCAAATGGGAAAGATACGGACATACCTGCAATGTCTAAAAGTTCTAGCTTTAATTTAGTTAAACCTTTTGTCATTTTTCCAGAAGACAATAGTTGGATTTTAAGAGAAGATCCAAATTTTATAGAAACTAAAATATCGCCATTAGTCCAACAAAGGATGAAAGAGCTTTTTACAACTGAAGGCAATGAATTTATTCTAGATACCGCTAAACTTAATAACCCAGAATTACAAAAAAAGTTTGGTCAAGCTGTATCAACTGATTTAGCTATTGCTGAAATTGCGTATACAGCGATGCAACAAATGCCTAAAAAAGACCAAGTTACTCCAGAACTGCGGGAGAAAATCGTAAAAAAACTTTTGCAAGAGTTCCAGAAAATGGACTATGAAACTTTAAGACAAAATAAAGATACAATTGCAAACAAACTAGCGACAGACTTGAATAACAGTGTTCGCACTTCCTTTACTAGATGGGTTAAGAGGGAAGACAATACTAAGACCATCTCAACTGGAGAAATAAAAAAACTCGCTAAGAAAGTAGCGAGAGCTGAATACCATGAAAAACCAAAGGTAGCGTCTTTGGAAGCCCAACCAGTACAGCAAGCTTCTTCAGCACAGCAAACTCTTGCAGCTCAGGCGCTTCCTCCAGCACCTCCACCACCGCCAGCTCCGCCTCTTAATATCAGCCCCGCTGCTAGTGCGCCTCGTGCTGTATCAGCTAAGCCAACAACTGCTGGGGCTCAAGTTGATATGATGGCAGAATTACAAAAAAAATTAGCAGAAAGAAAAAGTGCAGTGCAATCTCATGCGTCAGAGCCTCAAGCTGCTAGCCCAAAAGGACATATGCCGCTACCAACTCATAATGCAGGTGCTATGCGTAAAGCGATAGAACATCAAAAATCTGCCTGGCAATCTCTTGAAAAATCTGGGGGTAAATTCGTAAAAGCAGCAAGAGAAAGACTAGAAGAAGCGAATAAAAAAGGTCAATCACGCTAAGCTACATCCTGTTACAGGTAGGGCAATAAAAACTTGCTCTGCCTGCTTGTTTAATTTTCACTATTATAGCACCGCAATTATAACAAGCTTTACCTGCTCGTCCGTACACTAGGAGCTCTTGCTGGAAATAACCGGGCGTGCTATCGCCACTAACAAAATCCTTTAAGGTTGTGCCGCCTGCATTAATTGCTTTTTGCAGAACAATCTTATTAGCGCTAACTAGCTTTTCTATCTCTTGATACGAAAGCATGTAAGCTGGTTTTTCAGGGTGAATTCCAGCTAAAAACAAGCTTTCTGAAGCATAGATGTTTCCTATACCTACGACAATATTATTATCCATTATAACATTTTTTATAGGCGCCTTCTTTCTCACTAACTTAGCTTGTAAATATTCAGGGTTATAATCATCTGATAGCGGTTCTGGACCTAAATTGATAAAAATTGACGCCTTTTTTAACTCACTTGTTTTAAACAAAAAAATCATACCAAAGCGGCGATGGTCATTAAATACTAGTTGCTCCCCGCTATTTAAGTAAAAAATAACATGGTCATGTTTTTGTAATTGATAATGATTTTGCTGCAGGGTAAAGCGACCGCTCATGCCAAGATGTACAACTAGAGAATAGCCATTATTAAGTTCAAGAATAAGATATTTTGCTCGCCTGATTAAGTTTTGTATCTTAGTGGACGCTACTTTTTCTGCTAAATCTGTTGCGAGCGTATAACGTAAATTGCTCCTATTCTGCTGGATTGTAGAAATAGTTTTGCCAATTATAGGTTTTTCTAGATAACGTTTTAAAGTCTCTATTTCAGGTAGTTCAGGCATAAAGGCGATCCCTGTTAGTTGGTATTAATTAGAATAGCCCGTATATCATACAGCAAATTGACTTGAAAAACATTAGATTTTCCTATAGTGTAATTGCTTTAGTATAAGCAAATAGAGAGTGTTAGTTGTGAGTATTGCAGATAATCAAGAATTAGTGCCTGTAACAATTGAAGATGAGATGAAGCGTTCTTATCTCGATTATGCCATGAGCGTTATTGTTAGTAGGGCTATTCCAGACGTGCGAGATGGTTTAAAGCCAGTACATCGCCGTATTTTATATGCAATGCATGAATCCGGTAATCACTTTAACAAACCTTACAGAAAGTCTGCGAGGATTGTCGGTGATACAATGGGTAAATACCATCCACATGGTGACGCAGCAATATATGACTCTTTAGTCCGTATGGCGCAGGACTTTTCTCTGCGCCTGCCATTAGTTGATGGACAAGGTAACTTTGGTTCGATGGATGGCGATGCTCCAGCGGCTATGAGGTACACAGAGTCACGTATGGCGAAAGTGACTCACACAATGCTTGAAGATATTGATAAAGAAACAGTAGATTTCAGACCAAACTATGACGGTTCAGAAGAAGAGCCGATAGTCTTGCCGGCTATGTTTCCTAATTTACTCGTCAATGGTAGTGGTGGTATTGCTGTAGGTATGGCAACAAATATACCGCCTCATAATCTAGGAGAAGTCATTGATGCTTGTTGTTTGTATATCGATAATAACGATATTGAAATAGCTGAGCTTATGACAGTGGTACGTGGACCAGATCTTCCAACTGGTGCTATGATATTAGGAAAAGGAGGTATCCATTCCGCTTATCATACTGGTCGTGGTAGCATAACGATTAGGGGGCGGGCTGAAATAGAAGATTCTGGCAATAAGCAAGCCATAGTTATTACTGAAATACCATATATGGTAAACAAAGCCAAATTAGTAGAAAAAATCGCTGAGCTTGCTAGAGAGAAACGCATAGAAGGTATTAGCGACCTCAGGGATGAATCAAATAAAGCCGGTATTAGGGTAGTCGTTGAAATTAAACGTGATGCTAATGCTGAAGTTGTTCTTAATCAATTATATTCTTACACGCAGTTACAAACTACTTTTGGTATTATTATGCTTGCGCTTGATAATGGCTTGCCAAAAGTAATGAATCTGAAGGAAGTAATAGTTGCTTTCGTTAAGTTCAGAGAAATTGTTATTACTCGCCGTACAGTATATTTAGTTAACAAAGCAAGAGATAGAGCGCACGTATTACTTGGGCTTAGAATTGCCGTTAGCAATATTGATGAAGTAGTAAGAATTATTAGGGCAGCAAATGATCCAAGCCAAGCGAAAGAGCAATTAATGGCAAAAGCTTGGGATGTTTCAGGAATCATTGACCTAATTAAACTAGTCGATGACAAAGCTGTTGTAGGAGAAGACGGTAGATGTTACCTAACTGAGACGCAGGCTAAAGCTATATTAGAAATGAGGCTACAACGCCTTACTGCGATGGAGAAAAACAAGCTTGAAGATGATCTAAATGCTCTTGCTAAAGAAATTGCTGGATATATGGAGATTTTAAACTCTCGTGAGAAATTGCTTTTTATCCTCAAGGAAGAATTGTTAAGAGTAAGAAATGATTTCGCCACTCCGCGCCTTACTACAATTGAAGAAGGCGATTTTGATCAGGATATGGAAGATTTAATCCAGCGAGAAGATATGGTGGTGACTGTAACGCTTGGTGGGTATATTAAGCGTGTTCCACTCGTAACTTACAGAGCGCAAAACCGTGGTGGTAAGGGTAGAGCTGGTCTTTCTATGCGTGATGAGGATATCACAACACAAGTATTTGTAGGTAGTACTCACACACCAATGATGTTCTTCTCTAACATTGGACAGGTTTATGCTCTGAAACTGTATAAATTGCCGCTTGGTAATCCACAAAGTAAGGGTAGACCAATAGTTAACATTCTACCTTTAAAAGAAGGTGAGCATATTACTAATATTATGCCAATGTCAGAAAATCAGGATGAGTGGGATAATCTAAATATTATGTTCTCTACTGCTTTAGGTAACGTTAGGAGGAATGATTTCTCAGACTTTAAGCGTATACAATCTAATGGTAAAATTGCTATACGTCTTGACGAGAATGATAGTTTAGTTGATGTACGTGTTTGCAGAGAAGAAGATAATATTATGCTTGCAACCAAGGCTGGCAAGGCAATTCGTTTTCCTGTTAGTTCTGTACGTGTATTTAAGAGCCGCACCTCTGATGGCGTTCGTGGTATGAAGCTTGCAGAGAATGATAGAGTAATTTCTATGACTGTGCTTAAAGGTATACCTTATGGACTTGAAGATAGAGAGGCTTATTTATCAATTCCAGTAGAGGATAGGCTAGCTATAAAGGCAGGTGAGGATTTTGACCAAAGCAAGTTTGATGTCGCTTTATCAAAAGAACAAATTATTGATATGGCAAATAACGAAGAATTCTTGTTATCTGTCGCTGAAAATGGTTTTGGCAAGCGTAGCTCGACATATTTTTATCGTATTACTGCTCGTGGTGGTAGCGGTATAGCGAATATGGACGTAACAACCAAGACTGGCGAAGTAGTCGCAGTTATGCCAGTTGGAATGCTAGATGAGTTGATGCTTATTACTAATAGCGGTAAGTTAATAAGATGTAAACTAGAGTCAGTTAGGGTTACAGGGCGTAACACTAGCGGCGTGATCTTGTTTAAGACTGAAGCAGAAGAAAAAGTTGTCTCTGTTTCCTTAATTGCCGAGAGTAAAGATGATAAAGAAGAGGGCGAGGATACGATAGAAGAAGCGCAGGAATAACAAAAGGAGCGTTGGTGCTGGCTCTTTGAATAATAAAACTAGTTAATTTAATCGTCATTGAGAGGAGCATAGCGACGCAGCAATCCAAAAAAACAAGACTGGATCGCCACGCTTTGCTCGCGATGACGAGATAAGGGTATCGCACTACAACAATTCTCGCACAACATAGGAATTGATGAATAGCTCTGCAAGCCGTCATTGCGAGGAGCATAGCGACGCGGCAATCTAGAAAAACAAGAATGGATCGCTACGCTTTGCTTGCGATGACAAGATAAGGGTATCGCACTACAACAATTCTCGGACAACTATAGTTATTGCCCACCGGATGAATAGTTCTGGAAACCGTCATTGAGAGGAGCATAGCGACGCAGCAATCCAAAAAAACAAGACTGGATCGCCACGCTTTGCTCGCGATGACGAGATAAGGGTATCGCACTACAAC
>JAIXRE010000040.1 GCA_027485375.1 Rickettsiaceae bacterium | reverse complement strand
TTCGTTAAGAATGAAGTAATAAATAAAATTCCAAAAGCAAATTTAAGCGCACTTATACGTTTGCATAAGTGCGCTTAAGTTTTAAAAGCGTTCGACTGCTATTATTAACTCTTTAGCCATAAATTTATACACTGCTTGAGTTTTTGCTAGCTAAAATTTGATTTGCTATATTCTCAGCATTTAGTCCAAAATATTCATATAGTTTATCAGCAGGGGCAGAGGCTCCAAATTGATCTATACCAAAAAATAGCCCGTCCTCTTCTATTATTTTATGCCAACCAAAGCTGCTTGCCGCCTCTATAGCTACTTTAAGCTTATAGCCTCGCGTTATTGTGGTTATATATTCTTTACTTTGCTGGAAGAATAATTCAAAGCATGGCAGCGAAATAACCTTAGTTGCATGCCCTGCGGTATTTAAAATTGCAGCTACTTCCATGGCAATAGATAATTCCGAGCCAGTAGCAAATAATCCTATAGGGTTTTCCTGCTTACTATCTTGTATTACGTAAGCCCCTTTAGAGCATAAATTTTCCGCCGTAAGTTGCTTTCTAATCTGAGGCAGATTTTGCCTTGTTAGCACAAGCATGGATGGTCCTTTTTCATTAGCTAAAGCAATTTTCCAGCATTCAAGGGTTTCCGCGGCGTCTGCTGGTCTTAGCACTAATAAATTAGGCATCGCCCGCAGCGACGCAAGGTGCTCTATAGGTTGATGTGTTGGACCATCCTCTCCAACTCCTATAGAATCGTGAGTCATGACATAAATCACTTTAAGCTGCATCAGCGCTGCTAGCCTGATTGCAGGTCGCATATAATCAGAAAAAACAAAAAATGTTCCGCCTATTGGCAAAAAGCCAGACAAGGCTAAACCATTCATTATTGCAGCCATTGCATGTTCTCTAACGCCGTAATGGATATAATTACCGCTAAAATCGTCTTTAGTAATAACCTTGCTTAAACTGTTTTTGATGTTATTAGAAAAAGATAAATCAGCAGAACCGCATATGATATTGCTGTTGTAACTCATTAATTCCTCTAGCAACTTACCTGAGGATACTCTAGTGGCTTCTGGTTTGCCGTGCAAAAACTTAGCAGCTAATTCATTATTTTGTATTGCTGGCGAAGATATAGAACGATTATTATTCTTTTGGAGATTATGTATTAGTTCGCTCTTGCGTATTGACGGCAGGGCAATAGTAGCTTGTTGCCATTGCTCGTAATTCTCCTTGTTACGCAGCCATGCAGACTTCCAGCGCTCTTCTAGCTGTTTTGGAATAGCAAATTCCTCTAGCACTGCTCCTATATTTTCTTTTAGTAGCTTCACTTCATCACTACCTAGCGGCGCGCCGTGTGCTGCTTCAGAATCTACCTTATTGATACAACCTTTAGCAATTAAGGTACGGCAAGCAATAAAGGTAGGTTTCTTAGAGTCCTGAGCCCTTAATATACTAGAATTAATTTGTTCAAAATCATGACCATTGATAGAATCTACATTCCAGCCAAGAGCGGTAAATTTTGCTAAATGATTTTCTGAAACGCTAAGATTTGTTCTTCCATCTATCGAAATTCGATTATCATCAAACAAGACTATTAAATTGTTCAGCCCCAAGTGCCCAGCTATAGAAGCAGCCTCATAACTTATACCTTCCATTAGGCAACCATCCCCTACTATACAATATACTTTATAATTGCATAATTCTTGCGCCACTTGATCTTCTTGCAGTTGTTGCTGGTATTTTTTAGCAGCAATTGCCATTCCTACAGCATTTGCTAAACCCTGCCCTAAAGGACCGGTGGTAGTTTCTATAGCCTCATAAGCTCCATATTCAGGATGTCCAGGAGTTTTTGAGTGTAATTGGCGAAATTGCTTAATATCATCAAGGGTAAAATCTTTATAACCAGTTAAATAATAAAAGGCATAAAGCAGCATAGAGCCATGTCCAGCCGAGAGTACTAGCCTATCTCTGCTAGACCAAAGAGGGTCATGAGGATTAAATTGCAAGAAATCAAAAGCAAGCACAGTCATCACATCTGCCATACCTAGAGGCATACCAGGGTGACCAGAACGGGCTTTCTCTACAGCATCACTTGCTATAATTCTAATACAGTTGCTTAAATTTAAATAAGAATGAGTTGGATTTTCTTTAATTTTCATTATAATAACACAATTTTTATGCTAAACCTAAAACGTAATTAGCAGAGTTGAACCAAAAAACTATATGATAAACAAGTTATTATACTCTGCTAAACATATTTTACAAATAGCTTTATACCAATTATGGCTATCTGTGAGCTCTGTAGATTTTTACCGCACTGTCTGCAAGAGCTATAAAGGTTATGGCATAAAATTTATATTTTATCTATCCTTTATATCTTCGTTATTTTTTAGTATATTCATGCTAGAGTCTTTGATTCATATTAAAGATTCTTTCCATAATGGTAAGCAAACAGCAAATATACTTGCTATCGACCACGTATTAGCACAATTTCCAGATACTTATTATGACGGGTTAAATATTTCAATTCAAGGACCAACGCCAGTATATTTAAAAAACCTAAATGATCGCGTTATTGCTGCACTTGACCCTAATAATACTCTTTCCTATGCAGAAAAAAAGCAGATTCCTTTTGTTTTTAGCAAGTCTGCACTGGTATTTACAGAAAAAAATGGGGAATTAAAAAGTGTCTCTTACCAAGATATTCAAAGGCAACAGCATAGTAGCCTAGAGGCTTTACTTTCTGTAAATCAATGGGTAGGTTTGGGTCTTTCTGTGTTTTTAAATTTTGAGCCCAGTACTATAACTAGCACTAGTATAAAGCAAGATTTAATGTGGGTTGTTGATATAGCTCCAAGGGTTTTTATCTATCTTGGTATTCCTATGATGGTTATTTTATGCTTCACTAGCATATTGCTGGAAAGGCTATTCATGGTAGTGTTGGTTTATTTTTTAGCTTTCATACTAGGCGTTGCTGTTTCTATAAAAGACTCTATACGTTTGGTATTATTTGCAAGCGGCGTGCAAGCAATACTGCAGCCTATTATGATAACACCGCTAGTACTTTTAATACCTCAAATTAGCATATTGTTGCCTATAATTGTCTTGTGGTCAAATACCCTGTTATTTCTTGCCTTACTTAAATTAAGGCAAGAAAAATAGATTGCGCCTTGCAGGACGAAATAATACCAATTCTTGAGGATTGGTATTATAGCAACGTAATCAAAAATCCTACTGCTATCAATAGTACTGATAGCCATACAAAGCTTATATATGGCTGGTAGTAAACCTTAGCGTAAATCATATCGCCATCAATTTTGCTAAGCACAACATACATATCATAAGTAAGGTATGAATATATATCACTTTCTTGTGAAAGGGTTTTTTCTACTTTGTACAACCTATTTTCTGGTTTAAGGATAGTAATATTTTTGTTATCGTCAGTAATCCAAAATTCTGCTATTTGACGATAGTAATTACTTCCTTCTGCGAATTTAATAGTTTTGAGGTGCACTTCAAACTTACTAGCCTTGATAGTATCACCTGCCTTGCCTATGAAGTCTATTTCTTGGTGCAAAATGCTGTTTAAAGTGATGCTTAAGGCGAGCAAGCCAAAACCAAAATGTCCAAGAAGCATAGCAACGGCTTTAGAAGAAAGTTTTTTACGAAAAAATTCACTTTTCACAAGCATTATATGAATAGTTTGTAGCAATAAAAATGAAGACGCCGCAAAGGCTAAACTGGCGATAAGGCTACATTCGTGCTTATAATGCATTGCAAGTGCTAAAGTAACAGAAAGAAGCGTTATAATAAAATGTTTGCGCTGCTTACTTTTGCTACAAAAAATACCAGCAAGTAGAAAAATAGGAAGAGCAGCAGGAACAAAGCTTTTCAGGAAGAAATCTACCCCCACTGATATTGATTCGTTATATAATATTGAGTAGGCTATAGGATATATAGTAGCTACTAGTAAGATTAATATAGTAACCAAAAAGCTAATATTACCTGCTATTAGTCCAGCCTCTTTGAAAGTAATAGTAGGATTATTGTTAACTTTCTCGCCCCTAAAGCTAAGCAATAATATACTAGGCAGCGCAATTGCAGCAAATATTGCTAGCAAATATAAGCCTCTTTCTGGAGATGCGGCAAAAGCATGAATTGAAACTAGCATACCAGAGCGCACTAAGAAAGTACCAAGTACTACCAAAATAAAAGTTAGGATAGCTAAGCTAAGACTCCAGCTCATTAATCTTTTAGATTTAATACTAATCATTAATGAGTGGTGCAAAGCAATAGCCGATAACCATGGCATAATTGAGATATTTTCAACAGGATCAAAAAACCAAAAACCTCCCCAGCCAAGTTCTCTATAAGCCCACCATGAACCAAGCCCTACACCTATAGTTAAGAATATTAAGCCAAAACTAGAAAAGGATTTTGCTAGCTTTAAAAGCTGCATTTGTAGCGCTTCATTATCTGGCTTTAGCAAAATAACGCAAGCACTTAGGAATGGCACAAAGTAGCTAACATAACCTAAATACAAAGTAGGTGGGTGTATTGCAAGTGCCTCGTCTTGTAAGATAGGATTAAGCCCTAGCCCTTCTTGCGGCATAAATGATAAAGCAATGAAAGGGTTTGAAGTAAAATATATAAAGCTACAAAATAACAGCTGGATAGTAGAGATAATAGCTACCTTATACTCTCTAGCTTCCTTGGGCGCAAAGTACAAAGCAGCTAAGGCAACGCAATTTAAAAGACATAGCCACAGCAAGATAGAGCCTTCATGACTTGCCCAAGCCGCAGAGATTTTGAATATTAATGGTTTGATTGTACTTGAATTTAAGAATATATTTTGTACTGAAAAATCAGAAACTACAAAGCCATATACTAGGGCAAAAAAAGCTAATATAACAGCTCCGCTTCCTACCAAGAACGTGGTAAGCATGGATCTATTTAGCCCTAATGGACCTTCTGCGAAACTTGCCACAGAGAGTGAAGACTGCAAACTATATACCCTAGCGCATTTAAAATATAGCACTTGAATTATAGTTAACAGATGACATATTATTGCCAGTAGCTGGAGAGAATTTCCTAAATTATTTATCACTTGCGCCTTGTTGCTTACCTAGCTTTTCTTAAGAGCCGTGCAATATCACTATAACCCTTTTGCTCGGCTATCATTAGAGCTGTTTTTCCTTGAGAATTTATAGCTGCTAAGTTAATACCTCTCATAACTAGGAACTTAGCTATTTCTGTATTTCCTAGCTCAGCAGCTATGTGTAACAATGTATTAGCATTTTTATCTAACTTTTGCAATACCGGCGCACTATCAGCTATAGCACGCAAGGCTGTTAGATCGTTCTTGCTAGCTGCCATAAATGCTAGCTCACTTAATTCTGAATTGGAAAGAGCTTGGTTATCAAGGAAATTAACTTGATAATTATCCACGAAATGCTCTATTATCAGCCTCTGATGTCTGCGCATCCTTGCATCTTGTTGTTTTTCAAAGAGCTCTGCATATTGATGGAAAGGCATTTCATCAATTTTAGCATCTTCTGTAAGCTCACCGAGAACGACGTCGTCATTAGGTAACAGCACTACTTTTGCCTCATCACTCACAAACTTTGCTTGTTCAGCTGAAAGATCGGGTTCTTGCTCGTCAATGGCTAAATTATTAATTACGCTATCTTGTTTAGCCCTAGGTACAATAGGCTCTACCATTTTTGGTGCTTGATTGTTATTATCATTAGTACTTATAGGAGCTTTATCTTCTATTGCTTTTGGCTCAGTTACTACAGGCTTAACTTCTGCATCCTGAGGTTTATCAACAGTAGCTTGGCTAGGTTTAGGTGGCAGCTGTTCTTGATTCAGAGGAAGCACCTGCTGCTGCTCTGTAAGGGGCTTGGCTGGTGTTGCGGTAGGTAATGGTTGCGCTACTTGCTGCACTGCGCTAGGAATATTAGTAACATTAGACTCCCTGCGAGACTCTACTACAGAGGGTAATTTGTGCGTCGATCCGGTGCTCAAATCCTCACGTACATTTGAGTACGCTGCGGTTCTCTGCTCCGTGTCTCCTACAAATTCCTTCTCTGTAGCGAGTTTCGCAGGGGGTCTATTACTTGGCAGCTGCGAACTCTCTTGAGATTGCTTATTTTTCGGCACTATTGGCGTATCCATTTTTGGCGCCTCTGCCTCTTTTTCACTTTTTGGTAGCGTAAGCTTATTGAAATCAAGTTGTTCAAGTTCTTTATCTACGGTCGTTGTAGCATTACTATTTGCTATAACTTGTTCCTTTGCCTCTTTAGTGCTTGTTTGTTCTAGCTCATTAGGTTTAGGTGAAGTTAAAGCGGGCTTTTCTTCTGCGCCAAAAAAGCTTTTTATTTTTTGCCAAAAGGATTTATCTGCTAAAGCTTGCTCTTGCTGGCTGGTATTATTTGCTTGCTCAGTTAGCTCTTGTTCCAGTTTAGGCAAATCAGGAAGTGCATCTTTATTTATATCGTCCACATTAGCTGCATAGGTACTATAAAATGCGCATAGTGTAATAGTCACCACAATATACTGCAGGTACTGAAAGAGTTTGTAGAAAAACTGTTGTGGCATATATCTTCTCTTGGGTTTGTGACGTAAAGAATTATTACTTTGGCTCTTTAGGTATTAAACGCTGGATCTCCTTTTCAACTATCTGTTTAACAAGCGCAGGAAGGTTATTATCCAACCATTCTTTTAGTTGCGGCTTTAATAACTCAATTGCTAATTCCTCTATTGTTGAGGCTTTATATTGCTCTTCCTTAGCAGGAGTATCTTTTGTCGATTTAGTCTTCGCAGCTAGTAACCTTAATGTATCAGATACTTCAGCAACTGACTCATTAGACACTAAACCACTATTGATGGAGCTATGAGCAGTTTCGAAAGCTTCACTTTCTACAATATCAATAAGCTCCAGTATATCATCCTCTTCATCTTGATGAGAGCTAGCTACAATTTTCGCTTTTGGGTCATCAGATTTATTGTTTTCTATTACGCCCTTGATAGATTTCAAGATCTCCTCAACAGACATATCTTTCTTGCTTTTATTCTCCATAACCATGTTAAAAGCCTATAATTTTAAGTTTCATCTTTTTGAATTCTGCTTCTGGATTAAAATAATCTACCTTTAGCTTAAGACTTTTAGCAGTAAGCTGCCCTAATAATAATTTCATTTGATATGCTGCTAGGATATATTGTATTTCAGATTGTACCTTTGATAAACGCGCTTGGTTTAAGTTATCTTGTGCATTTAGTACCTCAAGCACATCTTTAGTGCCAACTAATTCTTCTTGTACCATACCCTCGTAAGATATTTCTGCTGCTGCAACCCCTTTAGATGCGGCTTCTATACGTGACTTAGAGGCGTTGAAGCTTTCCCAGCTAGTAATGCAGCTTGTTTTATTCTGCTTTAAAGCAGAATCTAGTTGTATAACGGAGCTACGGGTCTTGTTTTTAGCTTGCCTGATTGCAGAATATTGCGCTCCTCCTCTAGAGTAGATAGGTATTGAAACTGAAAGAGCAACGCTAGTTTGTATAGAATTAGGGTTATTTGCTCTTTCTGGATCATTATAATCTCTACTAGCTTGCATAGTAAAATTGACTTGCGGTAATAAAGCCCCTTTTGCGACTAACTCACTAGTTTTATAAGAGGCAGCAGCATTTTTCACAGCATCTATAGAAGGGTTTCCCTTTATAGATTTTTCCATTAGATCATCTAAATTTTGTGGCAATCCTTCTGGTGATTTTGGCAAAGTAATATTATCAGCTTCAATACCAAATGCCTGAAAAAAAGAAGCTTTAGCCGCTTGTTGTTTAGTGTAAGCGTCAAATTTAGCGGTCTCCGCCTTTGCAAGTCCAGCTTGCGCAGTAGCTAAATTTGTGGTTGTTGCCTCACCGACTTTTAATTTTTCCTGAATCGCCTCTAACTGTTTTGCGGTATTTTCTACACTTATCTCAGTTATACGATAAGTCTCATTCGCTTGATAAACTTCTAGGTATGCTTGTATCAATTTAAAAATAGTACTCTGTTCTTGTGCATAGAAGTTACTACGAGAAGAACGAAAATTTTCTTGCGCAGCTTTCAAGGCTGCTACCCCTGAGCCACCATTAAAAATAGGCTGTTGCCAAGTAATGCTTTTTTGCAATGAATTAGATTGGCTTGAAGTGGCATTAGGGACATACTGGCTCTTTGCCTTGCTTACTCTATGATTCTTGGTCACGCTGGCATTAATATCTGGCAAAAAATAGTTAGCCAAAGCTTGTTGAAAGCCTTCAAGCCCATTAACGAATTCATTCCTAATAGATTTTAGTTCATTATTCTCGTTATACGCATTATTCAAGGCGTCTTCTAACTCTACTGCAAAGGCTGGAGAGCTAAGCAGAGAAACGATAACCGGTATTATCAAAAACTTGCGCATCATTAATTTATCCCAAAGTATTTAAATTAAAGCTTAAAAAAATTGCTCTATAATTACAAGGATTAAAGAAATCTAAGACGTAAACTTAAATCCTATGTGATAAAGCGAACACTCAAGCATAGCAAAAATTAATCCCTAGAGCAATATAACTGTTTATTGCCGCTAAAGATTATAAAATAATACAAGGTAATTTAATGATATAAAAGGATAATTATATGAAAATCAAACTTGATCAGCTTAAACAATTAGAAGAGTTTGAATTATTAGATGACAATATAACCTTTGGTAGCAACTTAGATAGTTTAGGACTTGATGTAAGTAGCTTAACGAAACCAGAAATATCTTTGCTACTAGCTTTATTACAAGAAAACTCTAAAGCACGCATAGCTGGACAACAGCTAATGATTAACTTAAGGCATTTTACTAAGACCGCGCCTATAAGTCTAGAACAAGCATTAGTAGCAGCTAAGGTAGCAGATAGAGAACAAATTTTTCAGCTTTTTGGCAATACAGTAGTTACGGTAGCAACAGAAGCAGCGGAAGAATTAGAATCTAATTTTCTTAAGTACGATTCAATTCTATTTAACGGCGTGCTCTCTAAGATAGTAACGACAGTTTTAAAAGCTGTATTAAAATTCAGGCAGGAAGTAGATCGCTTATTTCCTGGTTTAATCGACACAGCGCTCACAGTAGCTAATATATTACTTAGTGGTCTTGTTATGGTTTCTTGCCCAGCGGCTGGAATAATTTTGCAAGCAAGCGGTATTTTAGATAAGGCGCAAAATTTCCTTTCTTGCGAGAGTCTACAAAAAACTATTAACCGTTTAGAGGGTATAGTTGCTGAAGTCGACAAAGAGCCAGTATTAGCTACTGCTTATAGGAAGGCAAAACTCGTAGAAGCATTAACAGCAAGGGTTAATGGCTTACCTGGATCGTTGCAACAGATTTTAGTTAATGAAAATATTTCAGGGCAAGCAATACAACTTCTAGAAAGATCAATAGATAATCCAGCAGCAAAGGAGTTTGCCAAAGCGTTAACGAAAATATCAACCATTGTGCCGCAAAATATTGAAGATGCAGAACTAAAGTTATCTATATTAGAAAGTAATATTATAAAAATAATAGATCAACAGGATCTTACCCCTGAATTAAAAAAACAAGCCAAACAAGCCATATATGAAAGGTTTCAAGAAATAGCCCCCTCAGCCTTGGACAGTTTTGACACTGATAAAAGCTTTCCACAAAAATTGGCTTCATACCGAGAGACTATAAGCCTTTTAACTAATATTACTAAAGATATTTCTAGAGCCCTACCGGATAATCGAGTTATAACACATTCTATTAATAGTGAGGTGCAAAAATTAGTCGAGCAGCAAATAACTAAACCGATAGAACAGCTTAAAGAAAAAACTGTTAAAACGCCACCAGAATTTATACAAGCTGTAGGGTTTGGTTCTACCCAGTCCTTGCTGCGAGACCTAGAGCAAAGTATCCTTGTGCAAAATAGGCGATAAACAGCTTTGACAGGATTTGATAAATCTTATCGCCCTAGTGCCTCTAATAAGAGCATAGAGCGATAAACACGGGTTTTATGCGGTAAAAACTATAGATACTTTATTTTTTTGTTTTCTTAGTTGCAACTTCTGCGTTATCTTTTACCGCTGGCTTGTATGGAGCTGGCAAGTCATAATGTGGAGGCACTTCTAATGTTTTAGTACGCTGCGTCTTATACTCATCTGGTCCTGTGGTAGTCAAACCTAGTTTGTCTTTCATTTTACCACAAGATGTAGTTAGCGCTAATAGTGATATTAAAAATATTATTCTGTACATAATTTATTTTGCCTTAGAATTAATAGAGTTATTTTTAGGGTTATTATAAAGTTTCTCGTCAAGAGCTCGAATCTTTTCAGCTTCTCTGCTCATTTCGTCATTATACGGCTCGTCCTTTCTATCTTCAATAAGTTTTTTTATCTTATAATAATCATATATTATTAACATTACCCCTATTGAAATAAAGCTATCTGCCAAATTAAATACTGGAAAGCTATACTCGTTATAATGTACGTGGATAAAGTCAAAAACAGCCCCGCGGTAGAATCTGTCAATTATATTGCCAATAGCACCACCTATCAATAAGCTGTATCCCATAAAACTTAGTACAGATTTACACTTTAACAGTAGGCTCCATAAATAAGCAGTAATTAGTGTGTTAATTACTATAAAGACATTATTGCTATACTGATATTGGTCTGTAAATGCGCCAAAGCTAATACCGTAATTCCATACATAGACAAACTCAAAAAAACTATTGACCTTGGCTATCATTCCTTGTTGCTGTTGTAGGTAGCTAATAAACCACCATTTAGTTACTTGATCCAAAATAGCAAGCTTAATCGCCCATTTGCTGCTGTGATAAATAATCAGGTATTTCTTTTTTAACTCAGGAGAAATGGTAAAACTCATAGATTTATTTCCAAGCAATTAAGGCAAACTGAATATACTAATTAAGCTCCTTAATATCAAGTTTAAATATACTGTAGAATATAACAAGGGCTCTATAGCTTAAAAATTTACTAACCTATTTTAGCTATCCTGCCTACGTGTCTTCCGCCCTCAAATTTAGTAGCAAGAAACTTATCGACCATTTCAATAGCAATATCGTCTTCGGTAATTTTGCTACCTAGCACTAGGATATTTGCGTCATTATGAGATCTTGCCCTTTCAGCCATAAAAAGGTTAAAGCATAAAGCGGCTCTAATACCAGATCGCCTATTTGCAGCAATAGACATACCTATACCTGTGCCACAAATAAGTATACCTATTTGTGCTTCGTCGTCTAAAATACTATTGACAACATGCTCAGCGTAATCAGGATAATCTACAGTATCTGCATTATTAGTGCCAAAATCTTTGACCTGCATATTTTTAGCGGTAAGGTGCTCTACAATCTTAGCTTTTAGTAAATACCCACCGTGATCACTTGCTAGTGCTATATTATATGATTTCATCTTTTAGACAGATTATTTTTATATAGTTGATATCAAAAAGTACTAGCGTAAATTATCAATTAACGCTAGTTTATTATATACAAAATCATACAATATGCGAATTAGGTATTATGTACAATATTATTCTCATTATTTCGTTACTACTATTAGCTGGGTGTGTTAATCAACAACCTGCTGAAGTAGAATATAACCATAACCAAGGTTCTGGAAATAAAAACTTCAATCGCGCAAGTGCAAGTACTGATGATGTTAGTGCTTCAACTTTTCCTGATTCTAAGTCAGATGGTGAGACCATTACTGCTAAGCCTTTAAAAACTAGCGATGACCTTGACGATAGAGCGCAAGGTAGTCTTAAAGACCCATACCAAACTATTAAACCAAATATTGTTAAGCCTAACAATAAAGTCATATATCATGAAGTAGAAAGAGGTGAAAGCCTCCAGCAAATTGCTACTGATTATGACCAAACAGAGGATGAACTTGCTGCTTTTAATGAATTACAGCCACCTTATAAGCTTAAAGAGGGGCAAGTTGTTAAAATTGAAATTAGTAATGCTACTTTAAATAAGAAAAATACAGAGCATATTGCAAAACTAGAGCCTATAAATTCGTTGAAAGCTAGCGATACTGCTAGCACCTTGAGTGACGAGGAGGATACTCAAACAACTACTAACATTGAAAAAGAACAGATACCAAGTAAGGCAAAAGTAGCAAGTAGTGCAAGACAAGCAGATTATATAAGACCAGTTAAAGGTAAGATTATTACTAACTTTGGCGAGCAAATAAATGGTAGTAAAAATAATGGTATAAATTTGGCATCTATTGCTGGCAGCTCGATAAAGTCAATAGGTAATGGCACAGTTGTACATGCTGGAAACGATGCTAAATTTGGCAATTTAATTATAGTAAAATTAGATAATTCTAACCTTTTTGTTGCTTACGCGCATATGGATGACTTACTCCTTGAAAAAGGACGAATAGTAAAAGCTGGTGAGGTAATTGGTCATGTTGGTAGTACTGGAGAGGTACAAGAGCCACAGCTTCATTTTGCTATTAGAGAAGGAAAAATTGCCGTTAATCCTTTAAAATATATAAAGCAAGGTTTTGAAGACTAATAAGCTTAGATAGGGAGCTAGGAGAGTATATAAATAATAAGCAAAGGGCGAGACAGCCTTGCTAAAACTAAATCTGCTTATGGGTCATTTAAAAATAGGTTTTGGTATTAGGGCAGCATGCGGTTTGTTCTTGACATATTACAATATTTGAATAAAATAAGCGCACTCTTGATTTGTTAAATATAATGGGCTTGTAGCTCAGCTGGTTAGAGCGCCCGCCTGATAAGCGTGAGGTCGGAAGTTCAAGTCTTCTCAAGCCCACCATTATATATTACCTTTCTAAGCTTTCTGATTATCATCATATTTTATACCAAATCCCATTTTTAAATAATCCAACAGGATTTAGCAAGCCTTCGAGCTTTGCGCGCGTATTTCATATACGCTTGCCCCTTCTTTGTCATCCCCTAGGGAGGAGGGGATCTAATAGTGTATGTCCAAGACTCAAGGGGTTAAACTCTTGAGTCTAAAGGCTATTAGAGCTGTTACTGGCAGTTTTTCGAACTCCCCGATCGCCAGCAGGGTAGTACTATTCTCCTTGTTGGTGGTTAAAATAACGAGGTCGTCAAAGACCTCTTTAGTTTTTGCGCTATTTAGCTCTTAGCGTCATTGTGAAGGCGGCAGCCTGAAGCGGTCAGCTAAACGTCATTGCGAGGGCGGCAGCCTGAAGCGGTCAGCTAAACGTCATTGCGAGGGCGGCAGCCTGAAGCAATCCAAAAAAAAATCACATACTAGATTGCTTCGTCGCTTTGCTTCTCGCAATGACGGTGGCGGGG
>JAIXRE010000091.1 GCA_027485375.1 Rickettsiaceae bacterium | reverse complement strand
GTATAGGGTCACCGCAATTTATTTTTATGTATACCCTAATGATTGTTGGAACAGCTTTAGTGATTTTTTTCAAGCCAAAGCAAGACTATCAAATGCTTACAGAGCAAAAGGCTAGTCACTTAGGAGAGCGTATAGAAACGCAACAAGAAGAGCTAACAAGCTCCATCCAGCTAAGAAATGAATTTTTGCGTAACCTTGAGCATGAAGCGCATACTCCTATTACGGGTATTACAAGCATGGGACAGGTCCTTGATGAAAGTTACGATAAGCTTACTGAAACGCAGCGCCGCAAAGCAATTAGAGATATTGCTAAAAGTTCAGAGCGCCTAAGTAGCTTAGTTAACAACCTGATTGACTTGTCTAAATTATCTAGCCTTAGTTATCGTCTGGACAAGAAGCCCGTTAACCTAAGCGAGTTAATCTATGAACGAGTAGATTACTGCAAGAGGCTGTATTTAAATGGTAAAGAATTAGAGTTTTTTAGTAAAATAGAAGATAATATTATCATAAATTGTGACGAGCACTACATTAGGTCTACTTTAGATAATTTGATTATCAACGCTATACAGTACAGCAAAGAGGGCGCTATTACCATCGAGCTAAGCAGCAGCGCTGATTCAATAACATTTACTATACAAGATGAGGGTATTGGCATTCCAAAAAGCGATATTTACGATATTTTCCACAGTTTCACTGTAAGCTCTCGAACTAAAACCCCTTCTGGTGGTCGTGGAATAGGTTTAGCACTATGCGAAAAGGCTATTCTAGCGCATAGCGGCAAAATTAAAGCTGAAAGCGACGGTGTTAAAGGAGCAAAGTTTGTGGTTATTTTGCCTAAAAATGCCTAAACTAATAATCTCTATTTATTTGTGCTTGCGCCAACCTTGCTAGGTTGGTATCAGCCTAATAGGCTTCATCAATCGAATATGAAGCGGAAACTATACCTTTGCGGCGTCCTCCTGATAAAATCTTACCAAGTACAGGTATGTTTTTTATCAGGGTGCTAATACCGTAAATTGATGGTACTACTACACCTTTTAATTTGATTTTGCGCTGATCTGTATCTATGCTTCCTTTCATGCTAAAATCAAAAAATGGTCCTTCTGCAGCGCCATTTCTAACCATTAAGATTTTATCCTTGTAATCAAATTTACCAGTTATAGTGGAAAAACCAACATACTGTTTATTAGTTACAAAATTAAAAAACCCCGGCAACGAAATAAAAGAGACTAGTTTAGTTAAGAATTTGGTATCTTTAGTGTTTACAAAAAACCTATCAATACTAAAACGACCACTAACTATTTGGTCTGCTTTAAGCTTATCTTCTTTATCTTTGGTGTCAAAAACCAGAAGCATCGTGCCGCCCCTCATGTTTTTGTACATTCCAAAAGCCTTGAACACCGCGCCAGCATTATCTGAGGTAATAGTCCATTCTTCCTTGTTTTTTTCAACCTGCTGTAGTGTCATTCTCAAAAATTTTGGTCCAATATGGGAGTCTAAATAACCATTAAAGCAATGGCTTTTATCGCATTGTATAGCCATTTTTACATCATTTAAAGCTACACCATTCTTAAGCTTTATTTCTCCTATATCTAGCCTCATATCGTTGCCACTAGTTTCAGCATCTCTACTTAGAAAATGCATCATCTCGGCATCAGAAAGGTCAAGTTTATTGCCGTGTATGTAAGTGACAACGCCTCTCTTCTCAAACGATACCTCACCTTGTAGGTCAGTGCCTAAACTGGTAATTTTTGAAAAAGTTAACGCATGCTTATTTGCTTTTATATTATCAACACCTGTAATATTTAAGTTATTTGCGCCTACTAGCTTAAAATTTATTACACCACTTAAATCACTTTTGAAATTACCACCAATTTTTAGCTCCGCTTTCTGCCCCTCTGGCTTGGTGATATATAATTTATTAACTACAAAACCAAGCGGCTGCAAATTAGCATTAGCTGAAAGCAATGTTTGTCCGCCTTTAACTTTATATTCAAAATCTAAGATAGAAGAGCCAGATAAGAACTTTATCGGTAACGTTAATAAGTCTTTTTCTTCTTTAGATCCAGCTTTAGCAGAGGCTACTATATTTGTCTTTATTTGTAATAATTGCTCAAAATCACTTTGGTCAGTAAGCTTATATTGATACTTTAGGGTACTATCAAAATTGTTAATCTTGCCAGTTCCATTTATTACAACTTGATCACCGTTAAATGACCCACTTAAAATGGCATTTTTTAGGCTTACCTTATTATCAAAGATCGACAAATTTACCCCTGATATATTACTAGAAATATTATAACTGTTTTTAATATGTGGATTAATTGGAACATTTAACTCGATTTTTGAATTAGCAATGCCCGTAATTTTTTTTAGATCTATATCTGTTTTTTTAGCTTTCTCTAAATCTTCAACAGGAATAAAACTAATCAAATCCGCAGCGCTGCCTTTGCTTACAGCTTTAATAATAAAATTTGATGAATCAGCTCCTTCCCAGTCAAAGGTAACTCTACCATTAGATATCAGAGTATTTTCTGAATATGCTTGCGAGAGAATGCCAACTATTTTTGCTCCATCTATTGTAATCTGCATAGCTAGGTCAGTTATTGCTGGAAAATCTTTATCATACTTATATTCAAAACTTGCTATATCAAACTTGCCAGCTAGATTTTCCTTAGTTAATTTAGAATGTTCCAAGAGGTTATAATCAAGTAGTAAGTCTAGTACGCCGCTGTTAATTTTTCCTGACCTAATATCATGCAAAAAGCTAAATACCGCATTATCAGCATGACTTTTAATATAAATTGTATTAGCTATTTTCTCAGCCACTTCATATATATTAAATGGTATGTTAGCCATTTCGGTATGAATTTTAGTATTTCCGTCAACAGATTTGATAGCAAATCCTAAATGTGAGTTTTTAGCTAGATTTATATTAAAATTCATAGAAGCTGGT
>JAIXRE010000115.1 GCA_027485375.1 Rickettsiaceae bacterium | reverse complement strand
TGACCTTTAATTAACTTATCATACCCTTTAATATCACTTTCTAGTTTGCTTATTTTTTCTTCCTTAGTCATTAGCTTTGGCTGAGCAGCGGCTGGCTGAGCTGCTGCTTGCCGCTGTACTGGTTTAGCCGCTTCAGGCACTGGCTTTCTAAACTGTATTTCACCCTCAGGTAAATGTAATTTTCCTTCTGCTAACGAAACTTTTGTAGCTGCTACTGGCGGAGCTTGTTCTTGCGGAGCGGCTGCTGGAGCTATTGCTGCCTTGTCTACGACTGCTGGAGCTGCTGCTGGCTTAGCTACTGCTGGATTAGCTACGACTGCTGGAGCAATCTCAGTCTTGTCGATCTCTATATTGATCTTTGCTTGACAATGCACAACTTCCAAGGTCTCTTGTAGCAGCGCCTTCACTTCTTTAGAATTTTTTACATCAACAGGTATCGTGATCGTTATATCCTGAGTGGGAATCTTCATACTCACCACTTCACCACCTATCCTCGAGTCCATACTTGGTGATGTATCTCCAATTAATAACCCATTATCTTTCAAAACTTTTACAAAATCTTCGTACAAGCCTTCTACAGGCTTGTCTTTGTCATCCACACAATCCTTCGAAAAAACTTGAGTAAAATTCTCTGTTGTTAGTGGTTCTGAAAATGCTTTAAGAGCAGATTTTTGTGGCTTGTTATCCTTTAACCATTGAAATTTTGGCTCTTTATCGTCTAGCTCTATTTCTGTACCACTTAACTCTATTTCTTTAATTCCTACTTCCTCAGCAAACCTTACTTTGGGTTCTGGCAAATCATCTATTTTTATAACTTTCTCAGCCTCTATAACTTGCATAACGGCTGGCTGCCCCTGCGCTGCAAAGGATAAAACTCCTCCTTGCGTCTGTATACCACGACACTTAAGCTTTTTTAAAACTTTGTTTATTACTTCTTCTTGTTCATCTACTAAACCACCTGTAGCAATTTCGACCTTACCTTCAGCAGAGATAGGAATAGTAATAGTAGTTATATTAGCATGGTTCATTTCACTGACGTAATCTTTAGTTATCGTTCCAGCCTCACTCAATGCCTCAGCAAAATCTGACCTATCACCAGCATTAATTTTCCTAGGAAACGTTATTACTAATTGCTTTTCTTTTACTACGTCCTGTCCGTCTATGTCCTTTTTACTCATAAAATACCTTCATTAAAAAATTAATCATATATTCATGATATGATTAACTTAATAAACGGGTCAAACTATTTTTAAAGTAATAGGCTTGTTAAGTCAAATTAAAGGCTAAAATACAATTTGAGTGAATAGGTCAAAAATACCAAAGGAAGGATTTTGCAGTTTTTACGGACTGTATAACTAGTTCAGTTGACCGCTAAGGCTTAAAATACTAGTTAATTTGTTCTATTTCTACATTTTTTAGTACAGCAATTGCGTCTGGTACTAAAATAGCCAAAGCGAAATATTTGGTGATAAGGTAATTAGAAATTGCTTGTTCATCAGATCCAATATACTGGATAGAAAGGCTTGGAATATTGTAAATATTTTCACGCAAGCTAGCCCTGTGCAACCCAACTACTCCTTGATTGTCTTCACCTGTTCTAAGCAATAATATATCTGTACGTAACTTTCCATTATCATTAACGATATTTATCTTATCTGAAGGCACTAGCGGCAATCCGCGCCAGGTTAAAAAATTGCTACCCAGTATTGATACAACTGGCATAACGATATCGTGACTGGTACATTGTTTTGCAAAAGCGGCTATCGCTTTAGGATGCGCTAGAAAAAATGAAGGTTTTTTCCATACTAACGCCAGTAAATTATCTAGATCATCAAGTGCGAGTAAACCTGATTTCGCCTCAAGACACATATCAGCTGTAACGTTATGCAGCAAGCCAAATTTTTTATTATTAATTAGCTCCCATTCTTCCTTTTCATGTACATTGTCTATACCAACCCTAAGCTGCTCAGCTAGTTGTTTATGACTACCAGCTCTATAGATATCATTATTTTTTGTATGTATAGCTATGCCAGCCTGAATAAAGTTTAAATCTATTGCAATAGAATCTGCTTCGTAATTTGAGAAAATAGGAGCGGTCGCTTGATGACTATTTTCTATTGACATTGCATTACTAATATTGCCGTACTGAGTCGATAAATTCAGTTCACTTTTTCTTTCTTGCAGGACTAGTAGTAACTCCTTTTTTAATTTAGGATTAGCGGTAATTTTATAAAAAGTTTCTTTATTTAAGCAAATTATAGAGCCTTTGGTTGCGGCTGTAATAGTAGCCTGCCTAGTTGTTTCTTCCAGCAAAGCCATTTCGCCAAAATACTCACCAGCTACCAAGGTTTTAAGCGATACTTTCTTGCCTTCTTCTTCTACCGAAACCTCAAATTCTCCTTCAGTTACAAGGTAGAACTTATTAGCCACTTCACCTTGTTTGACTATGACATCGCCTATCTCAACAGATTTCTGATATAAGCCATTAAGCACTTCTTTAATTAGCTCTTCAGATAGATTGTGAAACAAAGGTATAGACTTAAGTAAATCTGATAAAAAGTAATAATCTTGCAATTCAATTTTTTTGTTTGGCGATACTGCTAATTTACGCACCTCGCTAAAATTTTGCACCCTATTAATTCTATATATACTGCTATCTATATTAGCCCAAGAAAGCAAGGATAATAAATATCTAGGCGTAAGATGTGGTATTTGCAAAGCTGTGCTGGTATTATTAAGGACGTTCTCACCCATTAGCCCAATTGCAACTTTGCTCTCTGCTGTATTATCGTTCATTGCTATGCCCAGCTATATTAGCTTATATCTCTATTGAGATTAAGCGGTTTACGTATACAAGGATTAATTACAAAAGGATCTTCAGAATCGCTTGAAACGCAAGGGCTCTTAATTTCGTAAGGTGGTGAATTAGTACATGATAAAAGCAACAGCAGTGACGAAATAGCAAGAAATAACTTTAAAGAATTAAGAATCAACCGCGCCATATTACAATACCTAAATTTGCGACTAAATATATAATGTACGTTATGCAGTCGTCACTACTCAAGAGACTTTTAGCAAAAAACCTATTTAGCCTATAGTTTTATTCTAAAATGTAGAATTTTTGTCGCTGTTTGGTTAATTTATATCGCAACTTGCTTGACTTGCATGCAATCTTAAGTAGAATAGTAACTGAAATAGTCGCAAGCTATTTCGGGGTGTCAGAGCCTCTGCCTTACTTAGTTGATACCAACTATGAAATGGTATAATCCTCGATTTTACGGTCGGGGAAACTATTGCGCATGTCCAAGATTTAGAGGGGTTAACCGCTTGAGCAAGCTCGCCGCTTGTTTTCCTACTACCTCTTAGGGCTATCTGCGGTATAGGGGAACATCATATGAAAACTATCCTTCTATTAACACTCTTAGCCATAACAGCCTGCAAGCCAGCAGAAGATCAAACAACACCAGCTTTTAAAGCTAAATCTATTGTTGTAGTGCGATACCCTTATCTCGTCATCGCGAGCAAAGCGTGGCGATCCAGTCTTGTTTTTCTGGATTGCCTCGTCGCTATGCTCCTCGCAAAGACGGCTTAATGATTCCTGAATGAGACTCTCAGTGATTGAGTCCAGTTGGCTTGTCGCTTCATCAACAATAAGGATAGGAGCATTTTT
>JAIXRE010000057.1 GCA_027485375.1 Rickettsiaceae bacterium | reverse complement strand
TAATTTTTTTTTTTTTTTTTCTATAACCTACGCTTGCTTTTTGAGCATTGCTAATATTATGTAGGTTGGTGGCTAGAGACGTTGTAACTAAGCCGTAATTACTTACCTTAAAGGTATGGCTTGTTCCTACAGCAGCAACGCTTTTAAAAGATTCAAAATGCCCGCCCGCAGTCCAGTCATCATTAACTCCGTGTATATAATCGCCACTACTTACAAGAGAACCGTATTTACTACTTTCTATACCGTATTTTAGCCTTTGCGTTCCAAGTTCAAAAGAAAAATCAGAGAGTCCTTGGTTTAACAAAGTTGGAGCAGTATAAAATGGAATAACTATTGTTTGCACTTTGCCAGTAATATCTTGCATTTTTACTGTTAAATCGCCTTTTCCATTAGCGCTGATAGGTAAGTTATTAATGTTAAAATCACCAGTTTTAACAGTGTTTTGATAAACCTTCATAGAATTTGCGTATATTTCAACAGTACTAGGCAAATCTGCTCTTCCTTGAAAAGCCATAAGAGGACGAGTCACAAGGTCTGGTCTTGCTGCAAAGTTAGTAGAATATTGCACGCCAGCAATACGAGTGCTGTTAGACCAATCAGATGACTTTGTGACAGCATCGCCAAAACGCCACCTTGTAAGTTCGCCAATTTCCTCAACATTCCAATTAGAATCTAGTCTTACTATCCTAGTAGCATTCTTGCTATTGCCACCTGCAGTTTTTGCTTGTGAATAATCATATGCGAATAAAAGACTATTCTTCAGGACACCAGAATCATTAAAATAACAAACTTCTTCTATACCGCTTGCAGATTTCGAGTTACCTGAGTCAGTTAAGACTAAATCATAATTGATAAAGCCGCCTTTAGCAGGCATGCCAACTGCTTTTAATGGCTCGCTTATATTACCAAAGCTTTGCGGTACCATTGACCCTGCTGGAAAGTTTATTTCTAATGCTAAATTTTCTAGATTTAATTTATAAGTTGTGAGCTGTAATTGAGATATATTGACATATTGCGTGCCATTAATATTAGTACTAGCGGTATCAAGATAGTCTTGCTTTACTCTAAAATCTGTTAAGTCTTCTAAAGGCACTAATATTTCATTGCTGTTTCGTAAAATAGTAGAGATTATGTCAGTTTCTTCATAATTGATTTTTAAGTTAACTATAAGCTCCGCATTGCTGCTACCGCTTGCAAAGCACAATGGCGCTACAAATATTATAAATAAGGCAGCTGTGATACTTATAATGTAGCGCCATAGTTGCATCTTTTACCTTGCTAGGAAGAACTGTACTACCTCTAATTATTATTTAATAGTTACGGGTAGATTAAACTGCGTAACGAAATTTATAGTAGCCTTTGATCCTGTCGCTGCTCTGCGTGGTAATTCCCTTACAGCAAGCCTGTAACCCTCTTCACGGTGGCTATACATAACGCCCTCTTTAACGGCAACCCTAACTAATTGTGATTTCCCCGCTCCTATTTTAAATATTGCTGGAGTAACTAATAATTCTTTAGTTTCAACAAATTTTTGCTCGCCTTTAACATTTTCAATTTTATAAACGATTAACTGATAAGTCTGCTCGTAAGGGTAGTTATTTTGTAAAGTCATGGAGCTAATTTTTGAACCCTTGTCAATTACTAAATTTATAGGGCTTATGCTAAAACTGGCAAAAGCAAAATTTGGTAATATAAAAAGTGCTAAGAAAAATAGCTTAGCGTAAAAATTTTTTGTCATATTGTTATTCCTAAAAATTAAAATTAATAGTTGTTTATGGATTTGGAGTTGATGGCGTTACTGTTATTGTTACAGTATCTGAATAGCTACCAGCAGTGGCTGTTTGAGCTCCAAATATTCTACCATATATTGTGTGAGGCTGAGCTGCGCCAGTGCCTGTGCTTGCAAGTAGATCTGCGGCTGCAGTACCCCAAACGTTGAGCCTTGCAGAATCCTTATAAATCTGGTAAGTTAAAGGGTCGCCAGCAGAGTTAACCATTGTCCTAGCAGTAATGCTACCTGATGATCCTGCACTTAATGTAATGTTATAAGGAGTTCCATTAGTGCATGTTACGCTAATATTTGTTGTAGCATCAAGTTGCACTAGACTATATGCGTTAAAGTTCAATGTTGCAGGCTGCACGGTACAAGTCGCAAGGACGTTAGCAGTCACTGTTAAACTAGCGGTTCCTGTAGTACTACTACCACTAGCGCTTCCAGCGAAGGTGCTTAGCAATATTACGGGCAATAATTTATTGTAATATTTTTTCATAGCAAGACTCTTTAAATATTTAGTTGCTAAGAAGTAGCTTATTACTTAAACATTACCAAATAAAGATATGATTAATGATATATTTGAAAATATTGGCTTTTATTGAGGTTGAGTATCAAAAATACACGATCAGTATTAACTCAGTTTTTCAGATAGGCACTTCTTTATAAAACGTAGTAGTTTTGCTTCTAGGCTTAGGTTTTTTATTGCCCATTTTTTTATCCATGGCTCAGCTAGCTGCCACATATTTATGCCCTTATCTAAGCTATTGCCGATACCTTCTACTACCACCATTGTTTTTTGTAGCATTAATAGCTGTGGCTGGGTTTCCATGCCAAAATCTTCAGTTACCTTAAACAGCTGGGAAAGTAATCCACCAATCGAAATATCTTTACTAGCCAGACCTATTATAGGCTCAGATATAGCTCTGCAATGCTGCGCAAAGAGCTCTAAATCAGTATTTTTAGGTATATAGCCAACTTTCATATGGACATCTGCTACAAGTCTGTAGTCACGTTGCAGGAAAGCCAATAATATTTCAGCAACTGCTAAACGATCTTGCTCTGGCAATCTACCCATAATACCAAAATCCAGTAAAGCTATGCTGCCGTCTGCTTTGACCAAAATATTGCCTGGATGTAAATCAGCGTGGAAAAAGCCATCACGGTAAGCTTGATTAAAAAACATTGTAGCAATTTTAGCAGATAGCTCCGCAGGGTTTAAACCTTTTTGGATTATTTGCTCAGTATCATAAATTGATATTCCTTCTACCCATTCTGTAGTTAGCACCTCTTCTGAAGTTAATTGCCAATATATACGAGGAATATATATCTCATTATCACCGCGTAAATTATCCTTTATTTCTGAGGCTGCAGCTGCCTCAAGTCTTAAGTCTAATTCGCAGCACATAGTTTGCTTAAAGACTCCAACTACTTCTAAAAGCTTTAACCTTTTAAACCTGCTAGTGCATTTAGTAATTAAGCTAGCGCAAAACCCTAGCACTTTAATATCATCATTATACTTTTTATGTATACCTGGACGCAGGATTTTTATAGCAACATCTTCGCCGCTAATAAGCCTTGCTTTGTGGACTTGCGAAATAGAGGCTGCAGCAACAGGCTGCTCGTCGAAAAATGCGATTAAGGAAACTATAGACTCGTCAAAAGTTCTATTAATAATTTGCTGTGCAACGCTGCTATCAAATGGAGGCAGTTTATCTTGCAAAGATCTTAGGTTTTTAGCAGTCTCATCACCTATTAAATCTGGTCTTGTTGATAGGGTTTGACCAAATTTAATATAAATTGGTCCTAGCTGCTTTAAGCCCTCAAGGAGGCGTTCTCCAAAACTTTCTTTTCTCTTCCTGATTAAGCTAAATGGGTAAAATAGCAACTCTAAAATTATACCAGCTACCCTTATATAATATGGCAATTTGATATTACCGGTATTAGTTAAAATTTGGTATTTAGCTGTTATTATTAAGATGCGTATTAAATTGAGAATGATCATGGAATTGCCGTTAAAACGCCAGTGTAGATTATAGTATAATGTTTGGCAAGAGAAAACAAAAGGTTGGAAAATGACCTTTTATTCATGCTTGATACCATTTCTAAAGAATTAAATCAGGCAAATGGATTTCAAAGTGAGTCTGCTCAGGGCGTATATAAAATACGTGCGCAAAGACGAATCTTGCAAAATCCATTTGGATCATTTAAAAATGGGATCTGGTATAAAGCAGGCAAGAACCGCTTGATACTGCTGCAATTTATATTTGGTGGCACTTAATTGCTGCTCTGATTGCCCTTGTAATAGGTTATTTAGCGTATCCAGCTTGTTTTGTATTTCTGCCTTTGTTACGTTAGTGAGGTCAAGAGAAAATTCAGTAACTATATTTACAGCCTCTCCATTGACCTCAGCAATACCGCCCTGCACGAAATATTGCAGGGTTTTCTCGCCTAATTTGATTGTTGTAACACCAGCTTTTAAATTCGCCATCAGCAAGGCGTGCCGAGGCATTACGCCAAATACTCCTTCTTCGCCAGGTAGCGTGACTATACTTGCTTCTTGTTCAAGCAACGTACTTGATGGGGTGATGATTTTTACCAACATATCTATAGCACTCTCTTGCTTTTAGCTTATTTAACCAACTGCCTTAGACATTTTTTCTACTTTTTCTACAGCTTCCTCAATACCACCAATCATATAGAAAGCAGATTCTGGTAAGTGGTCGTACTTTCCAGATAATAAATCCTTAAAACCAGCAATTGTATCTTCTAATTTAACAAATTTACCAGGAGAACCAGTGAATACTTCTGCAACGTGGAAAGGTTGAGATAAGAAACGCTGGATTTTTCTTGCCCTAGCAACGATTAATTTATCTTCTTCAGATAATTCATCCATACCTAAAATAGCAATAATATCTTGCAGTGATTTATAAGTTTGCAAAATTCTTTGTACCTCTCTAGCTACTTCATAATGCTCTTGACCTACAACTTCAGGATCCAGCATTTGCGAATTACTATCAAGAGGGTCTACAGCAGGATATATACCTATTTCTGCTATCTGCCTGTTCAGCACTGTAGTAGCATCTAGGTGAGTAAAAGAAGCAGCAGGAGCGGGGTCTGTTAAATCATCAGCAGGAACATAAATAGCTTGCACAGAAGTTATTGATCCATTTTTTGTTGAGGTAATACGTTCTTGCAAAGCGCCCATATCTGTAGCAAGTGTAGGTTGATATCCTACAGCAGAAGGAATTCTACCTAGCGTTGCCGACACTTCAGAACCAGCCTGAGTGAAACGGAAAATATTATCAACAAAGAATAGTACGTCTTGACCGCCTTCTAAATCTCTGAAATATTCTGCCATAGTAAGCCCTGTTAGGGCTACCCTTGCCCTCGCGCCAGGTGGCTCATTCATTTGCCCGTACACTAAAGTTACTTTTGATTTTTCAGGCTCTTCAAGGTTAATAACACCAGACTCAATCATTTCATGGTAAAGGTCGTTGCCTTCTCTTGTCCTTTCGCCAACACCTGCAAACACCGTAAAGCCACCATGGGCTTTTGCAATATTGTTTATAAGTTCCATAATAAGTACTGTTTTTCCAACGCCAGCACCGCCAAATAAACCTATCTTACCACCTTTAGCATATGGAGCGAGCAAGTCAATAACCTTAATACCCGTTACCAAGATACTCTTTTCTGTAGATTGCTGGGCAAAAGTTGGAGCATCTTTATGTATAGAATGAAATTGCGTAGCTGTAACTTCTCCTCTTTCATCAACTGGCTTACCTATGACATTTAAAATACGCCCTAAAGTTTCTTTACCAACTGGTACTTTAATTGGCGAGCCAGTATCTCTTACGTCTGTGCCCCTCACAAGACCATCTGTTGATTCCATGGCAATGCAACGTACAGAATTATCTCCTATATGCTGCGCTACCTCAAAAACAACCTGTTTACCGTCATTAGTAGACTCAAGAGCATTTAAAATAGGAGGCAAATTAGCGCCATCTGGAAACTTTACGTCCACAACAGCTGAAATGACCTGCGAGATCTTGCCAATAGCACCATTTTCGATATTCTGTGAGTTTGTCTTTTTGTTCATTTATTTAAGCCTTATTTTATTATCTATATAGCCTCAGCTCCAGAAATTATTTCTATAAGCTCTTTGGTAATTGTTGCTTGCCTTGAGCGGTTTAGCTGCAAAGTTAGCCTATCAATCATATCATCTGCATTTTTAGTAGCATTATCCATCGCTGTCATTCTAGAGCCTTCTTCACTTGCACCACTTTGTAGTATAGCAAAATTTATCTGACCACTAATATATAAATTAATCAAATTAGCAATAAAATTTGCCCCTTCGTACTCATAACCCGTATTTTTTTGCGCATCTTTTGTTGCTGTAAAAACCTCAGTTTCTAGCGGCATAATACGATGCTTAGTTGGCACTTGCATTAGCGCATTTCTAAACTTGCTAAAGAATATATAACAGCTGCCTACCTTGCCATTCGTAATTAACTCAAGCATTTTTTGCTTTATCTGCAGCGCTAAATTAGCTTTATCGCCTTTGGTTATGTTAAAATAACCCGCAATATGGCTGGTATATTTTTGCAGTCCATCAAGCCCCTTTTTGCCTATCACTATTAACTGTATTTCTCTTCCAAGGCTTAATGATTCAGCTATAGCAGCTTTTACTTGCTTTAGTACACTAGAGTTAAAGCTACCGCATAAACCACGTTCAGAAGTAAACACTACAAATAAGTCAACTTTATTACTAGCTTGATTAGTAAAAAACTTTTGTTGCTCTACTGTTAACTCCTCAAGCATTTCACTAGAAGAGCACTGAGTCATCATAAAACTTAAAGCTTTTATATAGCTTTCAGCATCAATAATTTGTGCTTTTAATTTATTGAGCTTACTAGCAGAAACCATTTGCATCGCCTTAGTAATCTTTTGGGTCGATTTGATGGTTTTAACGCGGTTTCTAAGCTGTTTTAAGTTTGACATAACCAAAGCGCCTTGCTATTTAAAGTCTGCTAGAAATTTTTCTAAGAATAACTTGAGTTTTTCTTCTATTTCAGCACTGATTTTGCCTTCCGTACGTATCGATTTAATAATTTCAGGCGCAGTTGTTTTTAGTTTTTCTAGCAATAATCGTTCAAACTCTTTTACTCTCTCGACTGGTATATTATCCACATAGCCCCTAACTCCTGCATACAGGCTTATTACCTGATCTTCAACAGCAAAAGGAGAATATTGCGGCTGTTTTAGCAATTCTCTAAGGCGCATTCCATGCTGGATTAAATGTTGTGTTGAAGCGTCTAAGTCTGAACCAAATTGAGCAAAGGCTGCCATTTCACGGAATTGTGCTAGCTCTAATTTTACTGAACCAGCAACTTGCTTCATAGCCTTAATTTGAGCAGCAGAACCAACCCTACTAACTGAGAGCCCAACATTCACTGCAGGACGAATACCTTGATAAAATAGTTCGCTTTCTAAGAAAATCTGCCCGTCAGTAATAGAAATTACGTTAGTTGGAATGTAAGCAGAAACGTCTCCTGCCTGAGTTTCAATGATAGGCAAAGCTGTAAGAGAGCCAGCTCCCATAGCATCAGACATTTTTGCAGCTCTTTCAAGCAACCTAGAATGCAGGTAGAACACATCACCAGGATAAGCTTCACGCCCTGGCGGTCTTCTTAGCAACAAAGAAATTTGCCTATAAGCTACTGCATGTTTGCTTAGGTCATCATAAATAATCAAAGCATGCATTCCATTATCACGGAAATACTCGCCTATGCTACAACCAGTATAAGGAGCTAGAAATTGCAATGGCGCAGGATCAGAAGCTGTAGCGGCTACTACTACTGTATAATCCATAGCACCAGCTTCTTGCAATTTACGTACTACTTGTGCAACTGTTGACCTTTTTTGTCCAATCGCTACATAAACGCAATAAATTTTATCTTTCTCAGAGCCTGATAAATGAGCTTGTTTTTGGTTAATAATGGTATCAATAGCAATAGCAGTTTTACCAGTTTGTCTATCACCTATAATAAGTTCGCGTTGCCCTCTGCCTATTGGAATAAGGGCGTCTATTGCTTTAATACCAGTCTGTAAAGGTTCATGAACGCTTTTTCTAGATATAATACCCGGCGCCTGCATTTCTATTCTGCGGCGAAGATCAGTTACAATCTCACCTTTATCGTCGATAGGATTTGCTAGTCCATCAACAACCCTACCAAGCATGGCTTTACCAACTGGTATTTGCAGAATATTACCTGTACGTTTAACCTTTTCACCTTGTCTAACGCTTGTTTCTCCTGCCATTACAACAGCACCAACGAGATTATTTTCTAGGTTCAAAGCAAGTCCTTTAGCACCAGACTCAAATTCTATCATCTCGCCAGCTCTAACATTGTCAATGCCATATATCTTAGCTATGCCATCGCCAACAGTTATAACTTCACCTACTTCTTGCAGGTCTGTTAGCTCTCCAAGGTTGGTAATTTCTTTTTGTAATATCTGAGATATTTCAGCTGCATTTAACTTCATTAACTCACTCCTAATTTAGCACTAATATGAGGGTCTTTTGCTGCTTTTAAGATTTTATTCAAAGCACCAGCAATAGAATAATCCATGAATAAACTATCATACTTGATAATTATACCACCTATAATGGCGGGGTCTTGTGTAAAATGAATATTTATTTGGCACTTTAACATAGTTACTAAGTCTTGTGACAATTTTTCCTTTTCTGTTTCATCTAGCGCCCCAGCAGAAATTAGGTGAACTTCCTTAATTTGAGTGCTTTCATTTAACAATTTGAGGTAATATTCTAACAAATCACTTAGTACCAGTAACCGCCCATTTTTAGCTAGTAACAACAAAAACTGTTCTACAATTATTTCCAAATTAAGTTTATTTGCAATAAGTTTGATAAATTCAAATTTACGAACTTTAGGAATAATAGGCGAAAATAATACTTGTTGCAATTTAGGCGCATCATTAATTAACTGCTGCACAGCTTGCATTTGTTTAAGTGCTTCTTCTTGCTTTCCGACCTTTTTGGCACTTTTGAAAATGGCTTCAGCATAACTTCTTACTACTTGAAGGTCATTAGCCATAAATTAATATACTCAACATAAAATTATATAAGTCGATAATAGACTTTTTTCTAAACTTGACTTTTACGACTGATTTTTTATCAGAACTTATTTATCTTATAAGCCAAGTTTGTAGAAAATTCTATTTATTTATATATTCTACATTAGATTTAATTTAAGACCAAAGACTTTTCATCTTGTCTAAAAAGCTTGCCTCATTATTTTCTGATTCTAGCTCCTTATCTAACTCCTCTAGCAATTCTTTCTGCCTTTTAGTTAGGTTTTTTGGTGTTTCTATATGCAAGTGCACAAACATATCACCCCTAGCAGAGGAGCGAATTTTTGACATACCCTTGCCACGAAGTCTTAGTTGGTCGCCACTTTGTGAACCAGCTGGAATTTTGAGTTTTACTTTGTCACCTTCAATAGTTGCAAGTTCAATTTCTGTACCAAGTGCCGCTTTAGTAAAGCTTAAAGGTATCTTGCAATGTAAATTATCACCATCAACTTTATAGATATCATGTGGTTTTATGCTAACTACAACATATAAGTCACCGCTACTACCGCCACGTACCCCAGCTTCTCCTTCACCTGTGAGTCTTACTCTTGTGCCGTCTTCAACGCCAGCTGGTATATTTACCATCAAATTCTTAGTTCCATTATGTCGCCCTGAACCTTGACATTTTTTGCATGGATTTTTAATAATATGACCAGAGCCTTGGCAAGAACCGCATGTTTGCTCTAGAGTGAAAAAACCTTGCTGTATTCTAGTAGTTCCTCTACCACTACAACTGTTACAGGTAGTTGTTGAGTGTTTATCTTCTGAACCATGTCCATTACAAGAAGAGCATTTTACTGCTGTGCTGAAGTTGATGTTCTTACTAATACCGTGAAAAGCTTCTTCTAAGGTGATCTTTAGGTTATATTTGAGATCAGAGCCCTTGATTTGAGGTGAAGATTGTCTTCTTCCACCGCTTCCCATAAAATCGCTAAAAAAGTCACCAAAAATATCATTAATATCAGCATGGAAAGCACCGCCGCCGCCCTGTCTTTGGTGACCGCCACCACCACCACCATTAGAAAATGCTGCATGTCCATATTGATCATACATGGCTTTTTTCTGGGCATCTTTAAGGGTTTCGTATGCCTCATTAATTTCTTTGAATTTCTGCTCTGCTTCAGCATTATTAGGGTTGCGGTCAGGATGGTATTGCATAGCCAGCTTGTGGTATGCTTTTTTAAGCTCTGCTTGATCAGCACCTTTGCTAACACCTAGTACTTCGTAATAATCTTTTTTGCTCATATTCAATGTATAATTATATTGATAAGGAAATGTGGCGTTCTGTTATTACAGACGCCACACCTCTTTAATCGTTGAACCTATTACAAGGCGATATTATACCAAATTCCCATTTTCAAATGATCCAAACGGATTTGGTAAGATTCGTCTTTGCGCACGTATTTAATATACGCTTGCCCCTTTTTTTGTCATCCCCTCGCCCCCTTTTCGTTACCCCCTCGCCCCTTCTTTGTCATCCCCTCGAAGGAGGGGATCCATTTACTGGGTTTTTGGATTCCCGCCTGCGCGGGAATGACACTAAAGGTGCGGGAATTGGTATTACAAGGCGATATTATTTTTTATTTAAATCCTCGTAATTAGCATCCACTACCTTACTATCTTCTTCAGGTTGTTGCGCATCGCCAGTAGAGTGCTCTGAGTGCTCTTGCGCGCCCTGCCCTGCTGGGTTAAGCTGCATAACAGCAGCAGAAAGCTCTGCAGTACAGGATTTAATTTCCTCCATATTCTCAGACTTCATAACTTCCTTTAGCTTAGCTATAAGCTCCTCTACCTTTTGTTTATCAGCTGCAGGCACCTTATCTCCATGTTCTTGCAGGTGCTTTTCGCTTGAGTAAATCATGCTATCAGCGTGGTTTTGGGCTTCAATCAACTCACGGCGTTTTTTATCTTCAGCTGCATTAGCTTCTGCATCCTTAACCATTTTGTCAATCTCAGCTTCTGATAAACCGCCAGATGCTTGGATCGTGACTTTTTGTTCCTTACCACTTGACAAATCTTTAGCAGAAACATGCACTATACCATTAGCATCAATATCAAAAGTTACTTCGACTTGTGGTACTCCACGTGGTGATGGTGGTATACCCTCTAAATTAAATTGACCAAGCAACTTATTAGCGCTAGCCATGTCACGTTCACCTTGGAACACTCTAATAGTCACCGCATGCTGGTTATCCTCAGCTGTTGAGAATACTTGGCTTTTCTTTGTTGGGATAGTCGTATTACGAGAAATCAACCTAGTGAACACGCCGCCTAATGTTTCAAGACCAAGAGATAGAGGTGTAACATCTAATAATAATAGGTCATTTACATCACCTTGCAGTACTCCGCCTTGAATTGCTGCACCAAGCGCTACTACTTCATCAGGATTTACTCCTCTGTGCGGTTCTTTACCAAAGAACTCTTTTACTTTTTCGATAACTTTAGGCATCCTTGTCATACCGCCAACAAGCACTACTTCATCTATATCATTAGGATTGATACCAGCGTCTTGCAAAGCTTTACGGCAAGGTTCAATTGTTTTATCGATTAAGTCTCCAACTAAGGACTCTAACTTTGCCCTAGTAAGCTTGATGTTCATATGTTTTGGTCCTGTGCTATCTGCGGTAATATAAGGCAGATTAACATCAGTTTGCTGCGCTGAAGATAATTCTTTTTTAGCCTTCTCTGCAGCCTCTTTCAAACGTTGTAGTGCCAAAGGATCCTTGCGCAGGTCAATACCACTATCTTTCTTGAACTCCTCAGTCAGATAATCCAAAATTCTTGTGTCAAAATCCTCGCCACCAAGGAATGTATCGCCATTTGTAGACTTAACTTCAAATACGCCTCCTCCTATTTCTAAAATAGAAACGTCAAATGTACCGCCGCCGAGGTCATACACCGCTATAGTTTTACTTCCTGATTTATCAAACCCATAAGCTAAAGCAGCTGAAGTTGGTTCATTGATAATCCTTAGAACCTCTAAGCCTGCTATTTTACCAGCATCTTTTGTAGCTTGACGCTGAGCATCGTTAAAATAAGCTGGCACAGTGATAACCGCTTGTGTTACCTTTTCGCCTAAGTAATTTTCTGCAGTTTCCTTCATTTTTTGTAGTATGTAAGCACTAACTTGGCTAGGCGAATGCTTTTTACCATTAATTTCAACCCAAGCATCACCGTTATCTGCTTTAACAATTTTATAAGGCACTAAATCTTGATCTTTTTTGACCATTGGATCATCAAAACTGCGACCTATTAATCTTTTTATTGCGTATAAAGTGTTAGCAGGATTAGTAACTGCTTGTCTTTTTGCTGCTTCACCAACTAATATTTCACCATTTGCAGTAAAAGCCACCATAGAAGGAGTTGTACGAAAGCCCTCAGCATTTTCAATTACCTTTGGCTCTTTGCCTTCCATTACCGCAACGCAAGAATTAGTAGTTCCTAAATCTATACCTATTACTTTTGCCATAATATCCTCTTTTCAAATAAATTTTTTATGTTGTTTGTATCGAAAATGTTTTTCATTTTGCTTACCCACAAAAAGATATAATACTCGTTTTTCACTTTACAAGAGCTAAAAGGTAAAAAAATTGATAAAATTAGTAAAATTTTTGTAACGGTTAGGTTTATTTTTGGAAATGATGTAATTCAGGTAGGTTGATTGCCAGTAACATATAGTTATAGAGAAGAGAAAATTAGTGGTCGGGGCAGAGAGATTCGAACTCCCGACCCTCTGGTCCCAAACCAGATGCGCTACCAGACTGCGCTATGCCCCGTTATTAGCATATAACTGTAAATATAGTTATAATTGCCTGTACTTAAGAATTTTATATACACCTGAATAACTAATAAAGCAATATATTTATTAGCAAATTTTTGCTATAGTGTGCCTAATAATTATAATTTTGTATATTAATGTCTCTTTTCCATGCGTCTATTTTGACTATTTTCCCAGAAATGTTTCCAGGAATACTTGATTATTCCTTAGCCGGCAGAGCCCTAAAACAGGATATCTGGTCATATAACGTTATCAATATTAGAGATTTTGGTCGAAGCAAGCATAAAAATGTCGACGATGAAGCTTATGGTGGCGGTGATGGTCTAATTATGCGCCCTGATGTTTTGGGTGATGCAATAGATCACGCTTTAAAATTAAATCCTAATAGTAAATTATATTATCCTTCACCGCGTGGTAACCCTTTAAATCAAAAGCTTGTCAAGGACATAATAAACAACAAAAAAATAATAATTTTATGTGGACGCTTTGAAGGAGTTGACGAACGCATAATAGAAGAGTATAATGCGACAGAAATTAGTATGGGCGATTACGTCCTATCAGGCGGGGAAATCGCAGCTTTTGCCATTTTAGACAGTTGTATAAGGCTTTTGCCCGGCGTGCTGGTTAACCAAAAAACCCTAGAAGAAGAATCCTTCGTAACAGAAGGTGAATTATCAGGGTTGCTGGAGTATCCTTTATATACTAGACCAGCAATATGGAAAGAAAGAAAAGTTCCTGATGTGTTATTATCAGGTAACCATGCAGAAATTACAGAATGGAAACGTAATCAATCGCAATTGATTACAAAGTTACGACGTCCAGATTTATTGCGATAGAACATATTTAAGCTTTTGCCTTAAATATACAAGTATAACTAAAAATATATTAAAGTTTTTTGGAGTAATATAATGAATATTATTAATAAGTTTGAAGACGAGCAAATCGCTAAACTTACAACAAGTAAAACAATACCTGAGTTTGATGCTGGAGACACAGTCAAAGTAAGCGTTAGGGTAATTGAAGGAACAAATGAAAGGCTTCAGTCTTATGAAGGCGTAGTAATTGCCAAACGTAATCGTGGGCTAACTTCATCTTTTGTTGTAAGAAAAATTAGCCATGGCGAAGGTGTAGAAAGAAGATTTATGACTTTTTCACCAATAGTACATAGTATTGCAGTAGTAAAGCGTGGGGTAGTACGCCGTGCTAAATTATATTACCTAAGAGAAAGAAGTGGTAAATCTGCAAGGATTAAAGAAAGAATTAAAGCGACCGCTTAAACAAACATATCAAGAAAAAGCCACCTTATGCTAAGACAAACTTAGTAAAGGTGGCTTTTTCTTGTCTCAAGTCCAAATCTTAACAACTTCTAAAGGAATTTATAAAAATTAAAGAAACAACTGTTTTTGTGGCTTTTTTATCACTGTTGCTATTTTTATAATATTTTTTGTTGCCATTTCAGCATTATTTTATGACAAGGTCCAAATCACATGTTATGTATACAAGGTAATCGGCGTGGTATATTTTTTCCCACGCATAGATTAGTTAGTTAAACTAAATTTTTAAAAAAGGAAACACTTATGAAAAAATTACTTCTAGCTACTGCAGCTATCGCTGCTTTATCTTCAAGCGCTTTCGCTGCTGAAAGCGATACTTACTACCTAAAAGCTAACGCTGGTGCAGTTATGCTTAACAAATCTACTGATGTGCGTAGCGGTCTAAAAATGAAGTCAAATACTTCTGCTAATTTAGGCTTTGGTGTTGGTTACTATTTAATGGATAATGTTAGAGCTGATCTAGAATTATCATTCTTAGTAAGCCCGCAAATGAAAAAAACAGGAAATACTTCTGGTTATGTAGCAACTGGTTATGGAGCACCTGATACACGTTCTGTTAGCGTAAAACATAAAGGTAATGTAGTTGCATTACTTGTAAATGCTTACGTAGATATGTTTGATGTAAGTGTTGCTAAAGTATTTGCTGGTGCTGGTGTTGGTATGGCTCAAGTAAAAGAAAAAATTAGCTATAAAGATAATTCTGTTGCTCCTGCTGGCGCTATTGTTCCTCCTGCTGCTGGAGCATATTACAATGATACTTTGTCAGGTTCTTCTAAAAAGAAGACTAACTTTGCTTATCAAGTAACTCTTGGTGCTTCTTCAGAAGTAGCTCCTGGTGTTAATGCTGAACTATCTTACAGCTGGAAAGATTACGGTAAGACAAAAACTAAAAAAGATCAAGATTGGGCTGGTACTACACGTTACAAAGGTCACCACATCAATGCTGGTGTAAGATTTGACCTCTAATCTACTAGCGTTTATTTAAGCGCAAGGTCAATTCTTATCTACCTTTAAGCGTCATTGCGAGGAGCAAAGCGACAAAGCAATCTAGTAAATTAAGTGGATTGCCGCAGTCGCTGCGCTCCTTCGCAATGACGCTTATTTTCCTGCCTCCTTCGCAATGACGGTTAATAAGGTAATAACCGCTTTTTTTATTTAATAGCGAATCTCAATATAAATGTAACCTTGCGCCTATGTGTTAAAGCGCAGCTTAGTATTATTTTTGAAGTATGAGCTTGACTTCAGGGGCGCATATGAGTAGTTTATATTCTAAAATCATAGCCCTAACTAAAGGGGTTTTAATAATTTTGGAGAGAAAACTATGTTTATTAATAATGCTTACGCCGAAACTACTACTACCTTGCCACTGCAAGGAACAGAAAGCTTACCAAAAGCCCCTGAATCTATCCAGTCAAATTGGACTAGTATGGTGCCTATAGTTTTAATGTGCGCTGTTTTCTATTTCTTATTAATTCGTCCACAAGAAAAACGCCGCCGTGAGCAAGCAGATTTAGTATCTGGGGTAAAGCAAGGTGAAGAAGTCATGACTAATAGCGGACTATTCGGCGTAGTAACTGCAGTAAATGACAATGATAACACTGTCGAGCTTGAAATAGCTAAAGATGTAAGAGTTAAGTTGCTTAAAACTGCTATAACAGATATTACAAGTCGTAAGAAAGACGTAATCGTCAAAAAGACTGGTAAAACAAAGTAAGGGTTTCAAGCAGTGCCAAAACTTTCTAAGTGGAAAATCTTCTTTTCTATTATTTGCACGGTAGCAGCGTTTTTATGCGCTGCGCCTAATTTCATTACAGTTAGTAATTCCTCGTGGCTACCTTCTAGTAAGGTAAATCTAGGGCTTGATTTACGCGGTGGCTCGCACTTATTGCTAGACGTAGATTTTGAGGCTTACCTTGCTGACGTAATGGACAATCTTGCTGATAATTTAAGGAAAATTCTGCGTGAAGAAAAAATAGGCTACAAGAACTTACATCCTTCTAAAAACGCAATAGAAATGGATTTGCGAGAACAGGAAGATTTGCCTAAAATAAAGAAATTGATTCGTAAACTTGATTCGTCCTTAGTAGTTGAACTTGAAGAAAATCATTTAAAACTTAGCTACGATGAGGCAAAACTTACAGAACTGCAGGCTAAAGTCATTGAGCAGTCTATAGAAATTATTAGGATGCGTGTTGATAGTACTGGTACCAAAGAGCCTACTATTCAAAGACAAGGTAGTAAGCATATTTTATTGCAAGTACCCGGTGAAGACAATCCTGATCAACTAAAAAAAGTATTAGGCAAAACTGCCAAAATGACCTTTCACCTAGTAGATGAAGCTACAAATCTTGCCGATGCACTGAAAGGGCATGTTCCTAGCGGCTCAGTGTTGCTACCAGGCAAAAGCTCTACAGGAGAAGATTATTATCTAGTTATAAAGAAAAAAGTTATAGTTAGTGGCGAACAATTGGTGAATGCGCAAGCCTCTTTTAATCAGGATTCGCAGCCAGCTGTCGCTTTCTCTTTTAATACTCTTGGCGGTAAGTTATTTGGAGAGGCAACAAAGCATAATCGCGGCAAAAGACTAGCTATAGTACTTGATAATAGCATTATTAGCGCCGCAGTAATTAACGAGCCTATACTTGGCGGTAATGGCATAATTTCTGGTAATTTTACTGTTGAGTCTGCTAATGAACTGGCTTTATTGCTACGTGCTGGGGCTCTTCCTACCCCTCTTAAGGTTGTAGAAGAGCGCACTATAGGTCCTAACCTTGGCGCTGATTCTATAGAGGCTGGAACAAAAGCTGGGATTATAGGCTTTATATCTGTTGTAATATTTATGGTATGGTCCTATGGATTGCTCGGGATATTTGCAAATATAGCTCTAAGTTTGGCGCTGCTATATATCCTAGCATTATTGTCTATTCTGCAAGCTACCTTAACCTTGCCAGGCATAGCAGGAATAATTTTAACAATAGGTATGGCAGTTGACGCTAACGTGCTAATTTATGAACGTATTAGAGAAGAATTAGCCAAGGGCGCATCAAATCTGTATGCAATAAAGGTTGGTTTCGCCACAGCCTTTGCCACAATTGCTGACTCTAATGTCACAACTTTAATAGCAGCATTTCTATTGTATATATTTGGTGCTGGCGCTGTTAAAGGCTTTGCTGTTACCTTAACAATAGGTATTCTTTCCTCAATGTTTGCTGCAATTATCATAACTAAATTATTAATCGACGTTTGGGTTAAATATTGCAATCCTAAATCATTGGGTTTAAACTATTCCTAAAGCATTACGCTTAGAGATTTGATGCCAAGCAGCAAGAACCTCTTGGTATCTGCGGGTTACCTAATTTCTAAGCGTCTTTACTAGCTTTTCCATTTATAAAAGGCTCAAGGAAATATGAATAGTACAATTATCTTAGCGTTATCTACAATTTTTGTTTTTATCTTGCTGTTTATAGCCTATAAAAAATTTACCAACTACAGGCATATTACAGGAGCCCATGCTGCTGATAATAAAACTGCCCAAGAATCTTATTACAAAAAGAAACATCAAGACGACGAAAAAAGAATGACCCTTCAAGAAAGGATAGAATTGTCTTGGAAATTTTTGTATGAAATTACAGAATTAATACTTTATAAATTTTCACCACAAGATCGTAAAGCCGTCGAGGATGCAGGGCGCGTCTTAACTGAAAAAGGCATGAAATACGAGCATGTAGTAGAATTAGGTATTAGGCACGATAAAGCTCATGCAGCAAATATCAGTAAAGAAGAAAGAAAGGATGATAGCAAAAACAAAAGTGCGGCAGTTGCAAGATAGTCGCCCCTTGAATTAGACTTTCCTAGCGGGTCTTTCCAGCAAACTGTGTAAATTATAGCTTATAAGCATTTAAATTCTCTCGTCGAATTTTATTCTTAACTCCTTAGTCATAAATTTACATACAGGCTCTAAGACATCTTCTTTAGCACCAAACTAGCATTAGTTCCACCAAATCCAAATGAGTTTGAAAGAACGCAGTCAATTTTTGCTTCCTTGGCTTTTAAAGCAACTAAGTCTATTTTTGCTTCTTCAATAGGATCAATAAGGTTTAATGTAGGAGGAGCTATTTGGTCACGAATAGCAAGTAGTGAGAAAATAAATTCTACGCTACCTGATGCACCTAGCAAATGTCCTGTAGAAGACTTAGTTGATGACATTAATAATTTTGGATTATGTTCAAAAAACAGCTTTTGTACTGCATTTAACTCCACGATATCACCCATCAGCGTTGACGTGCCATGTGCATTAATATAATTAACCTGACCAGCTGTAACGCCAGCATCCTTTAAAGCATTCTCCATAGCACGATAAGCACCACGACCCTCAGGATGATTTGAAGTAATATGATAAGCGTCACCTGTTAAACCATAACCAGAAAGCTCAGCATAAATTTTAGCACCGCGTGCAACGGCGTGGTTATACTCTTCCAAAACTACAACTCCAGCACCCTCGCCCATAACAAAACCATCTCTACCTTGATCCCAAGGTCTAGAGGCAAGTTCTGGAGTATCATTGTATTTCGTAGATAGGGCTTTTGCAGAGGCAAAACCAGAAAGACCCACAGGAGTTATTGCCGCTTCAGCTCCGCCCGCGACCATTACGTCAGCATCGCCATATTTAATTATGCGAGCTGCGTCCCCTATAGCATGAGTACCAGTAGAGCAAGCAGTAACTACAGCATGATTAGGTCCTGTAAAACCATAACGAATGGAGACATGTCCTGATAGTAAATTAATAAGAGACGCTGGAATAAAATAAGGACTTACCTTGCTGTTATCTGACTTATGAAAAGCTACTGAGGTGGACTCAATCATTTTAAGCCCTCCTATTCCTGAGCCTAAAATTACCCCTGTACGGTCGCATCCAAAATCATCAGTAGGTTTCCAACCACTATCCTCAACAGCTTGAGCAGCAGCAGCAATGCCGTACTGAATGAATAGGTCCATTTTTCGCAAGTCACGGGGCTCTATGAATTTTTCTGGGTCAAATCCATTAGGTGAAAAGTCAACAGTAGCAGCTATCTTACAAGGAGCATTGGTTACATCAAAATCTTGGATTTTTTTGATACCACTTTTACCTTGCAGGATAGCAGACCATGAAGATTCTACATCTACCCCAACTGGGGTAACAAGACCTATTCCAGTTACTACAACTCTTCTTGCTGCCATATTCCACCCTCTAATTAGATCCCAGTCTAAAGAACGATTATATTTTGGTTGTTAGCAACCAAAAGCATTTAACGTGAGCTTTTTTCTAAAACGTAACTTACTACATCCGCAATAGATTGCATTTGGCTAGCTTCTTGATCTGGTATATCACAGTCAAAAGCAGCTTCAATTGCCATCATCAATTCTACCTGATCTAGGCTATCTGCTCCTAAATCATCGATAAATTTAGAATGCGGAGTAATTTTAGCTCTATCTAGCTTTAATGTAGTTGCAACAAGCTCAATAATCTGCTCTTCTATTTGAGTTTGAGTTAGACTATTCACTTGTTCGTTATTAGTTTTAGACATAAAAAATCCCCTTTGAATTATGAGTTAAATTAATCTTGCTTCTATTGCAACAGTCAAAACCTTTTAGCACAAAAAAACAATTTGCGCTACTGTAAAAACCCAAATTAGTAAATAAACTTTCCTAAATAGCAATAATAATAACAAAAAATTGCCCCTAACACCCTATGTTCTACAAGGTTCTAGGACGCAATTTATACCATCAGCATCCCGCCATTTACATGCAACGTTTGCCCTGTGATATAGGATGACTCTTTACCCGCAAGAAAAGCAACTGCATGCGCTACATCTTCAGGCAGACCAAATTGTTTCACAGGAATCTTTTGCATCAGAGCTTCTTTTTGTGCCTCATTTAGCTGATCAGTCATTTTAGAGGCTATAAATCCAGGCGCAACTGCATTTACAGTGATAGCTCTGCTTGCCACTTCATGCGCCAAAGCCTTAGTCATTCCTATTAAGCCTGCTTTTGAGGCACAATAATTAGCTTGTCCAGGATTACCAGCAACGGCTACTACAGAGGCGATATTAATTATTCTGCCATAACGATTTCTTATCATTTTCTTGATTGCTTCACGATTTAAGATAAAGCTTGCTTTCAGGTTAACCGCTAACACTTCATCAAACATCTCATCTGTCATTTTTATTGATAAAGTATCTCTCGTGATACCAGCATTGCAAACTAGTATATCTATGTGCTCTAAGCCCGCCACTAGCTGCGCCGTAGCTTCAGGATTTGTTAGGTCGCAAGCTTTAATAGTATAATTATTCTGCAAATCGTTAGCGAGTTCTGCCAGCCTTGCCTCATTGCTGCCACTTATAATAACGTGCGCACCGAGTTTATGCAAAGCTTGCGCTACCGCTCCACCAATACCGCCTGTAGCCCCAGTAACTAGAGCGTATTGACCAGTTAAATCAATCATTTATAACCTCCGCATCATCAATTTCAGCACTTGTTTCTGCAAAAGCAGGAGTAGCAGTAGCGGTAGAGGATTTTTGGCGTATTTTTTGCTCAAGCTCAGCATAAATTGCTGGATGATCTTTTAGATATTGTTTTGCATTTTCACGCCCTTGACCTATTCTAATTGAATTGTAAGAGAACCATGACCCTGATTTTTCGATCAGGTCAAATTTTACCCCTATATCAATCATCTCTCCTTCCTTAGAAATACCAGAGCCATACATAATATCAAAATCCACAGTCCTAAATGGTGGCGACACTTTGTTTTTGACTACTTTTACTCTGGTTTGGCTGCCAGTGACTTCTTCCTTATCTTTAATAGCGCCAATTCTTCTAATATCAAGACGCACAGAAGCGTAGAATTTTAAAGCATTACCGCCTGTTGTAGTTTCAGGGCTACCAAACATCACGCCTATTTTCATTCTGATTTGGTTAATGAAGATAATAATACAGTTAGTACGAGCAATAGCTGCTGTTAATTTACGCAGTGCTTGGCTCATTAGCCTTGCTTGCAGCCCCATATGTGATTCGCCCATTTCGCCTTCAATTTCAGCTTTTGGCACTAAAGCAGCAACGCTATCTATTACCACTAAATCTATAGCACCAGAGCGCACTAAAGTTTCTGCTATTTCTAAAGCTTGTTCGCCAGTATCTGGCTGCGAAATAATAAGTTCATCGATATTAACGCCAAGTTTTTTGGCATAAGCTGGATCTAAAGCATGTTCGGCATCAATAAAAGCACAAGTGCCACCCTTTTTTTGTGCCTCAGCAATTGCATGCAGTGTTAAAGTAGTTTTTCCAGAACTTTCTGG